>CAJXSW010000219.1 GCA_913060645.1 uncultured Dokdonia sp. | reverse complement strand
TCTACACTATCCTCTTCGTCGGCAGCGTCAGATGTGTATAAGAGACAGAGATAGGCTTATCACTTAATAAGCTCAAAGAAGGCTTTAAGCAGATTTATGGAGATTCGGTGTTTAGTTTTCTGTTTGATTATAAGATGGAAGTTGCGCGCCAGCTGCTAGAAACAGGATCCCACAATGTGAACGAAGTGGGGCTAAAGGTAGGCTATAGCACCGCAAGTCACTTTATTACGGCATTTAAGAAGAAATTTGGCACTACGCCAAAAAAGTATTTAATGAGCTTAGGATAAAAATTATCACGCTTTCGCGAAAGCATAAAAAAGACAATACCAGTATCATAAAGTCTTATGGATAACATGAGGATGATACGATTGATATACTGTATTTTTGTTAAGGAAAAACTGAGAATAAATGAACAAAGGAGTTTTAATGGTAAATCTGGGATCACCAGATAGTACAGACCCAAAAGACGTAAAAAAATATTTAGGCGAGTTCTTAATGGACGAACGCGTAATTGATGTTCCTTATGCAGCACGCGCATTACTAGTAAAGGGAATTATATTAAATACACGTCCTAAGAAGAGTGCAGAGGCTTATAGTAAAATATGGTGGGATGAAGGATCACCGTTAATTGTACTTACACAGCGCCTTCAGAAAAAAGTGCAAGAGTATACAAAGTTGCCTGTTGAGATTGCGATGCGTTACGGTTCTCTATCTATTAAAGAAGGTCTCGAAAAATTACATAATCAAGGAGTAGATGAGGTAATGTTATTACCACTATATCCTCATTATGCAATGGCAACCACAGAAACCATTACGGTACTTGCAGAGGAGTTAAGAGCTGAGTTTTTCCCAAAGATGAAAATTACAGATGTAAAACCATTCTACAAGGATGCAGATTACATTAAAGTATTAGGAGATTCTATTGCAGAGAGTCTTGAAGGTGTAGATTATGAGCATGTATTATTTTCATACCACGGAGTTCCTGAGCGCCACATACGTAAAAGCGATGTAACTAAGGTACACTGTAAAATTGATGGTTCATGTTGTATGTCTGAGTCTGCAGCACATGAATTTTGCTATAGGCACCAGTGTTATGAGACTACTAGAATGGTAGGAGAATATCTAGGATGGGAGCCTTTAAAGTTTTCTACTAGTTTCCAGTCGCGTTTAGGTTTTGATCCATGGTTACAACCTTATACAGATCGTACTATTGAGCGCATGGGAAAAGAAGGATTTAAGAAAATGGCAATTGCTACACCAGCTTTTGTTTCAGACTGCTTAGAGACTTTAGAAGAAATTGCGATGGAGGGTGAAGAAATTTTCCACGAAGCTGGAGGAAAGGATTTCCATACCATTCCTTGTATAAATGACCGAGATGACTGGGCTGCGCTTATTGCCAAATGGGCAAATGAGTGGGCAATTGTAGAAAGTGGAAAAGCTCTAGCGTAATATAAGCTAGAATACATATTTTGAAATAATAGAAAGTGAACTTTGCTGGATATAATTACCCTAACGGTTGTTCTGTAAGTGGTGATTTCTCACCAAACTTCACTTTCCTTATTTCGTTTTTGGCCTCTTCTAGAGTGTCAAAAACAGTGAGTTTATATTTTGAAAAATTTTGCTCAAACTGCACTATTTGCTTTGTAGTAAATTTTTCGGCAACAACAAACATTGCATTTATATCTGCATAATAAGGGCACTGTATATAAACAATAGGGTCAATTGTGTAATCAATGGTTCTGTCAAATATGAATCCATATTTTAAACCGTTGTAGAAGGGGCGAGATTGCTCGTGAAGGGCTATTGCTTTAGGAACATCTAGAACGATTCCTTCATTCATTTTGCAAACAACATAGGTTTTGTAAAACTCAATTGTTGCAAAATCAAGATCCTTTTTTTGTAGTAAATCATCCATAATTGCACTAGTTTGGGAGGTTTCAATGTATTGAAAAACATCAGTTTAAATAGGGACTGTAGGCTGTCTCTTATACACATCTCCGAGCCCACGAGACGGACTCCTATCTCGT
>CAJXSW010000218.1 GCA_913060645.1 uncultured Dokdonia sp. | reverse complement strand
GAGATAGGAGTCCGTCTCGTGGGCTCGGAGATGTGTATAAGAGACAGGTTTTAAAACCTCCTCTATCTTGCCAGAATTTTGCCGCTTTACTTGCGGCAGCCACCACAGAGCTCTCCTCGATAGCCATGGGAATGGTATAAATACGGTCATTAATAACAAAGTTAGGAGCAACACCTAGCGGTAAGTAGTAGTTAGTAACGGTGTTTTCTATAAACTCGTCATGTAGCTGTTGTAGCTTTTTATCATCATTCCAGTAAGATGATAGTACTTGAGTTGCCTGTGTTGGATTTTCAAAATAGGTAGACGTGAGCCACGCTATTTTCTCCGTTTTTGAAAGTCTTGAAAATCCTGATATTGCCTTTGTCATTAAGCTGTATTTATAAAAGTATCAAAGATACTGAGAATGAGGTAAACCTAGCTTTGTGTAAGTAATCTAGTGATTTTATTTCTTAACAATATGGCGCTATTTAACAGCTTTTACGGGGCTTTTTGCGTTATTTTTAGTAAAATTGAGATACATTACTAGAATTAGCAATTATATATGAAAATACAACTCTTTTTGAGTGCCATTTTACTCATGGCAATCCAGAGCGCAACTGCGCAAAAAAAGCAAATCACCCTTGAAGATATATGGAAAGAAGGCACTTTTAGTGCAGAGAGACTCCAGTCTATTCACTCCATGGCAAACGGACAAGAGTATGCCGTTCAAAACTTCGATAGAGCAACACGTACAGGAAGCGTAGATATTTATAGCTATGCGACAGGAGAAAAAGTGCGTACAGCGGTGAGCAGTGCAGATATTGATGGTCTTGACTATTTTATTAGCTATGAATTTAGCGGTGATGAAAAGCAAGTCTTGCTAGCGACCAAGCTACAGTCAATCTTTAGAAGATCTACGCTAGGAGAGTTTTATGTTTGGAATACGCTTTCGCAAAAGCTAACAAAAGTTTCAGACGATCTTATCCAAGAGCCTACATTTTCTCCAGATGGGACAATGATTGCTTACGGAAAGGGTAACAACTTATATGTATTTAACATCGCAGAAGGTACAACGCAGCAACTTACTACAGACGGGAAGAAAAACAGCGTCATAAACGGTATTACAGATTGGGTTTACGAAGAAGAATTTGGTTTTGTGCGTGCCTTCGATTGGAGTGCAGATAGCAAGAAGATCGCCTATGTGCGTTTTGACGAAACAGATGTGCCAGAATTCTCTATGGATATTTATGGTAAAGAATTATACCAGACGCAGTCAGTTTTTAAATACCCTAAAGCAGGTGAGGCAAATGCAAAAGTAACACTACGCCTTCATAACCTAGATAGCGGAAATAGCCGTAAAGCAAAGGATGTTGAGATAAATCTGGGTGATAATGCCGGATACTATATTCCACGTATATCTTGGTCAAAAGATCCAAACGTACTTTCTGTACAAACTTTAAATCGTCATCAAGATACATTGAAGCTGTCACTTTTTAATGCGGCTACTTATCAAACAAAACTCGCTGTTCTTGAAACGGATAAGGCATATGTAGATGTAACAGATAATCTTACTTTTCTAGAAGATAACAGCTTTATCTGGACGAGTGAAAAAGATGGATGGAATCACGTGTATCACCACAATGCAGATGGTACTCTTAAAAGCCAAGTAACCTCAGGCGACTGGGAAGTGACAGGATACTATGGTTATGATGCAAAAACAAAGAGGATATTTTATCAGAGCTCAGAAAATGGTTCAATCAACCGAGGGGTTTACGCGATAGGACTTAACGGTAAAAAGAAGCAAGCACTCGCTGTAAAGGAAGGAACAAATGATGCCGATTTTAGTGCAAACTATAGCAACTTCATCCATACATATTCAAATACGACAACGCCTTATCGTTTTACCCTTAACGATGCTAAGGACGGAAAGCAAATACGTGTTATAAAAGACAATAACCATCTCAAAGAGCTTTATGCTACTTATGATATTTCTCCTAAAGAATTTTTTGAGATTGACGTAAACGGAGTTTCTCTTAACGCTTATATCATCAAGCCTACAAACTTTGATCCTAATAAAAAGCTGTCTCTTATACACATCTCCGAGCCCACGAGACGGACTCCTATCTCG
>CAJXSW010000217.1 GCA_913060645.1 uncultured Dokdonia sp. | reverse complement strand
CTACCTATTAAGAATGTACTTCGATATGCTTGATGTTGTTTTGTGGATATAGACATGATATAAATTTTAATATTAAAACTACAGAAATACTATGAGTCTGCGAGCAGCATTAACGTTTCATAAACTTTATGAAGCGGCATTCCCATGACATTGAAGTAAGATCCCTCTATGCTGGTCACTGCAATGTAGCCAAACCATTCTTGAATACCGTAACCACCTGCCTTATCATACGGCTGGAAGTTGTCTATATAATAGTCTATTTCTTCTTCGGTGAGGTCTTTAAAAGTCACTTTTGTTATGTCATTAATGACCGTTTGTCCAGTAGCAGTAGTAAAAGCGACAGATGTAATGACCTCGTGTGTGCTGCCTGAAAGAGCAGATATCATGGCATAGGCTTCATCGCGGTCTTCAGGTTTATTTAAAGCAACTCCGTTAAACCAAACAATCGTATCACTAGTAACAAGAATATCTTGTCCTTTAAGATTTGAAAACGCAGAAGCTTTGAGTCTAGCAAGGTGATCTGTAATTTCTGGTCCTTTAAGCTCTTCTGGAAAAATCTCATCTACAGGTTTAATATCTATAGTAAAATCGAGTCCTAATTCTTTAAAAAAATCTTGGCGCCTAGGAGATCCTGAGGCAAGTATGAGGTTGTGATTTTTAAGTTTTTCTTTAAGCATAGCGTTCTATAATTAGTATAAGTGGAAAAAGGAGAATGCCTAAAAGCATTAAACCTTTAAGTAGTCTAGCAATTAATTTATAATCTAATGTTTTTTCTGCGTTCCAGCATTGGGAGGCAATATATCCTAGTGGGATTATTGTAAATGCAAAAAGTACGATACTGATAGGTAGTGATCCATCTGCAAATATAAATGTGAATAATGCACTATTAAACAACAACCCTAGTGCAATGAGAGCGCATAATAGCATCGTACGTTTACTACCAATTATTATAGGTAATGTGCGATACTCCATGGCATAATCCCCATTTATGTCTTGTACGTCTTTTACAAGTTCTCGCAGTACGTTAATTATAAAGGCAAGTACCACAACAAAAGTAAATAGAGTATGACCTTCTTTTGTGAGGATGTGTTCTGCTCCAGAAAGCTCAAGAGCTTTGGCTTCAAACAACCATATAATGACAAGCGAAAAAGCAACGAGCCCACTAGTTACAACGTTTCCCAGTATAGGGATTCTTTGCAAGTATGAGTTATAAGCATAGAGCGCTACGCTAACTCCTATAAACAGCAATGAATACTCCCAATGTTCTAAAATAAACGCACTGTAAATCCCTAAAGTAATTCCTATGCTCCATAGTGAGATAAAGTAAGTGTAGGAATTACGTAGCGATATGTTATCAACTACATAAACCTCATTAGGCTTGTTGATACGATCTGCTTTAATATCAACTATGTCATTATGAATATATCCCGCTGCCGCTATAAAAAGTGTAGCGAGAGCCAGTGTCGCAAACTCTAAAAAAGATAGCTCAGTACCAACATCTCTCAAATAACTCAAAGACAACTTTAAAATAAGCTGAGTTATAAAAATCATAAACAGATTAAAAGGTCTTATGATTTTTAAGTATGCCACAAGTCTATTTTTAGTGTGCCGAAGCATCCATTTCTTTCATCCAGTTGTTTTGCACTTTAAGCACTTGCTCAATTACATCACGCACACAGCCGTGGCCACCTTTTTTATGAGATATATAGCTAGATATTTCTTTGATTTCTTTTACGGCATCTTGAGGACAACAAGGTAATCCTACTTTTTTCATCACTGGAAAATCAGGAATGTCATCGCCCATGTAGAGGATATTTTCTAAGCGTATATTTTTCTTATCTATATACGCTTGTAGGTGTTCCATTTTAAGGTGTGCGCCTAGTGCAATATCTTCTATGCCCAGTTTTTGAAGTCTCGAGCGTACGCCTTCGTCAGTACCACCACTTATGATACATAGGTTGTATCCCGCTTCTAGCGCAGCCTTCATAGCATAGCCATCTTTTACATTCATAGTGCGATGAATATGCCCATTTGATGTAATGTGCAATGATCCATCCGTAAGTACTCCATCTACGTCAAAAATAAATGTCGTGATCTGGTGTAGGTATTCTTTATAACTCTTTTCCATAAAAATGTGTAAT
>CAJXSW010000216.1 GCA_913060645.1 uncultured Dokdonia sp. | reverse complement strand
CGCTTTAGTTATGTTTTTATAAACCGCTGTATGATGAGGATCAGTAAGCAATTTAATTTGTTGGTCTATGACCTGTTTATCATCACGTTTTGCAGGACCTGTCTGACTATTTCTAGGTCCTTGTTGTAACGCTTTTTCTGTAGTTTTCTGTATAAGAGGATACAAGGTGTCAAAAGGAACACCGTGTACGTCACAAAGTTCTTGAGCAATGGTGTAACAGTGATTTGTAAAATTATTTGCAAATACTGCAGCAAGGTGCAACTGCCTGCGTTGTTCACTATTTATTACTTGTACATTATTTGATATAATCGCTGCTAAGGTCTTTAAGGTTTTTTCATCTTTTTGATCAGCTGCTTCTATGAGAATAGGAATCTCGGTAAAGTCTATCGATGTGTCTTCTTTAGAAAAACTTTGCAGCGGATAAAAAACTCCTTTGTTATGCTTTCGCGAAAGCTTACTCATCGCAGTAAATCCAGAAGTATGCACGACCAGTGAGTTATCAAAAGGAATCTGCTCAGAGATGCTTTCAATAGCATCATCACTTACAGCAATAATGGTGACATCGGCAGGCTTAAGTTGGTCTATAGTAACGGTTTCACGAGCTATATTGTTAAAGTTTTCGAGCTTTTCATGAGATCGACCCGCAACCTGCATTAGTATAGCTTGATTTTGAGAGCCCAATGCCTTTGCAAGATGCCAAGCCACATTACCAGTACCGACAATATTTACTTCAATCATAGGTGCAAAAATAGGCTTTTTTAGATGTGCTCAGCTTTCATTTTTTATGAAGCGTCTCTCTAAGGTTTTTCGAGCCTCGTAGGTTATCTTTGCCCTCGGTAAAATTGGCCTATATTATGCAAAAGAAAATCGCCTCTATTTTATTCTCCACAAGACTGATGGGGATATTGTTTATAGCTTACTTTGTCGCAATGGCAGTAGGTACCTTTTTAGATCAAGGGCAAGAAACTTCTCCTACACCTTACTCCAGATATTGGATTTATGATGCATGGTGGTTTACACTAATCCACATCATGTTTGTGATCAACTTTATAGGTAATGTTTTCCGCTATAAATTATTACGTAAAGAGAAGATAACCACCCTTATTTTTCACGCCTCTTTTATCATTATTTTAATAGGAGCTGGTATCACAAAATATATAAGTTACGAGGGAGTAATGGTTATAGAAGAAGGTGAATCTGAAAATACATTTTTAAGTGAGAAAACATATCTAGATGTATTTCTAGATGGTGAGCGTGATGGAGAGCCTATGCGTCGCCCATTAAAAAAGGAGTTGTCTCTGTCTCCACGTCTTGATAACGATTTCTCATGGACAGAGCGTTTTAATCATAGCGCTACAGATCGCAATGATTACACAGATATTTCTTTCAATTTTAATAAGTTTATTGATGGTGCAGAAGATGGTTTTGTAGAAGATGAAAACGGGCTTTGGCATCTTAAGATTGTAGAAACTGGTACAGATAATCAGCGTCATGAGCACTTTCTAGTAGAAGGGGAGCTAGTAAATATTCACAACGTGTTGTATGCTTTTAATAAGCCTACAGATGGGGCAATAAATATAGGCTTTGATGGAGAAAACTATACGTTTTCATCACCATTTGCTGGCGATGTAACCGTGATGGCAACTCAAGCCAAAAGCGAAGTCCCAGAAGCTGTAAAGCAACCACTTAAATTAAGAGCCTTATATAACTTAGGAGGAAAGCTCTTAGTGATTCCAGAACCTGCAATACGTGGACGCACAGGTATTGTTGCAAAGGAAGTAGCAGAGAAGAACCAAGAAGATGCTTTATTTGTAGATGTGACTGTAAATGGCGAGACTAAAACTGTAGGATTGTTAGGAGGGAAAGGTTATAGTAATGACAAGAAGAAGGTTGAAGTGGGTGGCCTTACGGCATACCTTTCTTATGGAAGTGAGGCAATGCCTTTACCATTTGCAATAAAACTCAATGATTTTATTGCAGAACGTTACCCTGGAACAGAGAATAGCTATGCATCTTTTGAAAGTAAAGTGACTGTAGAGGATGGAGATGAGAACTTTGATTACGATATTTATATGAATCACGTACTAGATCACAAAGGCTTCCGCTTTTTTCAAGCAAGCTTTTTACCAGATGAGAGTGGAACTATTCTTTCTGTAAGTCACGATTTTTGGGGTACTTGGGTTACATATATTGGGTACTTCTTATTGTATCTAGGGATGATGTTGATTTTATTTGACAAGGGATCTCGTTTTGGCGAACTCAAAAAGCGATTAGGTAAAATCAAGATCAAAAAAGCAAAACTAGCTGCAGTGTTGTTGTTTTTC
>CAJXSW010000215.1 GCA_913060645.1 uncultured Dokdonia sp. | reverse complement strand
AGTCCACCCTCTATGTCTGTAAGGCGTTTCTCAAGCACGTCATTTGTTGGGTTATTGAGACGTGTGTAAATAAAACCTGGCTCAGACAGGTTAAATAGATTTGCTGCATGGTCTGCATCTTTAAAAACATAAGCCGTGCTCTGGTAGATAGGCACCGCTCGAGTTCCTCCATTTGCTGCATAATCGTGTCCTGCGTGCAACGCTTTGGTTGCTAATTTTTGTGTACTCATTTTTCTCTTTTTTGTCCCAGTACTACTAGGATTAATTTTAGCCATTCACTTCGTGTGAACGGATTAAAAACAAAAGCCAAATATTTCCAATGCGAATCCTTATCTCAAGGTCGAGGAAATGTTTAAAGAAAAATATTATAAGAAAAAACATAAGCGCATACCTGTGAGGTACTTGCTCGATGTTATCTATCCTCAAGTTTCGGTAATGAGCGATTCTTGGGTAGAATGTAGCACCTTCTTTCTAAGTGAAAGGGTTGCTAAGGCTTCATAGGGTCATTCCCTCAGCCTTTCTTGATAACATTTATTCTGTTCATAAATACGCTTTCGCGAAAATCTGAACTGTCATTGAACTTTGTGAGCACAAATATTGTAAAAACAATTCTACAAAAACAAACCTTTTAGAATATTTTTCTAAAAAGTTTTATTAAAATCACTATTTCAGTAAAATATTCCGCTTAAATTATTTTTAAAGTATAATATTCTAATCGAAGTTATGAGAGCTTTAAATTTGCTCTTCAAATTTTCACAAAACAATAACATAACCCTACTAAATTGGTAGGATAATGGATTGTTTATATTATTAAAGTTTCTTTACCTTTGTGCCATAATTACGAGGACAGATTTGACTGCTTGCAACCTCAATAAAAAATGGCTAAAATCAAACATAAGACTTTAACGTTTCTTATGTTATGTTTCTACCCAGCATACGTCAAATCTACTTCTTGACAAAAAATTAAAAAATGGCTTATTTATTTACCTCAGAATCTGTTTCTGAAGGACACCCAGATAAAGTTGCAGATCAGATTTCTGATGCGCTTATTGATAATTTTCTCGCTTTTGATCCACAATCTAAAGTTGCTTGCGAGACCCTAGTTACCACGGGACAAGTAGTACTTGCTGGTGAAGTACGATCTAGTGCTTACTTAGATGTTCAAAAAATCGCTCGTGAAACCATTAATAAAATAGGTTACACGAAGGGTGAATATATGTTTGACGGAAACTCTTGTGGTGTACTATCTGCCATACACGAGCAGTCTGACGATATTAACCGTGGTGTAGATCGCGACTCAAAAGAAGAGCAAGGAGCAGGAGATCAAGGAATGATGTTTGGCTATGCTACTAAGGAGACAGAAAACTTCATGCCACTGGCACTTGAGCTTTCTCATAAATTACTTATTGAACTAGGTAACCTACGTCGTGAAGACGACGAGATTACTTATTTACGTCCAGACGCAAAAGCGCAGGTGACTATAGAATACAGTGATGAAAACGTACCTCAACGTATTGATGCTATTGTAGTTTCTACACAACATGATGATTTTGATGAGGACGAAGCTATGCTAGGTCGCATACGTGGAGATATTCAAGATATTTTAATACCTCGCGTAGTAGGTTTATTACCAGAAAATATTGCAAATCTTTTTAATGATGATATTAAGTATCACATTAACCCAACTGGGAAGTTTGTAATAGGTGGACCTCACGGAGATACTGGTCTTACAGGTCGTAAGATTATTGTAGATACTTATGGTGGTAAAGGAGCTCACGGAGGTGGTGCTTTTTCTGGAAAAGATCCATCAAAAGTAGATCGCTCTGCTGCTTATGCAACACGTCACATTGCAAAAAATCTTGTTGCTGCAGGCGTTGCAGATGAGATTCTTGTGCAGGTTTCTTATGCTATTGGTGTTGTAGAACCTATGGGAATCTTTGTAGACACATACGGTACTTCTAAAGTAAACTTATCTGATGGTGAGATTGCAAAGAAAGTTACTGCACTATTTGACATGAGACCAGCTGCTATTGAAAGCAGATTAAAGCTACGTTCTCCTATGTATAGCGAGACTGCAGCATACGGACACATGGGACGTACAAATGAAGTAGTTACAAAAACCTTCAAGAGCTTTGACGGCAAAGAAAAGAATATCGAAGTAGAATTATTTACTTGGGAAAAACTTGATTATGTAGAGAAAGTAAAAGAAGCTTTCAATATATAATTCACTTATATACGTATTAAAAAGGGAGCCTAATGGCTCCCTTTTTTGGTTTATACCTGTCTCTTATACACATCTCCGAGCCCACGAGACGGACTCCTATCTC
>CAJXSW010000214.1 GCA_913060645.1 uncultured Dokdonia sp. | reverse complement strand
CGTCGGCAGCGTCAGATGTGTATAAGAGACAGCGCTACCAGCTTACATCCATTAATGCGTAAAGTAAGATACTTTACAGATTTTAAAAGCGATGTAGACCTATTGCAGCTCAAAGATAGTGACGGTAACATACGGCTAGAGCTTAGAGATAGTGAAGCCTTACGCCTTGATTTATTGAGTAACGAACTATTTAAACTGCTAGGGTAATGAATTATTTACAAAAATGGCAGTCTAAAAATGGACTCCTCGCAGATGGTATTGTTGGTAAGAAAACTCTACTTAAGATGCAGGAGGTTTTTGGCATTGCATCAAAAGAAGCTACTGCACACTTTGCTGCGCAGGTATCTCACGAGACTGCAAACTTTAAGTATGGCATTGAGAGTTTAAACTACTCCAGCAATAGGCTTGTGACCATTTTTAGAAAATACTTTACACCGTACAGTGCGCAGCATTACCATAGACAAGCTCAGAAGATTGCAAACCGTGTGTATGCAAACCGTATGGGTAACGGTGATGAAGCAAGCGGTGACGGCTGGAAGTATAGAGGCCGTGGTGCAATACAGTTAACCGGTAAGAACAACTACGCAGCTTTTAGTGAGTTTACTGGATGTGATTTTGTAAACAATCCAGATGCTGTGCTAGATTATTATTTTGAGACTGCCCTCTGGTATTTTGAATATAGAGCTATATGGATGTACACCCACCGTGTAGATAAAGTATCTATATCTAGAGTTACAAAGTTGATTAATGGAGGATATAACGGTCTGGACCATAGAAGCGCATTGACTTATAAGTATTACTCATATTTGACAAGATGAAAAACCTCTGGCAGCAATACAAACTCCCTATCCTATTAATCATAGGCGTGATACTACTAGCATTACTACTAGGCGGTGGTAACTATGCATATAAGATGCATACTACACAAATAGAGGAACTAGAGAGGGATAAGATCACGCTTTCGCGAAAGCTAGACAGCACCCAGCAAGCGCAGCAATTACACGAGACTTTAATCCCAGAAATACGCACCACCCAAAAAAGCTACTACTATGAGTACAAACAAGCCCAACAACGAGCGATTAACGCAGAGCAAACTCTTAAAAATATTCTGTATCGCACTTACTCTATTGCCTATCTTGACTCACTCGCAAAGCACATTGAGTACAGAGATTAGCTATGAGCGACTTACAGAGGTGGCAAAGTATGTAGATTATAAAAAGGAAAGTGATAGCCTTATAACGGCTTTAAATGACAAGCTAATACGCCTAGAGCAAGTACTATCTAGTGAAAAGGATTTAGTGTTTCAGTTTGAACAGATACAAGTGCCTAATCTTAAACGGCAAATCTCTATACTCAACGAGCAAAACACCTCCAGCGAGCGCATACTATCCATAAGAGAGGATTACTTTAAGGCAGAGCGTAAACGGCTTAGACGTGGTAAGCTTACTTTTGGCATAGTAGGGGTTTCTATAGGTGTGATTGTAGGATTGTTTGCATTATAAAATAGCTACCCTCGTGGGAATAGTCCCGAATAGTTATGCGGACGGGGGTGGTTTAATTTTCATTCTACGCTTGTAGAAATTACGTTGAGTTTCCTTTTTTCGCTCAGTAGCAAAATCAAATTTAAAATAATGAATATAATTTAAGATGGTTACTATGTTAGTAACCTTTCCAGACTCTAAACTTGCCACCGTCCTTTTGCTTATCCCCAGATAATTTGATACATCTTCTTGATTGTAATTTTCAAATCTATTTAATGCAGCATTCAGAAACATAGACTTTATGCAGAAGCTTGCATCTTTAAAAACCAAACCATCTAAGAAAGTGCAATTATTTGCAAGTTTTATTATTTTATGGTTTTGATTCATAGTGGTTTATGTTTTTATATTCATTTATACTATAGTTAGGCAACATTTTGCCCATTTATTCGCCCTTTTATAATAGCCACTACATCATCATATATTTTCCACTTTGGATTTAAGTTACCTGTGTACATTGGTATTTGTTTTCTTATTGCCATAGCCGTAAATTGCGCCATAGTACAAACACCTATATAATCAGAAGCTACACCAAGTAAATTAATTTCATTTTCTAATTGGTCGGCTATTTCTACTGCTTTTTTAAAATCTTCTGTCATAAAAACGTTGCCTAACACTATATAAAAATAATAGCTAATTAGGGCTTTATTTAAGGTTATTGTTTATTTATAATTGTATCGGTTAAACCGATGGTATTTTCTTTTTTACACGCCACTATTCTTATACAAACCGTTAGGTGTAATTACAATATACACCAACCATCTTTACTAATTTTCAGAAAGTCTTGTATCTCCTTAATTAAAGTTTCTTTTGTATCTGCAACAAATTCTTGTCGTCCGTCAGTTTTTATGGGGTTATTTTCCATCCTGTAATTAAAC
>CAJXSW010000213.1 GCA_913060645.1 uncultured Dokdonia sp. | reverse complement strand
CGTGGGCTCGGAGATGTGTATAAGAGACAGTTTTAATACCTATCGTTTACGCATTACAGAAGAAAACGGGAAAGTCTTTGCTGCTCTATGCTATTCCGCTGCTTGCAGGACTTGCAATCACGCATACCTTTATACCACCTACACCAGGACCTATTGCTGTAGCCGAAATTTTAGGAGCCGATCTTGGCTATGTCATAATATTCGGATTTTTGGCTGGTTTACCTGCTGCTGTTATTGCTGGGCCATTACTTGCAAGATATTTATCAAAAAGGATGCACATCACATCTCCAGAAGATATGGTGACCGAAATGGAAGTACCAGCAAATGCACCAAGTGCAGGGACTATATTGCTTATAATAGCAATTCCTGTACTTTTAATTGTTTGCAATACCGTATTAAACAGTCCGCTATTTGATGAAGGAACTTTGCCTAGTTGGGTGATTTTTGGAGCAGATTTATTAGGTCACCCGTTTGTTGCCCTCATCATTGCAAATATTGTTGCTTGGTATTTTCTAGGAATTAAAAAAGGATTTACTAGAGATGAACTTCTTGATATTTCTACAAAATCTCTCTATCCAGCTGGAGTTATTATTTTACTAACGGGTGCTGGTGGAGCTTTTAAACAAATACTAATAGATACCGGAGCAGGAACAATGATTGCCGAGAGTTTAAGTGGTGACTTCTTTCCTCCTGTAGTTTTTGGGTTTCTCGTTGCGGCTATTGTAAGAGTATTACAAGGAAGCGCTACGGTTGCTATGATTACAGCTGCTGGGATTACAGCACCTTTGCTAGGACTAACAGAAACTAGCGCGCCACAGCTAGCAGTACTTGTAATTGCAATAGCTTCTGGTGCTAGTATATTTTCTCATGTAAATGACAGTGGCTTCTGGCTTGTGAAGCAGTACCTTGGTCTCACAGAGAAAGAGACCTTTAAGTCATGGACAGTCATGACTTCCCTTATCGCAATCGTAGGACTTGTGGTTTCTACGGTACTTTGGTTTATAGTATAAATTTAATTTCTTCGAAATGAGAATAGTAATATTTTTTTTAAGTTTTATTATTTGCTCTTGTGGAAACGCAGAGTTAATTACAGTAAATAGAACTCAAGTTCAAAATAATAAATCTACAGATTTAGAACGGAAAACTATAGAGAATCCCGAGTATTCAAAAGGAGATGTTATTAGTTCATATATTCAAGCCGCAGATTTTGGAGCCAAAGGTGATGCTATCCAATTGGTTGATTTTAGTGTAAAAGGAAATGAACTTAAGTCAAATTCGGCATTATTTACAGATGTGGATAGAGGAAAAATAGTAAGTATTGCAAGTGCAGGTGATGGTGGTCAACATTTATTGAGCACTATTTATAAGGTAATAAATCCTACCACTGTATTATTGAATGATCGAGCTTTAAATAATGTTAGCAATGTCATGGGGAGTTATGGCACTGATAATATAATACCATTGCAAGATGCCATTAATGCATCAATTAAAGGCGGTTTAGATTTACGTGTAAATGAAGGAGTATATTTAATTGGAGACATAAATTCTAAAACAAAACAGACATCACTAAGAATTGAAATGACTCAATCTGGTCAAAGCTTTAAACTGATTGGTGCTGGAAAGAATAAAACTGTTTTCAGAGAACTTGATGGTAAGACACAACGTTTTGGGAGATACACTAAAATATTTTACCATTATTTGAATAATAAAAATGATATTAATGAGATTGAACTGTCAGATTTTTCAATTGATAAAAATGGACGATCATTGACAAAAATTCCATCTTCACTATATGAATGGGAGCAAGCGCACGGTTGGTCTTGGGCATCTAGTAAGAATGCTCCAGAAAGAATAGAATCAATCAAACTTAAGAATCTTGAAATTATTGATAAAATTGGAGCGGGTATAAATTTTTCAGCTGCCTCGACAAAAGTGGGTCGGGTAATTATAGAAAATATTACAGAAAAAGATTTCAACGGCTACAATCGTCCAAATTTAAAGTATGGACAACGAGGTGATCTAGAAATAAGCTGTTTTAGTGATAATATTTTAATGGAGAATCTTGACTTGAGATATATACAAGTTGAACCTGTCGCGAGTTCTGTATCTACAAGAGAAAGGCAGAGGCATGCTATCATGAGAAATAGTACTATTAGCACTATTGAGTATACGGAAGGTGATTATGGTGATCCAATGTATAGTTCATTGAAAGTAGACAATGTAACCTCTACTGATTTTGTAGTAAGATCTATCCGCTTTGAAGCCGTTAATAGTACGCTAACGATTAAGAGACTACTAAATTCGGTAGATGGAGTATTTGATAATTGTAAAATCTTATTACCATACGATATCAATTCTAATACAATTAAATCTGTAAATGCCTCCTATTTAACCTGTCTCTTATACACATCTCCGAGCCCACGAGACGGACTCCTATCTC
>CAJXSW010000212.1 GCA_913060645.1 uncultured Dokdonia sp. | reverse complement strand
CGAGATAGGAGTCCGTCTCGTGGGCTCGGAGATGTGTATAAGAGACAGCGGTAAAATAAGCACGATTCAAAGCGGAGGAACAGCCACTAAAGGCGAAGTCATTAATGCTACTGGAAAGCATGTGTATCCTGGTTTTATTGCAACAAACACCACATTAGGTCTTGTAGAAGCAGCAGCCGTGAGACAATCTAATGACGATGATGAGATAGGAGAATTAATTCCTCATGTACGTGGTATTATCGCTTACAATGCAGAATCTAAAGTGGTAGAGAGCATGAGACCGAATGGCGTGCTTATGGCGCAAATTCGCCCCGTGGGAGGCACCATCTCTGGATCTTCTTCTCTCGTACAGCTTGATGCCTGGAACTGGGAAGATGCTGCTTATAAAACAGACGAAGGTATCTTTATGGAATGGCCTCGCACGATGCGCCGTGGGCGCTGGTGGTTAGGTGAAGAGCCAGGTTATAAACCAAACAAGGATTACAGTAAAGATGTAAACGAAATCAAAACCTTTTTCAAAAACTCACGAGCTTATGGAAAAGGGAACACCTCAAAAAACCTTCCTTTTGAAGCGATGCGTGGTGTTTTTGATGGAACTCAAAATGTATATGTATCTGCAAATGATCAGAAGCAAATACTTGATGTGATTGCTTTTGCAAAGGAGATGAATCTCACAAACGTTGTGCTTGTGGGAGGATACCAGTCCTACAAAGTAACTGCAGAACTTGTAGCCGCAAATATGCCAGTAATTTTACAACGTGTACAAGAACTACCTTCTATGGAGGATCATGATTATGACTTACCATATAAGCTACCTAAGCTTCTTACAGACGCTGGTGTTACAGTTGCGTTAGGATATGACTCAGAGTACTGGCAAGTGCGTAATCTTCCTTTTTATGCGGGACAGGTTACTCAATTTGGTATGAGTGATGAAGATGCACTTAAAATGATCACTATGAATCCTGCAAAAATAATGGGAGTTTCAAATACTGTTGGGACACTTGAAGTAGGAAAAGATGCAACACTTTTTATAAGCGAAGGAAATGCACTAGACATGAGAGGAAACATCCTTTCGAGAGCATTTATCCAAGGACGTGATATAAGTTTAGAATCACATCAGACCAAGCTTGCAAAGCGTTATGCAGAGAAGTACGGACAGAAGGAGTAATCCTTAATCTTAGTTATATTAATTAGTAAAGCCCGAGCAATTGCTCGGGCTTTTGTTTTGCGGTAATTTAGTAACTGCTATTTAATCACTTTACAACCTTCACCAGAAATTCGGCTGGAGTAGCTGTCTACTTGAAGTCCATTACGTTTATAAAGTGCGGTACTTTCAGATAGGTATTGATCTATGTCCGCTTTCGCGAAAGCGAGATTGATTTTAGCGTTGAGTGAAAATTATTATAAAGCGCAATCACCATTTGCCATATCATTTAGGTTAGGATTATATGCATTTAGCGCTGCAAAATTGCTTCCGTTTACAAATTCGACAATATTGTTAATTAGCGGCTCAATACCGCACAAATTTGATAGTAAGCCATTGGATCTAATATTGACGTTTCCTCTAGAAAACGTTCCTCCAATTAAAGGGTCAAGATTAGTTATGGCTTCATTATCTACAATAGCCAATGAATGAAAATTGGCAGAGTTAGATGTATATACGAAGTTTTCTAACCCTTCAAGAGATGGAAGCATGGTGTTATTTGCAATTGCTACATCGTTAGAAACTGTTAGAAGGGATGACATAGACGTTATATCAATCAAACTACTGTGATTCGTAATACGGAGTGTTCCAGTATTGGATACTTGAATTCCTTCTAAAGTGGTTAAAGAATCATTATTGTGAACGTTGAAAAGGCCGCTAATTGAAATGAGCGTAGAGATCCCCGATAGATTCGTTAATGAATTGTTATTACTTATACTTACACTACTCATCGATGAATCAGAAGGAAAACCATTGAGACTTGTTAGGTTGTCGTGTGAGGTGATTTCAATTTCATTTACAGAGGTGATATTTTGTAATCCGTTCAGTGAAGTGAGAGTTTCATTAAGGACCATAAAGATATCTTGATCTATCGTGTTTATAGAGGCGAGTGAGGTAATATCAGTAAGAACGGGATTTTGACTGATAATTAATCGGTGTGCTCTAAGGATATTTTCTAAACCAGAAGTTTCTGTTAAGGCAATGTTATTAGTTAACTCTAAAACAGAAAAATTACCCGATAATTCTATATTTTCAAGCCCAAAAAGATTCTCAAGCTGCGTTCCTTTTATCAAAAGATCACCTGTTACTTCTACCAATGCTGATACATTAGAAATATCAGAGACATCAGAAATACCGCCAAAGTTATTGCCTATTAGCATTCTTCCGTTTATGACATTAATTCCTTCTTCTGCAAAGGAATTCACCTGTCTCTTATACACATCTGACGCTGCCGACGAAGAG
>CAJXSW010000211.1 GCA_913060645.1 uncultured Dokdonia sp. | reverse complement strand
TACGAGATAGGAGTCCGTCTCGTGGGCTCGGAGATGTGTATAAGAGACAGATTGGGGAGCGTGTGATTATATTTCGTAAATGTATGTGATTATAGATTTATAGTCAACGTAAGGGGTTAATTATAGATTTTAAAACTGTATTTTTGATAAAAAATAGAATTTAGCTTTCGCGAAAGCGTAAAATAATAATCCTCACTGATAATTTTTCTACCATGAAACTAGACGAGATAGACAAAAAGATACTAGGTTACCTTCAACATGATGCCAAAATCACAAACAAAGAGCTTTCTGCAAAGCTTAATCTTTCTGTAACTGCTATTTATGAGCGTGTAAAAAAGATGGAGCGCTCTGGTGTTATCTCACAATATATTACACTCATTAATAAGGAGATAGTGGGACTTGGTTTTCAAGTGTTTTGTCATGTGAAACTAGAAAAACATGCGAAGGATGCTATAGATTCTTTTGAGAAAGAGGTGACCGCACTTGATGAGGTGCTAGAGTGTTTTCACGTAAGTGGTGACTATGATTATCTATTAAAGGTGCTTGTGAGAGATATGGAGCACTTTCGTAATTTTATGGTAACAAAGCTTACTACCCTTAAATATATAGGGAGTACGCAGAGTTCCTTTACGATAAGTGAGGTGAAGAATACCACAACAATCTCCGTATAATGAACGGTAAATACTACGTGCTTTCGGAGTTTTTTGTGCTCTTTGTGTTATTGCCATTAAGCCTCTTGCTGCCTTATGATTTCAAAATAAAAGTAGCTAGTGTACTCATAGGTTTTACCTATTTACTTGTAATGCTTTTTAAGAGTGGTTCTGTAAGTTTCAAACTGGAGCGCTCTATAAATTGGCACTCTTTTATAAAGAAGACTACCGTGAAACTTATTGCTATAGCAATTATTACAACCATATATGTTTATGTGGTGCAGCCTTCAAGTTTATTCTGCGTGCCATTAAGCAATCCAGGATTGTGGGTGATGATATTATTGTTTTATACTTTTCTGTCAGTATGGCCACAAGAAGTGATTTATAGAACCTTTTTCTTTAATCGTTATGGCAGTTTCTTTAATGACAAGCGATTGCTTATTGTAGTAAATGCGATTGTGTTCGCAATGGCGCATTTATTCTTGCGTAACACCTTAGTGATTGTGCTTACATTTTTAGGAGGACTATTATTTGCTTATACCTTTAAGAAAACAAGATCTACCACGCTGGTGTCTATAGAACATGCACTGTATGGTAACTGGCTTTTTACAGTTGGGATGGGGCAAATGCTTGCCTTTCCTGGGATGGAAGCTTGTTAAAAAATACTTATTAGATATAAAAAAAGCCAATCTCTCGATTGGCTTTTTTTTAGTTATACTTCAGATTCTTTATAGCTCATCACTCGCTTCTTCTTGACCCATCATCATTAGGTATCCTTTTAAGAAGAGGTCTATATTACCATCCAGTACAGCATCTGTGTTACCCGTCTCTACAGCGGTACGTACGTCTTTTACAAGTTTGTAAGGATGTAATACGTAATTGCGTATTTGTGATCCCCACTCAATGGCTTTCTTATCTGCTTCTATCGCATTACGGGCTTCCATTTGCTTACGTAGTTCAAGTTCATATAGCTGAGAACGTAGCATTTGTAATGCTTTTGCACGGTTGTCGTGTTGTGAGCGCGAGTCAGAACAAGAGATTTGTATACCAGTAGGGTGGTGGGTAAGTTGGACCTTAGTCTCAACCTTGTTTACATTCTGCCCTCCAGCACCAGAAGATCGAGCAGTAACAATATCATAGTCTGCTGGGTTAATTTCTATCTCGATACTATCATCTACAAGTGGATACACGTATACAGAGGCAAATGAAGTATGGCGTTTTGCATTACTGTCAAAAGGGGAGATGCGCACCAGTCTGTGTACACCGTTTTCACCTTTAAGCCATCCAAAAGCAAAGTCTCCTTCTATCTCTAGCGATACGGTTTTTATACCCGCAACATCACCTTCTTGAAAGTTAAGTTCTTTCACCTTCCAGCCTTGCTTTTCTGCATACATTAAGTACATACGCATAAGCATTGCTGCCCAGTCACAACTCTCTGTACCACCAGCACCAGCGGTTATTTGTAAGACACAGCTTAGCTCATCACCCTCCTCAGAAAGCATGTTTCTAAACTCGATATCTTCTATAAAAGCAGCTGCCTTATCGTAACGATCTTGCACATTTTCTTCGGGAGCTTCTCCTTCTTTTGCAAATTCATACAAGACTTCAAGGTCCTCTATAAAAGTTTGAGCATCCTCATAATCTGTCACCCATTTCTTTTTAGAACGCAAAGCCTTCATAAAAGCTTCAGCTTCCTTAGGGTCATTCCAGAAATTTGGGTCAAAGGTTTTTTCTTCCTCGTTTTGTATCTCGATGCGCTTACGATCTACGTCAAAGATATCTCCTGTCTCTTATACACATCTGACGCTGCCGACGAAGAGGATAGTG
>CAJXSW010000210.1 GCA_913060645.1 uncultured Dokdonia sp. | reverse complement strand
CTATAAACCAGAAGGCTTATTTTCTGGATTGCTGTCATCATAAAGACCTAAGGTTTTTGCACGCTTTTGCCAGTTTTTTCTAGCTAATGTTTGCAAGTCGGCAACGTTGTCGCTTTCATCCATAATTTCTAGTCCTAGTAAAGTTTCAATAACGTCTTCCATGGTAACGAGACCACTCATAGTTCCATACTCATCCACTACTAGCGCGACATGGTTTTTAGTAGAAATAAGCTGATCAAATAGATCTGGAATAGGCAGATTGCGCTTTGTAACAAGAATAGGACGTTCTATCTCCTTTAAAGTAGTTGAATGTTTGTCTAAAGCCATCTCGCGGTACACTTCGCTTTTTAAAACAATACCTGTGATATGATCTCTTGTTCCTTCAAAAATAGGAATACGAGAAAAACGTAATGATTGATTCTCAGCAAAAAAGTCGGCAACGGTAGTTGATGCGTCTGCCATTTTTATCACGGTGCGAGGCGTCATAATATCTTTAGTAAGCACCTCTTTAAATGTAAGAAGGTTGTTAAGTATTTTTGATTCGCTTTCTTCAAAAACACCATCTTCACCTGCCATTTGTGCCATTGCAGTAAAGTCCTCACGGCTCAACACGCTCTCGTGATGACCGCCACCACCTACCATACGAGTAAAAAGCTGTAGTAACCATAAAATACCTGTGTATTTTAAGCTGGCCACCATAATTGTGAGCGTCTTAGCAGAGAAATTTGCAAGAGACTTCCAGAATTTTGCACCTATAGTTTTAGGTATAATCTCACTAGCAATTAAAATAAGTAATGTCATTATTGCAGATACAAAGCCAAGAAAGTTGATCTCTGTAAATCCAAGGTTAATAATAAATTCTGGATACAAATCTGCAGCGACAGTACCTACCATCATTGCACCCACAGTATGGGCAAGTGTATTTAGGGTAAGGATTGCAATAAGTGGTTTATCTACATCTTTTTTAAGCTCTTCAAGAGTTTCGGCATAGGCTTTTCCCTCATTTTTCTTGATGTTTATAAACGTAGGTGTCACACTCAGAAGTACGGCTTCAAGTATAGAACACAAGAATGAAAAAAAGATTGATATAGTTGCCCACAACAGTAATTGACCCATAATATAGTGATTGTTTTATGTAAATGTAGGGAAAAAGCGACGATACTTTAGCGGTGTTAGACGTACTTTATATGTAGGCACGCTTTCTCGAAAGCGTAATTAATCATACCAGTCCTAAATCATAACAATAATTTAAGACCAAACCCTTGATTTTTGGGTAGGTTCGCATCTCTTACAATTAGATATGAAAAAGCAAGAATTAAAGGCAGTACTTTTTGATTTTGACGGAACTTTAGTAAACTCAGAGTCGCTTCATTTTGATGCATTTAATGAGTTGTTGGAGCCTTTTAATATCCAATATTCTTGGGAAGAATATGCTGAGACCATGGCAGGAAAGCCTGCATATTATGCCTTGGAGCAAATCATTAAGGAACACAATCTTGATATTCCCTTTGAAGAAACGCTTAAGAAGAAAGAAGCGCTGTCTTATAAAAACCTCCGTAACTCACCAGTTGCATTTATGCCTCATGCAATAGAGACGCTCAATTATTATAAAGATAAGGGAATCACCCTAGCACTTGTCACAGGAAGTGATCGTGAGATGGTAGACATTATTTTTGGTAAGGAAGATCTTGCACACTTTTTTGAGATTACAGTGACTTCCTCAGATGTAAAGGACACTAAACCTAATCGAGAATCTTACCTCAAAGCACTTAGTGATCTAGGCCTCCAGCCAGAAAATTGTATCGCTATAGAAGATACTCACAGCGGTATGACTTCTGCAAAAGACGCAGGATTGCAGTGTTTAATAGTACAATATGATACTACACAACATAAGAGGTTGCAAAGAGCAGATGCACTCTTCACAGATTTAAGAGAAGCACGAGCACATATTGAATCGCGTTTTTCTTTCTAAAAACTCATTTTTTCGCGAAAGCGAAAAGTCTACTCAGGCTTTTCAAAAACTTCTTTAAAAGTAAATGCGTGTTCACTAGCACCATGTTCTTGGAGATAACCAAGTCTTTCGATTGCTTCTTTTTCTGTGGGAGTAGTTCCAGCTTTTATCCACCATAACGCATAATGTGCCTCACCATATTTTTGAAACCATTCCTTCTGGCGTTTCATGATGGCAGTGTGGAACGTCGTATAAGTATACGCTCTAAGCGACTCAACATTTTCCCACACGGAGAAATTTATAAGTATCTGCTCATCTGCGAGCGCATTAGGTTGTGGTGCGACATTCTCATCAAAAACATCCCGCCACACAAAACCTTTAGATTGTTCTGCAAGCCTGTTTACCTCATTTGTATGATCTCTAAAGTCCTTCATCTCGGGATCATTTATAGAGACCCCTTTCATTCGGGCAACATTTACTTGAGCGAGATGGTAGTTCATATACTGTCTCTTATACACATCTCCGAGCCCACGAGACGGACTCCTATCTCGTA
>CAJXSW010000209.1 GCA_913060645.1 uncultured Dokdonia sp. | reverse complement strand
CCGTCTCGTGGGCTCGGAGATGTGTATAAGAGACAGATACTGCACGTGCTTATAAGAAAGCGGGAATCAAAACTGTAGTAGTAGGAGATCACAACTATGGAGAAGGTTCTTCACGTGAGCATGCTGCTATGGAACCACGTCACTTAGGTGTAGCTGCTGTGATTGTAAAATCTTTTGCACGTATACACGAGACAAACCTTAAAAAACAAGGAATGCTAGGTCTTACCTTCTCTGTTGAGTCTGATTACGACTTAATCCAAGAAGATGATACTTTCAACTTTGTAGATATTGCTAGTTTTGCGCCAGATAAGCCTCTTACAGTAGAGCTTGTACACGCAGACGGAAGTATGGATACTATTAAAGTAAACCACACATACAACGATGCTCAGATAGCATGGTACCGTGAGGGTAGTGCTCTTAACTTAATAAAAAAGGAGAACGCTGCATAAGTAGTAATCTTTTTAAACTATAAAAAAGCTCCGCTGGTAACAGCGGAGCTTTTTGTTTTTTGAACTATGTACGAGTTTTTATTCTGTGTAGGCACCAGAGGAATATGTTAACTCATAACTGTGAGTGTATATTTCAAATACAATTCCAAAAGGATCTTCTACGTAGCACATTTTATAAGGCTTATCTTTTGGGTAGTACTCTCTTATAGGCATTCTTTGCTTTCCTCCATAAGAAACAATTTTTTCAATGAGTTCTTCAATATTTGGATCTTGAACACAAAAGTGAAAAAGTCCTGTGTTAAAAGGATTAAATTCCGGAGTTTTCATATTCTTATTGGGAAATGAAAATAACTCTACTCCTATACCATCTGAAGTCGATAGGTGAGCAATTTCAAAAGTTTCCCAGTCGTCGCCAAAAACGTCAATACACATCTGTCCTATAGCTGTATCTTTTTCCTTTTTTACGATAGATGGAGGCATAATGATATACCATCCCATTACCTCTGAGTAAAACTTAACCGCTTTTTTGATATCTGGAACAGATAAACCAATATGGGAGAATGATTTTGGATAATTCTTTGTAGTGCTCATAAATTTTATTTTTTTTCAAAATTAGACTATATTGTTTCTGATGTCAATAACTTACTAAAAGGTTATATACGTCACTAAAAGAGTAAAATGATGATTTTAAGATGTTTAAAGATTAATAAATGAGTGATAAAATTGCATGTCCGCTTAATTATACAATGAATTTAATAGGGACTAAATGGAAACCTCTTGTGTTATTTCATTTATTAGAAGGCGCCTTACGTTCTGGTGTATTACAAAAAAAGGTACCAGGAATTTCTAATAAAATGTTTACACAAACCTTACGCGAATTAGAAAAAGACGGGCTTGTTACTAGAAAGGTTTTTCCAGTAGTACCTCCTAGAGTAGAATATAGCCTTACAAAGAGAGGAGCTTCTCTAGAAGCAATTTTAAGAAGTCTTGACACTTGGGGAGAGGAAGATTGTCAGAATGAATTTTAAGAAGAATTCTGTTGATCGATTAAAATAAACACAATTTATATTGCACTTGAACTTTTTGATAACCATATTTCAGGTTTGAGAAGTTTAATATTGTAAAAGTTACTGTGGTGCATGGAGGAAGTGACGTGTTCTGGAATTTTAAGCTCTTAGGTTTTTGTACTTGTATCTATTAGAAAGAGAGTCATGGCAGATATACCAGCACTAATTAGTGTGCAAATGAGTTAATGCTGCACTACACCATGCTTCGAGACATATAAATTAGAAACTATATTAACTTACAACTTTTAAGTGTTTATTTATCGTGCTAATGAGTTGTCTTGTAGATATAGGTTTTGATATATAGTCATCAAACCCTGCATTGAGCATTTTTTCTTTATCTCCGGACATAGCTAAGCCTGTTTGAGCGATAATAGTTATTTCTTTATTTGTTTTTCTTATTTCTTTTAATGCCTCGTTACCATCCATTTCTGGCATATTGATATCCATTAGCACTAAGTCAATAGCAGCGTTTTGATTGACAATCTCCACCGCTTCTTTTCCATTTACGGCTCTTATTATTGAGCAATTAAAATCAGAAAGACAGGCCTGTATATACAGAAAGCTCAAATTATCATCTTCGGCTATTAAAATAGTAAAATCGCCATCTTCAAGCGTGTTCTCGTTGTATTCATTAATAATGACCGTATTATCAATAACTTTTTTATATGGGATTGTAAAGAAAAATGTAGAACCCTTTCCTGTTTGAGAATCAATCCACACTTCACCATGTAAAAGTTTAACGAGACCTTTTACGATAGATAGTCCAAGTCCTACTCCTAGATTGTGAGTTTGCTCCCGCCTACCTTGCGTAAACCTATTGAAAATATTTATTTGCTCTTCTTTATCTATTCCAATTCCAGAATCCTTGACATAAAATTGAAGATTTTTTTCATTTAAAGTATAACCAAATTTTATAGCACCTTCTTTCGTAAATTTTATAGCATTTTCTAATAAGTTAGATATTATTTGGACGAGTTTATTCCTGTCTCTTATACACATCTCCGAGCCCAC
>CAJXSW010000208.1 GCA_913060645.1 uncultured Dokdonia sp. | reverse complement strand
CGAGATAGGAGTCCGTCTCGTGGGCTCGGAGATGTGTATAAGAGACAGGTGCAGATATTGTGATTCACTCACTTACAAAATACATAAATGGTAATGGTACCGCATTAGGTGGAGTTATTATAGATGCTGGAAAATTTGACTGGAGTAATGGTAAGTTTCCAGAATTTACGGAGCCTTCCGCCGGATATCACGGTTTAGTTTATTGGGATGTGATTAAGGAAGCATCGTTTATTGCAAAAGTACGTATAGAAGGATTGCGCGATCATGGTGCAGCTCTAAGTCCGTTTAATGCATTCCAAATCTTACAAGGTCTAGAAACACTAGAACTTAGATTACAGAAGCATTCTAAAAATGCGCTTGAACTTGCAGAGTGGTTACAAACTCGTGATGAGGTGGCATGGGTAAACTATCCAGGTCTTGCTTCTAGTAAGTACAACGACCTTGCAAAACAATACTTGCCTAAAGGACAGAGTGGGATTGTGACCTTTGGTGTAAAAGGAGGTTTTGAGAGCGCAAAGACAATCTCAAATGAAACTAAACTTTTCTCACTGCTAGCAAATATAGGAGATAGTAAGTCGCTCATAATTCACCCTGCAAGTACAACACATCAACAGCTTAGTGATGATGATCAGGTAAGTACAGGCGTAACTAAAGATTTAATACGTCTTTCTGTAGGTCTTGAGGATATAGCAGATTTAAAAGAAGATCTCGTAGCAGTATTTGCGCGAGTAGATAAAAATGTTTTAGTGTAATTAATCTTAGTTAATTAATTAGTGCGGGAGTCCCCTGTTCATAGGGACTCCCTTTTTTAACTTATAGATAGGCTATGCTTTTACACATTGATTTACAGGATTTTAAAACACACTCGGGATACACGTGTCATTTACATGTCACGTATCAATTATTTGGTGAGCCATTAGGTACAGCGCCTGTCGTGCTAGTAAATCATGCACTTACGGGAAACTCTTCTGTAACTGGAGAAAACGGTTGGTGGAGTGATTTGATTGGTGTAGATAAAGCAATTGATACAAGTTGCTATACCATACTTGCGATGGATATTCCTGGGAATGGTTATGATAATAATCAAAATCATCTAGTGCTTAATTATAAAGCATTTACTAATAGTGATATTGCAAAGGTTCAAATTGCCTTACTTGAGCATTTAGATATTAAAAAACTCTTTGCTATTATAGGAGGTTCGCTTGGTGGTCAGATTGCTTGGGAACTTGCAACACAAAGACCTAACCTTGCAGAGCATCTTATCCCAATAGCGACAGACTGGAAAGCAACAGACTGGGTGATTGCACAATGCCATATTCAAGATAGTTTATTGAATCATTCTCAGAAACCTATCTATGATGCACGCATTCATGCGATGACTTTTTACCGCACGCCTGCCTCTTTTAAAGAAAAATTTAAGCGCACTAAAAAAGAAGCTTCTTTATATAATATTCAAAGTTGGCTAGATCATCACGGTAAGCGATTATCAGAACGATTTTCTATCGCATCTTATAAATTAATGAATCAACTGCTACTTACTGCAGATATTACAAAAGGTCAAAACACCTTCAATGAAGTAGTGAGCCCACTTACAGCAAAAGTGCATCTTGTCGCAATAGATACCGACGGACTTTTTCTAGCAGATGAGATATATGACACACACCTTGCGCTACAAGAAACTGGAATTACGTCTAGCTATCATGAAATAAATTCCATCCACGGTCACGATGCCTTTTTAATTGAATACGAGCAGCTCGCTGCTATCGTACAACCTATTTTTCAAAAACAGTTATGTCACAAATAAATATAGTCATCTTTGGGATCGGTAATGTGGGGAGTACCCTCATCACGCAGATCACAGATTTTAATAAAAAAACGACAAATAGAAAGCTCAACATTTTTTGTATTGCAAATTCTAAGTTGGCGCTATTTAAAGATAACGTCACCTCTGGTTGGAGTTCTAATTTTGAGACCGCAGCGCAACCTTATACGCTAGATGATATTTACGCTTTCGCGAAAACAATAAAAGAACAAAACGATAATGAGCACACGCAGGAGCAAGAATTTGTTGCAGTAGATGTGACAGCTAGCGCAACCTTTGCAAATAATTACATAGACCTCGTGGAGCATGGTTTTCATATCGTGACGGCAAACAAAGTTGCAAACACACTGTCGTATGATTTCTATAAAAAGTTGAGAGCATCGCTTATACTTAATAAGAAGAAATTTGGTTACGAAACAAACGTTGGAGCCGGATTACCTATTATAGAAACTATTAAAAACCTCTATGAAAGTGGAGAAGAGATCCATAAGATAAGAGGAGTCTTTTCTGGATCATTGAGTTACTTGTTCAATAATTTTTCTAAGGAAGATAAAGACTTTTCAGACATATTATTAGAAGCAGACGCGCTTGGACTTACTGAGCCAGACGCAAGAGAAGACCTTTCGGGGAAAGATGTTGCTCGCAAGCTATTAATTTTAAGTAGAGAGATAGGCCTTGCAAAGGAGTTTGGAGATGTAAAAATCCAATCTCTAGTTCCTGTCTCTTATACACATCTGACGCTGCCGA
>CAJXSW010000207.1 GCA_913060645.1 uncultured Dokdonia sp. | reverse complement strand
CGAGATAGGAGTCCGTCTCGTGGGCTCGGAGATGTGTATAAGAGACAGGCCATAACTTGTATAAATCTTGCTTTGGAAAAGCTTTACGTAATCTGTCAAAATATTCTGGAGCAATTACAGAAGCATTAATACAAGGTTCTGTATTGATAGATCTGTACTCGGTAATAAGTTCTTTGAGCGTATCAATCCCCGTGTTTTTACGGCTGCTTATAAGTGCGATTCTTGTTTTAAGGCGCTCTTCCATCTTAGGAATGTCAAGAGAGATTGCCTTGCGCTCCATACGATCTGCCATGTTGATAGCAAGAATAGTTGGGATGCCAAGATCTTTTATTTGAGTAAAAAGAAGCAGGTTGCGCTTTAAGTTCTCAACGTCAGATATTACAACGGCAACATCTGGATAGTCTTTATCATTCTTATTAAGAAGTAATTCTATAACCACATTTTCATCAAGAGATGAAGCGTTAAGGCTATAAGTACCCGGAAGGTCTAAGATGTGTGCTTTAACACCACGATCTAGTTTACAGATGCCTTCTTTCTTTTCTACAGTAATCCCTGGGTAGTTACCTACTTGCTGGTTGAGACCCGTAAGATGGTTAAAGACAGAAGTCTTACCTGTGTTTGGGTTTCCTATGAGGGCAACGTTAATCTGTTTGGCCATAATTTAGGATGGCGTTTCTATGATTATATGAAGAGCCGTTTCTCGGCGTATCGCTAGGTGACTTCCATTCACATCTATATATAGAGGATCAGAAAATGGTGCGAGTTGTATCAATCGTACTTCATTGCCTGGTAGGCAACCCATCTCGAGTAACTTAAGAGGAACTTCGTCTGTCATCACATCTATAATGATAGCGCGTTCTCCTTTTTGTAAATGAGCGACTGTTTTCTTCAATGTTTATTTAGATTGAATTTAGATAACAAAAGTAATGCATTTTGCGCTTTCGCGAAAGCGTACGTAATTCATTCTAAAAAATCTTTTGGTACCAAGCTTTCCTTGGCTCATAAGATGCCTTTAAAATCTCAATATCCTCAAGTAATTGATCTATTGCTTCTGGATCTGTACCGTCATAATAACCACGTATTTGACGTTTTTTGTCTATAAGCATAAAGTTCTCAGTGTGAACCATATCAAGATCATCTTCTGTTCCTGGTATATCTTTTACGGCCAAATAACTTTTTCGCGCAAGCGTGAAAATTTCTTCTTGAGAACCAGTAACTAGGTTCCATCGTATGTCATCTACTCCTTTTTTTATGGCATACGCCTTCAAAACTTCTGGAGTATCATAGGTAGGGATTACTGAGTGAGAAAGTAGTTTAACTAGGGTATCTCCCTCTAGCTCCTTTTGTATTTGTACCATATGCTCTGTCATGATAGGGCAAATGGTCTGGCAAGTGGTAAAGAAAAAATCTGCTACGTAGATGTGATTCTCATAATCCTTTTGCGTGACTGTCTTTCCATTCTGATTAGTGAGTGAAAAATCTGCAATGGTATGATACTTCTTCACATATTGCATGGTGCTGTCTACTAGTTCTTTATCTACCATGTTAGGCTGGTAAATAGTAAGAGACGGAGTTACTTTGAGTTGGCTATATATTAAGGTCATAATAATGACAGAAAGAATACCGAGAGTAATAAACAGTGTTTTATAGCGAGCTAGATGATGTGCCATAGTGCATTTTTTTACAAAGTTACAATCCAAGTGGCAGTTATATAAAGTATGGCTTGAAAAATGCTATCCTACGCGCATATAACTTTAGTATGCGCATCTAAAAGCCTATTTTTGTGCGTTCAAAATTTGACTTATATCCTTCTATGGAGACTTTTATACAGATTGCCCAGTTTACGCTTGCTATTTCTATCCTTGTAATTTTACATGAATTTGGTCACTTTGCACCAGCTCGTTACTTCGGGATTAAAGTGGAGAAATTCTTTCTCTTCTTTGATGTAAAGTTTGCATTGTTCAAGAAAAAAATAGGAGATACTGTTTATGGAATCGGCTGGCTTCCACTTGGAGGTTATGTGAAGATTGCTGGAATGATTGATGAGAGTATGGACAAGGAGCAAATGGCAAAAGATCCAGAACCTTGGGAGTTTAGATCAAAACCAGCATGGCAACGTCTTATTGTGATGATAGGTGGTGTGACTGTAAATGTGCTTCTTGCATGGTTTATTTATAGTGCAATGCTTGTTTATTATGGAGACGAGTATGTGCCAGCAGACCGTCTTAAGTATGGTATTTCCGTAGGAGAAGTAGGAGAAGAGATAGGATTGCGTAATGGTGACCAAGTAATAAAAATAGACGATAAAACGGTAACTCGTTTTGACGATGTACAGATTGATATTCTTTTAGGCGATAATGTTACTGTAGTGCGTGATGGTAATGAACTTACATTCCCTATCCCAGACGAAGCAAAAAAATCTGTACTTGATGCAGAGGAACGTTTTATAAGACCTCGTTTTAGTAACATTATAGGCCGTGTTGCAAAGGACTCTATAGCTTATGATAATGGTGTTCTTGTAGGAGATAAAATCTGTCTCTTATACACATCTGACGCTGCCGACGAAGAGGATAGTG
>CAJXSW010000206.1 GCA_913060645.1 uncultured Dokdonia sp. | reverse complement strand
TCTACACTATCCTCTTCGTCGGCAGCGTCAGATGTGTATAAGAGACAGCCTTAGAAGTAATATTTCTCCTTGATCCTTATAGATGATAGAACGACCTTTAAAGAATACATAAGCTTTAAGTTTTGCTCCTTCTTTAAGGAACTTTTCAGCATGCTTCTTTTTAAATTCGTAATCGTGATCGTCTGTCTGCGGACCAAAACGTATTTCTTTGATAATCACTTTTGAGGCTTTTGCCTTCATTACCTTCTCACGCTTCTTTTGCTCATATACAAACTTCTTATAGTCTATAATTTTACAAACCGGTGGTGCGGCATTAGGTGATATCTCTACAAGATCTAGCTCTAATTCTGCGGCTAGTGCTTGTGCTTTTTGGATAGGGTAAATCCCTACTTCCACGTTTTCTCCCACGAGTCGTACTTCTTTGGCACGAATCTTTTGGTTGATTTTGTGTTGGTCTTCCTTAATGATCCTAGCAGGACCTCTCGATCTTTTTCTACGTATTGCTATGGCGTTTCTATTTTAAATTAAACTTCAAATGTTTTTATTGTGGATGCTATCTCGGCATTTACCATTTTCGCGAAAGCGTCCATAGTCATACTACCTAAATCCTCACCACCATGTCTTCTTACAGATATTGTGTCATCATTCTCTTCTTGCTCTCCTATGATAATCATAAACGGAAGTTTTTGCATCTCTGCTTCCCGTATTTTCTTACCCATAGTCTCACCACGGTTATCTATAAGAGCGCGAATTTCGTGATTTTCAAGCAAAGTTAAAACATTCTGAGCATATTTCTCGTATTTCTCACTCAATGTCAAAATAGTAGCCTGCTGTGGCATTAACCAAAGTGGGAAATTTCCTCCTGTGTGCTCTAGTAGAATTGCGATAAAACGCTCCATACTTCCAAAGGGTGCACGGTGTATCATTACAGGGCGATGCATCTCATTATCACTTCCTTTGTACTGTAATTCAAAACGTTCTGGCAAGTTGTAGTCCACTTGTATAGTACCCAGTTGCCAGCTGCGGCCTAGAGCATCCTTAACCATAAAGTCAAGCTTAGGTCCATAAAAAGCAGCTTCACCAGTTTCAACAACGTAGTTAAGTCCTTTAGCTTTTGCAGCATTGAGGATAGCATTTTCTGCTTTTACCCAGTTTTCATCTGCTCCTATATATTTTTCTGGTTTTTCTGGATCACGTAAAGAAACCTGCGCTGTAAAGTTTTCAAAACCTAAAGATCCAAAAACATAAAGCACTAAGTCTATTACTTTCATAAACTCTTCATCCAGTTGATCTGGCGTACAGAATATATGTGCATCATCTTGAGTGAAGCCACGTACACGGGTTAGTCCATGAAGTTCGCCAGATTGCTCATAACGGTATACTGTACCAAATTCTGCAAAACGTTTAGGTAGTTCCTTGTAACTCCAAGGGCGGCTATTATAGATCTCACAGTGATGAGGGCAGTTCATAGGTTTAAGTAAGAACTCTTCTCCTTCATTAGGTGTAAGTATAGGTTGAAAACTATCTGCACCGTATTTCTCATAGTGACCAGATGTTTCATAAAGTTCTTTTTGACCTATATGAGGAGAAACTACCATCTCATAACCTTGCTTTTTCTGTGCAGCCTTAAGGAAATTTTCAAGACGCTCACGTAGTGCAGCTCCTTTAGGTAGCCATAATGGCAAACCTTGACCCACACGTTGAGAAAAAGTGAAGAGTTCAAGCTCTTTACCTAATTTTCTGTGATCGCGTTTCTTTGCTTCTTCTATTAATTCTAAGTATTCCTTAAGATCTTTTTGTTTTGGGAACGATGTTCCATAAACACGAGTAAGTTGTGGTTTGTTCTCATCACCTCTCCAGTAAGCTCCGGCAACACTCATTATTTTTACAGCCTTGATGATTCCTGTATTCGGAATGTGACCACCACGGCATAAGTCTGTAAAATCATCATGATCACAGAAGGTGATTGTTCCATCTTCTAGGTTCTCTATAAGTTCTACTTTAAACTCGTTGCCTTCTGCTTTGTATTTATCTAGAGCCTCTTGTTTAGTGACGGAGCGCAAGCTAAAGTCATGTTTACCTCTAGCGATTTCAAGCATTTTGTCTTCAATAGACTTAAAATCTTTGTCAGATATGGTATGGTCACCCAGGTCAACATCATAATAGAAACCATTTTCGATAGCTGGTCCTATAGTAAGTTTTGCTCCAGGATATAATTGTAAAATTGCTTGAGCTAGTACGTGGGAAGAAGAGTGACGAAAAGCTGTCTTTCCTTCATCATCATTCCAGGTGAAAAGTGTGATCGAACCATCTTCGGTAAGTGGGGTAGAGGTTTCAACCGTTTGCCCGTTAAATTTTGCCGAAATTACATTACGCGCCAGTCCTTCACTGATGCTCTTTGCGACGTCCATGGGAGTAGCTCCACTGTCCATCTGTTTTACATTGCCATCTGGCAAAGTGATATTGATCATAGTTCGATTGTTTAAAGGCGCAAAGATAGTATCTTCAATGAAGGTTCACAATATATATTACATTCTGTTTGACTATATAATAAGGAGAAAGATCGTTACGCTTTCGCGAAAATTTGAATTACAATAACTGCTTTATTTTCATTTGATTAGGGGTTTTTGGGTAGTTTTAGGGGGTCTATTTTGAGATAATTTTAAATATTTTGATATTTATTCTTGTCAGATTAGAACTTCGGTGTATCTTTGCCACCCGCTTAACAGCAAGC
>CAJXSW010000205.1 GCA_913060645.1 uncultured Dokdonia sp. | reverse complement strand
ATGTGACAGTTCGTGGTGCTGTTTCCATAGGTCGCAGGTTGCAAGACCCACTGGCAGAGCTGGTGAAGATAGATGCAAAGTCAATTGGGGTAGGACAATATCAGCACGATGTGGATCAAACCGCACTTCAGAAATCATTGGATCAAACGGTAGAAAACTGTGTAAATGCCGTGGGTGTCAATTTAAATACGGCAAGTGCTCCGCTATTGAGTTATGTGTCAGGTATTGGACCAAAACTTGCCGAAGGCGTAGTACGCTTTCGCGAAAGCGAAGGACCCTTTAAAACACGTCAAGAGATAAAAAAGGTACCACGTCTGGGAGGTAAAGCATTTGTACAAGCCGCAGGTTTCTTAAGAATCACAGGTGCCGAAAATCCTCTAGATAATTCGTCGGTACATCCAGAAAGGTATAAGCTCGTTGCAAGCATCGCCAAAGAACAAAAAGTCTCTGTTGCCGAAATGATAGGAAACACAAGCCTTCTTAAATCGATAGACCTTCAAAAATATGTAACCGATGAGGTAGGACTTCCTACACTCACTGATATTATAAGCGAACTAGAAAAGCCCGGGCTAGATATTAGAGAAAAAGCGAAGGTGTTTACTTTTAATCAAAACATACGCACCATAGAAGATGTACAGTCTGGCCAATTGCTACCAGGGATTGTAAATAATGTTACGGCCTTTGGCGCCTTTGTAGACATAGGTATTAAAGAAAGTGGCCTCATACATATTTCAAACCTTGCAGATGGTTTTGTGAGTGATGTAAGTGCACACGTAAGTTTACAACAGCAAGTTATTGTAAAAGTACTGGAAGTTGATATCGCAAGAAAGAGGATACAATTGAAGTTGGAGAAGTAAGGGAAGGAAAAAATTACTGTAAATGAAAAACTTAATTACATTATTCATAATCATATTTATTTGTCAAGATTCTTTCGGGCAGGATTCTATTAATTCATTCGAACATTATTTCAATTTAAAAGACAAAAAGGTTAAAGCACTTGATGTATTTCATAATGATAAATCGCAAGAGGTGTTATTCCTCTTAAAAGATAATGCACAGCTTGCTGCATATTTATTTGATAAGAATTTTCAAGAAATAGGTGATGCGCTCAGAATTGACAAAGACTTCCGAAGATACCCTATCGTAATAAGTGCTGTTAATTCTGGTGAACATAGCTATTCCTTATTGCTAGCTTCAGAAGAATATGAAAAATGGGGGTTACTTGATTTTGATTTTAAAAATCGGAGTGCTTCAATTGCAAAATTACCCTACAAAATTAAGAAGGCTGTTTATTTAACTAGTTTTAGATATGCGAAAAAGCATTGGATAATTAGTTTAGTTAGAAATAGTTCAATAATTAGGGCAGAAAGTATTGATAGTAATGGAGATGTACAACATCTTGAGTTTGATTTTTCTGAAGATGATTTTTCTGGAGGTCGAAGATCCATTTCTAATATGTACCAATTAGTTGGCGCTAGGTCAGAAGATTTCACCACAGACTTCATAGAAACAGGCACCCCTTTGTCTCTCTTATCAGCCAATGAGAAAGTAAAGTTTTATAAAGAAGGCGGCACTGTAATAATGACCATTGATAATTCTAGAGACTACACGTATATTCTAGAGATGAATGTGGAAAATGGCCAGTCAAGTGCAAAACAGATTAACAAACAAAAGTTAGAAAATAGATCTTCCTATGAAGATTCAAATAGTTTCATTCTTGATGACAAATTATTTTCTTTAAAGACAACATTTGAAACTCTAAGTTTAGATATAAAGGATTTACAAACTCAAAAAGTTTTAAACACAATTATTATTAAAGATTCAGAGGATATTTGGTTTAAAAATACGCCCATTTTTCAAGAGAATTTAGGGTCAAGTTCAGAAATTACAAATACGAAAAAGTTTCTACGCAAAGTAACTAATTCTGAACCAGCGATATCTGTGTATAAACAGGATAGGAATTATGTCTTAAGTATAGGGGCCTCCAAATATATAGACTATAATGATGAAATTCAGATTATTGGAGCTATTGTTGGTGGTGCTTCAGGGTTTCTTACGGTAAGTATCTTTCTCAATCCAGTTAGTAAAAATTATTTAGACTATTCATCCACAAGAACTACTCGTTTTCAAACGATTTTAGATGATAATTTTAAGCATATCCCAGACGCAACAGTCCGAAGGAATGTTTTCGATAACATTAAAGAGTTTGATCAGTCAAAAGAACTTAAAGGAGCCAAAACGGTTTACCAAATCGGTAAAAACTACTATTTTTCATATTTTGATAGGGAAACAAATAGGGTCAATACCGTTAAGTTTTAAAAAAATTACCTTTTCGCTTTGCTCAAAATCGCATTCCACCCCATTTACAAACACCCACTGCCGGAGGGACATCGTTTTCCTATGGAGAAGTATGATTTGCTTCCTAAGCAGTTAGTATATGAAGGTACGTGTGATGGAGATAATTTTTTTGAACCAGCACAGGTAGCTCACGAGCATATTTTACGATGTCATACTACAGAATATGTAGAGAATCTCAAAGCGCTAGCTATCGACCCAAGAGCACAGCGAAAAACCGGTTTTCCGCTCTCACAAGAACTTGTAGACAGGGAATTAATCATCACTCAAGGCACGATTGATGGGTGTCACTACGCGCTAGAAAATGGTATTGCAATGAATATTGCTGGAGGTACGCACCACGCTTATACAGATCACGGAGAGGCGTTTTGCCTTCTCAATGACCTGTCTCTTATACACATCTCCGAGCCCACGAGACGGACTCCTATCTCGT
>CAJXSW010000204.1 GCA_913060645.1 uncultured Dokdonia sp. | reverse complement strand
CTACACTATCCTCTTCGTCGGCAGCGTCAGATGTGTATAAGAGACAGGTATAAATCTAAGAAAGGTTCGTTATTCCATTTGTGAATTTTCTTTGTTGCTCCACCAGTATCACGTGATGACGCAAAAATCAATTTACCTTCATATTCTGTAGGAGCAAAATCTGAGTATCTAGAGTTTATACTACGTATATCTTCTATGGTATACTTGCTCTTTTTATAATCGATATTGCTAAGATAGTTAGGCTCTTCAGTAAAAAGCTCTGCTCTTAAATCACCACTATTAACCTCGTTAAACTTAGCCATCATATCATCTGCACGATCATAATTTTTAAGAGCACGCAAGGTTTGTGCAAAACGGAAATAGTATTCTGGTTTTATCTCTTCTGCATAGTTGCTTACAAGCTTGTTGTACCACATCTCTGCTTCTCCATATTTCGCATTGAAATAGTAGCTATCTGCTATCTTTTGAAAAAGATCGGCAGATTTATATCCTTTCTCTGCAACTTCTAGGTAGATTTTTCTGGCATCTACAAAGGCATATTGATCAAACTTTTTATCGGCTTTATCAATTTTTCCTTCTTGAGAATTTACTGTAAAAATTCCTAAGAAAAGAAGGCTAAGGCAAAAACAAATTATATTTTTCATCATGTAATCAATTTAGATATACTACTAGAGTATACGTATTAAAAGAATCTAGGGGTAAGCATTCTATCATACTCATTGAAGAGTTCAAAACGAAGAAAAACTTCGAAACTCCCGTCATTATAGACAGTCTCTCCAAGATCAGTGCTTTCACGATCATAAGCAAGACCGATAAGCATACTATCTGACACTTGAAAACCTACAAGACCACTTAAAGCTGCGCTCCATCTATAAGCTGCTCCTAAGTGTAATTTTTCCATCACCAAAAAATTTGCCGTAAGATCAACTTGAAGTGGAGCTCCAGCAACTACCTTGACAAGAGTACTAGGTTTAAATTTCAGTTGCTCGTTAATATCAAAAGTATATCCCATTATTCCATAATAGTGGATACGCTCCTTTGCTATAAAACTAGCTGAGTTACTATTGTTACTTTCATCAAAATGCTCAGTTTGAATTAAATTAGGAGCACTTAAACCAGCATAAAATCTATCTGTATGATAATATAATCCAGCACCAATTACAGGAGAAATTTTATTATCTATATTTTGAGAAAATCTAGGATCTGTAACGTCAAACAGTGACAATTTAGAAAAGTCAACATCTAAAACGTGACCTCCCGCTTTCAATCCAAAACTTAATTTTCCTGAATTTGAGGTATTTATTGTGTAGCTAAAGTCTGCACCAATGTATGTTTCTTGAGCTGGCCCTAGTGCATCATTTACTATAGATAATCCTAACCCTACTTTACCTTCACCTATAGGTGAGTGAATACTTAAACTTTGAGTTCTAGGAGCACCTTCAAGACCAACCCACTGACTTCTATGAAGTCCCACAATACTCGTCACACCTCTATTCCCTGCATAAGCTGGGTTGATAGCAACTGTATTGTACATATACTGAGTATACTGCGGATCTTGTTGTGCAGTTAGCGTAAATGTACCTAGCACTAGTGTTGCTAAGAAAGCAACTGTTAATATTATATTTTTCATATATACATCTAATAAAATCGTTGAGTGCATAATGCACTCAACGATTTAAAATTATTTATCTAGTTAAGTATAGATATCCAGAGTTATTGATAGTCTCTCCTACAGAATTAACGTATTCTAGTATCCAGTAATACGTTCCTACAGGTAAGAACTTATCTTGAGATATCGTAGTTCTACCTTCTGATAATCCTATGAAAGTTTTACCATCAGACCCATATCCTTCTGCATTATATACTTCTACACCCCATCTATTAAAGATTCTTAATCTATTTTCTGGGAAGTTCTCTATTCCTTGTATTCTGAATGAATCGTTACGACCATCTCCATTCATGGAGATACCATTGTTAAAGATAAGTCCTGAACTCTGACTTAATACGGTAACTGTAGGATCATCATCACTAGTGGTATCTGTTACATCATCAGATACGTCTGAGATCTCTAGACCATTATTAGTCAATCCAATCGCTAGTGCAGTATTTACAACCTCACCATTATTAACATCCTGTTGAGTAATAATATATACCGCTGTAAATGTAACTGATTCACCTGGAAGTAAACTTACTGCATCACCTATCACTTCTACCATCTCATCGGTTACTATAACATCATTTAATATCAAGTTACCCGTATTAATAACATCAAAGGTATAAATAATCTGATCACCTGCATTTGCAAACCCATCTTGATTAAAATCTTGGAATACTCCATTCTTAGTAATCATGATATCCGGAGACTGATCTAAGATAGTCACTGTAGGATCTTCAAAATCTCCATCACCATCAACATCTACGTTTGTTGTATCGGTTGGATCATCAGATTGATCTGTAATTGTATTACCCGCCTGATCAGTTCCTTCTGCAGTTGCAACGTTTACAACTCCTCCAGCTTCAATATCATCTTGAGTGATTGTATATGTCCCAGTAAATGAAGCACTCTCACTTATTGCTAATACCGCAACTGGACCTTCATTGATAATGATTAATGGATCCACAACGAGAACATTAGTAAGGTCTTCGTTTCCATTATTTGTAACTGTTAAAGAGTAAGTGATAGTATCACCAGCATCAACTACATTATTACCATTTAAATCATTTAAAACGCCCACTTTAACAAGATCTAAATTAGGTGTTGTAACCGGAGCATCATTATCTGTAATAGTTACTGTTCCGCTTGGATCTGTATTGGCA
>CAJXSW010000203.1 GCA_913060645.1 uncultured Dokdonia sp. | reverse complement strand
ATCTACACTATCCTCTTCGTCGGCAGCGTCAGATGTGTATAAGAGACAGACAAAAGCTACGCACACAAGCATGAGGTTCCAGATAGTAAAAAGGCTATCTTAGATTATAGAGTTATAAAAAAACTCAAAACCTTTTACCTACTCGAGATTGACTTGCATACTGGGAGACATCATCAGATTAGAGCCCAACTTACGGCTATAGGATCCCCTATAAAAGGCGATCTTAAATATGGTTTTGACCGTAGCAATCCTGATGGTAGTATAAGTTTGCTTTCGCGAAAGCTTACCCTCACCCACCCTGTAAAAAAGGAAGAAATGACTTTTACAGCCGAAGTTCCCGAAGGAGATGCTGTGTGGAAGGCTTGTAACTAGGGGTTTCCTACTTATTTCGCGACGCTCTTAAACTCTCGACCACAACACTAAATAGTATTAAAGAACCTCCCAACACAGTACGCCATCCAGGGATTTCATTAAGAAAAATAATACCTAGAATGATTCCATAAATAGGCTGCACGCTTCCCATCAAACTTGCAGCTGTAACAGAAAATCTTTTGAGACTAAACAAGAACATCGTGTGTCCTAAAGCGGTGGTTATAAGAGCAAGCAATCCTATATAAGGCAGCTCTGCAACAAAACCTTCGGTGTCAAAGATAAAATATGCTGGTATAAGCATAATCGCAATCACCAGCGTTTGGTACCACATCACTACAGACCCGTTATAGGAACCTATTTTTGTTTTTACTAGTAGGTTACGTATTGCAAAACATAATGCAGACAGCAATCCTATGAGTATCGCAAGGAAATAGTCGTTTTCTGTATCAAAAGTAGGCGCAAGAAAGTAAATACCTATCAATACAAGCACCCCTAGTAGCAAGTGCATTTTTGAAAACTTGGTTTTCAAAAATAGTGGTTCTAGTAAGCTAGTCATCACAGGATAAGTGAATAGGGAGAGCATCCCGATAGCCACATTAGATAGTTGTAATGAGTAGAAGTAGGTAATCCAATGTAGTCCCATAAAAACTCCAGAAAGAGCAATCGCAAGCATATCTTTTCGCGCAAGCGTAAAAGAAAAACCTTTCCACTTTATAAAGAGGCCAAGTAATAGCATTGCTCCAAAAGATCTGATACCTATGGTTACTGCAGGAGGTAAATCTATATATCTCCCCAAAACACCAGATGTGCTCACAAAAAGCATGGCAAGATTAATTTCTAATATATGTTTAGTGCTATTCTTCATCGAGGACTTATAATTTTGAAAAAACTATGACATAATTAGACTAACGCAAAGATTGATGCGCTTTGTTTTTGATTACATCTGCCACTGGTTTATTTTCTATTTTACTCTCTAACCACGACAACACATCTAAGTATAAAAATGCTCTTCGCTCATAAGGGTCTTCCTCATATTGCTTGAGCGTACTATGTAAATTCTTAAATGCCCCCTTGAGTTCGTGAGGATATATATCGCCTAGGTTTCGCACAAATTTAATCATCTCTTTTTGTACCTCATGCATATCATCCATCTTAATTAAAAACTTGTAGGTGCTTCTTAAAAGCGACTCTAGATGATAGTCCTTACCTGCCTCGTAATGAGCAATGAGATTAAGAATACGAGAGAAACACATGAGATCTTCTCTACTTTTGAGACTATGATTATTTATGATTTTTTGACAGTACTCTATACATTTCACGTTATCTCCAGCTCCAAAGTATAGACTTGCAATCTTATAATAGAATATCATTACATGGTGCTCATCTATTCTATATTTGGGTGATTTTAATCCTGCAAGCACCTCATTTACGAGACCATCCTCATCACTAAAGCTTCCCGTCATAAACTTATGATTAAAGCGATTGCTTGACGTATATAGAAATAGTAGCGTATCTAGGTTATCACCCTTAGGAAAGTTAGGATTCTCCTTTACAGTAGTAAGCTTATCTAGGGCTTCCTTAAACTTTGATTCGTGTTTGAGGTAATATAAAGATTCGAGCAAATAATGTATTCCCTTTAGGTAGAATACTGGGTTTTGCTTAATCATCGTGGGGTTATCATCAAAAAGTCTCACATAGCGATCTGCATACTTGTAACTAGTCAGGAAGTCTTGCGTTAAAAAACTATACCAAAGATGTGCTTTATACAACCATAACTTTTCTCTAAAGTTAAGTTTGTCATAATTATATTTAGGTAAATGTGCATCAAAGTAGTCAGTAAGGCGCTGCTTCTCTGCATCACTTTTCACATAGCCCGTCTTGAGCATGATACTATATAATTGTAATGACAGGTTAGATAGCTTACTAGCCATTACATTTTGCTCACTTAGCATTTTTGCTTGTACAGCAAGCTCATCTGCTCGAGTAGCTATACTTCTAGTGATGTACTGAGTTTCTATAATTTTCTCTAATTCTACAATCTCGTAGGCAACATTTTTCTCCTCATTCTCGAGCGCCATACTTTTGGCCTTATCTAGAATTTTGAGGCTTTGTTTGTATAAACCTTTCTGATATAAGATGGTTGCAAAATCTAGCTGCTCTCGTATTTGAACACGTATATTTTGATGTGCAGGAGTGAGTCGTAAGCTTATTAATAATTGTCTATAAAGATGCGCTTTAAGGTTAGAAAGTTGTGTTTTAGTAACAATACCAGACTTTAAAATTGCAGTCTCATTGTATGTTTTCTCTTTGTCTAGAAATTCAAAAAGTTGTAAAAACTTGGCTTCACTATTTCCCACTAGTCGGCCTACGTACAGTTTAAACTGGCGCTTCTCACTCTTAGATCTGTCTCTTATACACATCTCCGAGCCCACGAGACGGACTCCTATCTC
>CAJXSW010000202.1 GCA_913060645.1 uncultured Dokdonia sp. | reverse complement strand
TACCTTGTATAGGGTATTTCTTTAATGAAGGAGGAAAGTGAACAGTATCTATCCAGTCACCGTTATAATCTAAGAAGGTTCCAAAGCACATACGATTACCATTTGAGGTACCTGTATTCTTTGCTGTAACGAGATAGCCATAAATCTCTACTGTATTATTTAAATGTAGATGCAAGTCCTTGGCTAAAACTTTTATAGTGGGTATAGATTCAAGTAAAATGAATGGGTCGTACAATGAAAGACTTAGAATTTCTATCTGATCAAATGCTTTTTCCACGTCTGGAATATAAAATTCAGGTAACTTATAATTAGTTATAGATACTTTGAATAACTCTTTTTGATTGATTATGGATGGCCGAGCATTGTTCTTATAATAAGCTTCCCATAATAGAGAACGTTGATTATCTTTTATGCTTCTAAAAGCTTCTACTCTTATGAGTAAATCTAATTGATCTAAACTTACAGGTACTCGTTCTAAGAAGTCATCTAATGACTTAAATGGGCCATCTAGACGAGCATTTATAATCAACACTATGTTTTTCTTTTCAAACGTTTGTAAATGTTGAAATCCTAAATAGATATCTTTTCCATGTATAGTTGTTTGAATATCGCTAGTATTAATACATGGTGGATGTACAGTGGCACCTTTCTTTTTGGCTTCGTGCACATATGTTTCTGTTCTATAGAAACCTCCACCATTATTAATGGTTGCTACCATATATTCTAAAGGGAAGTAACATTTCAGATATAAACTTTGATAGGACTCTACAGCGTAGGAAGCAGAATGACCTTTCGCGAAAGCGTAACCAGCAAAGCTCTCAACCTGACGCCATACTTCATTTACAACCGCTATAGATTCTCCTTTTGCAAGACAGTTATTTTTAAACTTTTCCTTGACTTGTAAGAACTCTTCTCTTGATCTATACTTACCACTCATGCCTCGTCTCAATACATCTGCCTCACCTAAATCTAAACCAGCATAATGATGAGCAACTTTAATAACATCCTCCTGATATACCATCACACCATAGGTGTTTGGCATGATACGTAATAATACGGGATGTCCTTCGCGTTCTGCCCGTTTAGGATCTTTATGACGTAAAATATACTCTCGCATCATACCGCTTTTTGATACGCCAGGACGTATAATAGAGCTTGCAGCTACAAGGCTTAGATAATCGCGAACACCTAGTTTTTTTAGTAGCATGCGCATAGCAGGTGATTCTACATAGAAACAGCCTATACAGTCGGCCTGTGCGATCATTTCGTTTATGCAATCATCTGTAAAAAACTGTTTTGCGTTGTGTATATCTGGAAGTGTAATCCCGGGATGATTCTGTTTTATGATAGCTACTGCATCTTTTATTTTTCCGAGTCCACGTTGCCCAAGGATGTCAAATTTGTAAAGCCCTACATCTTCTGCTATGTGCATGTCAAATTGTACCGTAGGAAAACCTTTAGGAGGTAGATTTGTAGCAGAAAAGTAATGAATAGGTTTACTAGAAATCAATATGCCAGCAGCATGGATACTCGTATAATTAGGTCTACCATGTAATACCTGCGCATATTTTAAAACTAGTTTTTTTATATCATCTAGACTATTTGGATCATAGCGACCATCGCTTAGTTTGTCAATTTCATACTTAGGCAACCCAAATACTTTACCTAATTCTCTTACTGCTCCACTGTGTTTAAATGTAACATAGGAGCCTAGCAGTGCAACTTGGTTATTTCTTTTGAACTCTTTAAAAATATAATTGGTTACATCCTCACGATCCCAGGTAGAGAAATCGATATCAAAATCTGGTGGTGTTGCTCGATATAGATTCATAAAACGTTCAAAATATAAATCGAGTTCTATAGGATCTACATCTGTAATACGTAACAAGTATGCTACAATACTATTTGCACCACTTCCTCTCCCTACATAGTAATAGTCTTTGCTACGAGCATATTCTATAATTTTCCAATTTATAAGAAAGAATGCGACATAGTCAAGATGTTTTATAAGATCGAGCTCTTTCTTTAATCGATCTTTGATGATGTTATCTATAACTTCATAGCGTTCTTTTAATCCCTTTTCACAAAGCTCAAGTAGCTTTTTATAATCTGCTTCTGGACTTTCTAATAGTGTAGTTAAGTTTTGTGAGGGCTTATTTTTACTGAAATTGAAATCAATGTCACATTTTTGTAATAGGTTATTTGTATTCTCAACAAGTGATGGATAGTCTTTAAAAACCTGAGCAATCTCTTTTCGTGAGTACATGAAGTCATTAGGACTTCCTTGATCTGTAGGTGGTAGCGTACTAAGTAACACATTAGTATCTATAGCTCTTAATAAACGATGCGTGTTAAAATCTCTCTTATCGCGAAAGCTTACCGTGTGAAGAATAACTAACTTTCTTGATAAAGAATTAAGAGAAGAAAATTTGAGCTTGTAAATATCTTTTGCTCGCACACCTATGTATTCATTATCAGCGAAAGTTACTTTCCCTAGCTCCATTACATTTTCAAATGGATAAACAATAATTGCATTTTCAAAGTGCGGAGCTTGATCTGGAAATGGAGTTTTGTTGTGTAAGTGTTTTGATAAGTGATTATTTATCTCAAGGAAGCCTTGGTTATTCATTGCGAGTGCAACGTAGCATTGCTTCGTATTGTTTCTAAAATCAACTCCTATGATAGGTTTTATATTTTTTTCTTTTGCTCGACGCACAAAATTTAGACAGCCAGATGTATTATTAATATCTGTAAGTGCAAAATGAGTACACCCTTCATGTATCGCTAGGTCTAGTAACTGTCTCTTATACACATCTCCGAGCCCACGAGACGGACTCCTATCTCG
>CAJXSW010000201.1 GCA_913060645.1 uncultured Dokdonia sp. | reverse complement strand
CGAGATAGGAGTCCGTCTCGTGGGCTCGGAGATGTGTATAAGAGACAGGTACTAGTCTCTGAAAAATTCAGTTTACAACCTAGTGTATAAAATGCGACTTTCTTTGTAGAGGACATGTGCTGATGATTTGTAAAAATTGCTCAAATTTTGAGGACTGCAAAGGTAACAAAAGAAGTAAAGAAAATATTACTACTTATAACAACTAATCTTTGCTTGCTAAGAATTTGTTTCTGGCAGCTACGGCATCTTTAGTATAGTCGCTAAATACTCCGTCCACTCCCGCCTCAAAAAACAATTGATACTCGGTTACTCCATTCTTATTATTACTCCACAAAGTATCTTCTTTTCTAAAGGTGTACGGATGAACTTCTAGCGTATGCTTATGTGCCAGCGCTACAAAATCTGTAGGGGCTAGCACCTCAACCTCTCCTTTGCTCGCCTTGCTATAAGAAATCACAAAAGGTTTCCAAGGACCTATTCCATCTGCATAGGTAGAAACAAACTTTATTCCTTCCTCGGTTGCGAAGTAACTGTATGTACGAGCATCTTTAGTCATTATGAAATCATAAGGTTGCCCTTCTGGATCATAGCCCCCATCTTCTTTGGTAAAGCGTAAATCTCCATTACTAGAGATTCCAGCTGCACCAATAAGTTGTATAAGTCTCACGTCGGAATGAGTTGCGATGTACTGTAACGTACTCACCTCAAAACATTGCACAAAAATGGGAGAAGTTTTATCTACATAACCAGCCTTTGTAATCTGATTAAGAAATATATCTTCCATGGCGAGCCCTAGACTTTCATGAAAACTAGGATGCTTTAATTCTGGATAAATACCCACAGGATTTCCTGATGTGGTTTTGTGCGCTTTCGTGAAAGCGATAATTTCCTCAAACGTAGGAATCTCAAAAAGATCATCATACTTGTGAGTTCTCTCCTCCCAAGACTGCCTTGCTCGTAATGTTTTGAGTTCGCTAAGCGTGAAGTCAGATACAAACCAATCTGTTACAGGCACACCATCAAGCATTTTGGTGGTTCTACGATTTGCATATTCTGGGAGTACAGAGACATTAGTCGTTTCAGAAATAAAAGGCTCATGCCTTGCTACAAGAATCCCATCCTTTGTCATCACAAGATCTGGCTCTATAAAATCTGCTCCTAGTTCGATTGCTTTTTTATACCCTTCCATCGTATGTTCTGGATATAAAAATTGCGCTCCCCTGTGTGCAATAACAATAGGCGTATTATGAATTTGAGGCTGCTCCATGTGATTACAAGATAAGATGAGTACTGAAAATAAAAGCGTTATTCTTTTTAAACTAATCATGTACACAAAGGTAGAATCTATTCCACAAAAAAGGCGCAAATATCATTTGCGCCTTTTTTAATTTTATAACTAGAGATTAGATTAATCTATTCTAGTGATTTTTGCTCCTATTGCTCTAAGACGCTCATCTATGTTTTCATATCCGCGGTCTATTTGCTCGATATTATGAATAGTAGAAGTTCCCTTTGCACTTAACGCTGCAATAAGCAATGAGATACCAGCACGTATATCTGGCGATGTCATTGTAGTAGCCTTAAGCGTAGACTGGAAATTATGTCCAATCACAGTTGCACGATGCGGATCACAAAGTATCACTTTTGCTCCCATATCTATAAGCTTATCTGTAAAGAACAAACGGCTTTCAAACATTTTCTGGTGAACCATTAGTTCGCCTTTTGCTTGGGTTGCCACTACAAGAATAATACTTAAAAGATCTGGAGTAAAACCTGGCCATGGTGCATCTGAGATAGTCATAAATGAACCATCAATATATGATTCTACCTGGTAACCGTCTGTATGTGCAGGAATATAAATATCATCCCCTTTACGTTCTAGCGTAATCCCTAGTTTTCTAAAGGTATTAGGTATCACACCTAGATCATCCCAGCTTACATTTTTAATTGTAATCTCACTCTTAGTCATTGCAGCAAGACCTATCCATGATCCTATTTCAATCATATCTGGAAGTACTCTATGCTCACAACCACCTAGTTTTTCTACTCCTTCTATGATAAGCATGTTTGAACCTATCCCTTGGATATTTGCTCCCATGCGCACCATCATTTTACAAAGCTGTTGTAAATATGGCTCACAGGCTGCGTTATATATAGTCGTAGTCCCTCTGGCTAATACGGCAGCCATCACGATATTTGCCGTACCTGTAACAGATGCTTCATCTAGTAGCATGTATGCTCCTGTAAGTCCGTTAGGTGCTTCTACGCCATAAAAACGTTCTTCACGATTGTACCGAAAAGTCGCTCCTAATTTTATAAAACCTTCAAAATGCGTATCTAGACGACGACGACCTATTTTATCACCTCCTGGTCTTGGAATATATCCTTTACCAAAACGAGCTAGTAATGGCCCTACAATCATTATAGATCCTCTGAGGCCACTTCCCTCTTTTTTAAATTTCTCACTTTCTAGATACTCAAGGTCAAGTTCATCTGCTTGAAACGTAAACTCACCTTTTGCGATTTTCTCCACCTTTACACCTAGATTTTCCAAGATCATGATGAGCTTGTTTACATCTATAATGTCTGGCACATTACTTATGGTAACTTTTTCAGGAGTGAGTAATACTGCACATAATATTTGTAATGCTTCGTTTTTTGCGCCTTGTGGTTGGATATCACCTTTAAGTTGGTGACCTCCCTCGATCTGAAATGTTGCCATAGTTAATTAGAAATATATTTTAATAACGCTTTTTGCGATTGTTATTGTTATTGTTTGTGTTTTTTGAGTAGCTTCTTTTCTTGATTGGATTATCTGCGGCTTTAGCTTTCTTGTTAGCTCTTATAAGCCTGTCAGAATCTCCTAATTCCTGTCTCTTATACACATCTCCGAGCCCACGAGA
>CAJXSW010000200.1 GCA_913060645.1 uncultured Dokdonia sp. | reverse complement strand
CACGACCTGCTGATTACAAATCAGCTGCTCTAGCCAGCTGAGCTACATCGGCTTTTTACTTACATACACCTCTTTTAAGAGGCATAAAAAAGTCCGCTATTTCTAACGGACTGCGAAGATAACTAATTATTATACTTATCCAATTTTTTTTCAATAAAAAATCAAAAAAATTAAGACCTAATTTTCTCTTTTCTCTTCAAAAGCATCCTCTCCATAGACTGTACACACCCATCAGTAGCCTCTTCAAAAGACTTAGCCGTTTTCTTTACTATAAATTCATCCCCTGGAACACTGATTAATAGCTCGACAATTTTATTATTTGGCTTCACATTGGGCTCTAATTTTAAAAATACATCTGCGTGAATTATCTTATCATAAAAATGCTCAAGCTTTCCCACTTTTTTTTCAATGAATTCAATGAGTTTTACATCTGCATCAAATTTTGGCGCTTCTACAGTTACTTTCATAAGATTATATATTTAAAGTTCATAACTTAAACACCTACTTATAAGTGTTCTTTTACATTACGCCAATTATCATTTCTTATTGCGAGGATGCGCTTTAGAGTAAACATCTTTGAGGGCTTGCACACTATTATGAGTATAAACTTGCGTTGATGCAAGACTAGCATGTCCCAATAACTCTTTCACAATATTTAAATCTGCACCCTGATTAAGTAAATGTGTTGCAAACGAGTGTCTCAATATATGCGGACTCGTTTTTAACTTATCTGACGTCTCACTAAAGTAACGATTAATTATCCTGTACACAAGGGTGCTATAAATTTTAGCACCTTTATTAGTCACCAAGAGAGCATCTTCACCACTACTAGCTACAGAAGACCTAACAGCTATATACCTATCATAGGTAACAACCACACTAGAAAGCATAGGAACGATGCGCTCCTTATTACGTTTACCTATAATTTTTATGGTTTTCTGAACGACATCAATGCTCCCCACAGTCAGATCCACTAGCTCAGCACGTCTCATTCCAGTTGCATACAGAAGCTCCACTATTAATAAGTCTCTTAACGTTGCAAAATCATCAGCTTCTTTTAGCCTATCAAAGACAGCTCCCACCTCAACTTCAGAAAATGGAATTTGTAGTCGCTTGGGAGTTTTTAGTGATTTATGCTTCGCAAGTGGCGAAGCTTCTATCTCACCAATTTTAAGTAAGAATTTATAGTAAGCCTTTAGTGAAGATATCTTTCTATTGACCGTTCGGTTAGAAACGTCGTTATCTACAAGACTTACAATCCAAGACCGGATTTGCGCGTAATGAATATCTGCTAAATTGCTTTCATCAAAAGTTATTTTGGCGAAAGCCAAAAATTCAACAACATCTTTCTCATAAGCTACAACCGTATGCTTGCTATAATTTCTCTCAAGACTGAGATAATCAAGAAAAGAGGTCAATGACATAAATAAGATAGATTATTAGAATTACTACAAACACCCTTTGCAACATATGTCTAAAATAAAAAACCGTTGCACTGTAAAGATAAACTTTACAACACAACGGTTTTATATGATTGAGAGAGGTTTAATCTCCCTGTTAATCCAGATCATGCTTTGCATGACAACGGATTAATAAATGCTAGATATTCTCTGCATCCCTCATCCCTTGGATGTACGATGCTTTTTGAATCTCACGTCTTCTTACTACAGAAGGCTTTGTAAACTGCTTGCGCTCTCTAAGATTACGCATAGTTTTTGTGCGATCAAATTTACGCTTAAAACGTTTAAGCGCTCTATCTATATTTTCTCCGTCTTTTACTGGTATAATTAACATAGTGGGACCTCCTTTCTTTAAGTTCTTATTCGGTTTTCAGGCTGCAAATATACGTTTTAAAAGTAACCCTGCAACCCTATCCTTTAATTTTTTGAAATTTCTTCTGACTTTGCTTTATAAGTCTTCTTATCGATAACCATTTTTGCAATGATTTCACGCAGTATTTCTGACGTTCCACCACCTATAGGTCCTAGCCTACTGTCACGCAACATACGTGCAAGTGGATACTCTTCCATATAGCCATAACCACCTAGCATCTGTAAACAGTCATAAATTACTTCATCTGCAATTTTTGTTGCAGTAAGTTTTGACATCGTCGCTTCTTTTACAACATACTCTCCCTTATTAAGGCGATATGCAACTGTATAATTAAAAGCTTTTGACATCTCTACCTCTGCTTGACGCTCTGCAAGTTTGTGTCTTAATGCTTGGAATTTATCAATAGTAACACCAAAGGCCATTCTCTCTTTCATGTAATCTAGTGCATACTCAATGGCATACTCTGCTCTCGCATGAGCATTTATACCCATAATAAGACGCTCTGAAGCAAAATGCTGCATGATATACCCAAAGCCTGCATTTTCTTCGCCCATAAGGTTTGCTACTGGAACTTTCACATTATCAAATGCAATCTCTCCAGTATCTGAGGCTCTCCATCCTAGCTTATCCAGCTTTGTTGCGCTTATACCAGGCATATCCCTATCTAATAGGAAAATGCTCATACCTTTACCTCCTAGTTCAGGAGCCGTCTTAGCTGCAACTATTAAATAATCTGAATAGACACCGTTTGTAATAAAGGTCTTAGAACCATTAATTACATAATGATCGCCATCCCTAACAGCCGTAGTTCTCATTCCTGCAACATCACTGCCGCCAAAAGGCTCTGTAATACATAGACAACCTATTTTATCTCCAGCAATACTAGCTGTGAGATATTCAGATTTTATTCTTTCATCTCCCTCTACATTTAGGTGTGTCATTGCAAGATAAGCATGTGCCCATATAGCAGCAGCAAATCCACCACTATTAATACGCTGTAGCTCCTCTAATAAGATAACAGTATAGAAGAAGCTGTCTCTTATACACATCTCCGAGCCCACGAGACGGACTCCTATCTCGT
>CAJXSW010000199.1 GCA_913060645.1 uncultured Dokdonia sp. | reverse complement strand
ACGAGATAGGAGTCCGTCTCGTGGGCTCGGAGATGTGTATAAGAGACAGGCACATGACACCATAGATTTTTATGATCTTATCAATGTCTACGTGCCGTATTCAAACGTAAATAACTTCTTTTTTGACACTTTTGGATCGTTTGAATATTATCACAGTACGACAATATTTGCAAAACATCTTCTTACGGAGTATTCTAATAATGAAGAAGCTCAAGTATTAATAAATTTACAAAGTTCGTATTTTGAGATGGGCGTTGTAAAGAATAAAAAACTACTTTTTATTAATAGGTTTGAGATACGCGCCAAAGAAGATTTTATATATTACCTACTCTTCACACTAGAACAACTAGAACTTAATCCAGAAAATACACCTGTAACACTTACAGGTACTATAGAAAAGCACGACGAATTTTATAGTATAGCACATACGTACATCAGACATCTTATTATCAAAGATAGTCCGTCTACCGGCTTCACAAGATCTCAATCCCTACTCGCAACACTACTATGACAAGAATAATCTCAGGAAAATATAAAGGACGCCGCATCGCTGCTCCAAAAAAATTACCCGTACGCCCTACCACAGATATGGCAAAGGAAGCATTGTTTAATATTCTGAGAAGCAATTACCATATGAGCCAGCTTAGGGTTTTAGACCTTTTTGCTGGTACAGGAAATATAAGTTATGAGTTTGCCTCACGCGGCTCAGACCAGATTACAGCCGTAGATGCAAATTATGGTTGTGTGCAGTTTATAAATAAAACGGCAGAGGAGTTTGAATTTTCAATTCAAACTATAAAAAGTGACGTATTTAAGTATCTAGAGCGTGCAAGAGGTACTTATGATATTATTTTTGCAGATCCACCTTACGACATCAACATTAAGGATTTTGAAAAAATAGCAACGCTTGTTTTTAAACAAAATTTGCTAGATCAAGATGGCACCTTGATCATAGAACACGGAAAATATACTAAAATGGACTCGTTTCCTAATTATGTACAAACACGTAATTATGGTGGGAATGCCTTCAGCTTTTTTGAAATGCCAGAAAGCGACGAAGAGGAATAGTAATTTATTCAAGCACGCTTTCGCGAGACTCGTCCCGAATTAACTTCGGGAAGCGTAACAACATATAGTATAACAAATAAATCCCGCAACTAGCGGGATTTATTTGTTATAAAAAGCTTGTAAAATCTTTAAAAAAAGCAGGCCTATAAGCCGGATTCTGTTCACTCTAGATGATTCTAGAGATTCCTTATTATTTATCTGGGATTACCATTACTAGTAACCTCTATCTGCCTACCCTCCCACAACGCGCGGATCGCACTTAACTGTGAGTATACTTGACATTGCACCGCATAGAGTTTACCTGGGTTCGCTACAGCATTACCTGTACATTCTTTCTGTTGCACTTGTCCTACACTAAAAATAAATTTAGCGTGACGGCCGTTAGCCGCTATGCTATCCTATGGTGTCCGGACTTTCCTATCCATTGCTGGATCAATAAGGCGGCCTGCTGACGCAAAGGTACTCTAACTATTATAAGGGAGCAACGCATTACTCCCTTATGATGCTTTTTTATGCCGAGTTTCTACTCGCATTAATATTACCAAATAATGATCTCGTCACCATTTGCTCATACACAGCAAGCTTATCTGATTGTTTTCCAGATTTTTGCATTTCTTGTATAGCTCTCAATGCATATTGCTGGATGGTAAGAAGGGGCAATACAATGCGCTCCCTTTCTTGTATGGATGCTTTACCAGCTTGCTCATTTTCCATTAACTCCTTGAGTCCTGACACTTCAAGCATTAATCGCTTGCTACGCTCATATTCATCAAATAGAATCTTCCAGAAAGCACCAAACTCCTCGTCATCTGCCATGTAAGCGGTTAAGCCAAAGAAAGACTTGGTAAGACTCATCATACTATTTTCAAGCAGCGTACGGAAGAATGAACTATTCTTATAAAGCTCCTTTACCTCTTCAAGTGTTCCTTTTTCTTCAAAAGAAGCCAGCGCAGTACCTACGCCATAAAATCCTGGAACGTTTTGTTTAAGTTGGCTCCAACTGCCCACAAAAGGAATCGCTCTTAAATCCCCAAAATCTAGCGTAGACTTCTGAGAACGCTTACTTGGCCTACTACCAATATTTGTTTTTGCATAATACTTAAGCGTACTCATACGCTCTAGGTACGGCAAGAATTTATCGTGCTGTTTAAAAGCTGTATAAGCTTCATAACTCTTTTGAGCTAGCGCTTCTAGTGTGGCTCTATCAGTATCTGTAATGTCATTATTTGCAGAAGCAAAAACTTCATTTGCAACACCACTACTTAATAATTGCTCCAGGTTATATTGACATGAATCCAATGTCCCAAAATTTGAACTGATGGTTTGTCCTTGTACTGTAAGTTGTATTTCTTGGGCTTCAATTTTTGGCCCTAAAGATGCATAAAATTGATGTGTCTTTCCGCCTCCACGTGCTGGTGGTCCTCCTCTACCGTCAAAGAAGATTACAGTAACACCATATTTTCTAGACATGGCAGTCATCGCTTCTTTGGCTTTAAAAATACTCCAGTTTGCCATGAGATATCCACCATCCTTAGTTCCATCAGAGAAGCCAAGCATGATGGTCTGTCGCATGCCACGACGCTTTAAATGTGCACTGTAGGTTGGGTTTGTATATAACGCCTCCATCACTTCTGGCGCAGCAATTAAATCTGGGACGGTCTCAAAAAGCGGAGAAACATCTGCAGTAGGCATGTCCCAATCACAAAGTCTTAAGAACGTAAACGCCTGCATTACATGTAATGAATTTTGTGAATTACTTATGATATAACGGTTGGAACCTTTTTCTCCATTTTCTTCTTGAATGGTTTTCATTGCATAAATAGAACCTAGGGCTGTCTCTTATACACATCTGACGCT
>CAJXSW010000198.1 GCA_913060645.1 uncultured Dokdonia sp. | reverse complement strand
CTACACTATCCTCTTCGTCGGCAGCGTCAGATGTGTATAAGAGACAGCTATAAAATATGATAACTCATGAATGAATAATTATCTTTGCAGTCTATGACAAGTAACCAAAAAACGCAAAAACAAATCCTTGCCAAGCTAGAGATTAAGACCCTCAATGAGATGCAAGAAGCAGCTCAACTAGCAATACAATCTGCAAGAGAGGTGATATTACTATCTCCTACGGGTACTGGTAAAACACTCGCTTTTTTATTACCTGTAATAGAAGCACTTGATCCAGATTGTGAAGAAGTGCAATTACTTATTGTCGTTCCTTCACGCGAGCTTGCTATCCAGATAGAAAATGTAGCTCGTAACATGGGGACTGGATATAAAATTCATGCTGCTTATGGTGGGCAAAGTTTTAATACAGATAGGCAAGCTATAAAACATCGTCCAGCTATTTTAATAGGTACGCCTGGTAGACTAGCAGACCATATGCGTAGAGAGACATTTTCTACAGATCACATTAAAACTTTAATTCTAGACGAATTTGATAAATCACTAGAGGTAGGTTTTGAAGGAGAAATGACAGAAATCCTTAGTTTTCTACCAGCTCTAGAAAAGAAAGTGCTTACCTCTGCTACACAAGGAATTGAGATCCCAAAGTTTGTAGGCCTAACTACTCCGGTGGAAGTAGACTACCTGCATGAAGGAGGATCAAAACTTGAGATAAAAGCTATTGTATCCCCAGATAAGGATAAGCTAGATATGCTTGTTAAGGCGTTGTGCCATCTAGGCGATCAGCCAGGGATTATCTTTTGTAATTTCAAAGGGACTATCGCACGTATAAGTGAATACCTTAGTGATCGTGGTATTGCTCACGGGACTTTTTATGGCGGTATGGAACAAAGAGAGCGTGAGCTGTCGTTACTTAAGTTTCGTAACGGTACACATCAATTACTACTTGCTACAGATCTTGCAGCCCGTGGTATTGATGTGCCAGAAATAAAATTTATACTTCACTACCACTTACCTATTCATGCAGAAGAGTTTACGCACCGTAATGGTCGTACAGCTCGTATGCAGTCTAAGGGTACAGCATACGTATTACACTGGAAAGATGAGAAACTTCCAGAGTTTATGCCACAAATGGATGAAGAGTTCATACATGACAAAGGTATCCCTGACGGATCACAATGGCGAACTTTAGAGCTTTCTGGAGGACGTAAGGATAAGATTTCTAAAGGTGATATTGCTGGTTTCTTTTTTAAAGAAGGAAACATAGATAGAGAACATCTAGGTACTATAGAGGTCAAAAATTTACAATCATTTGTAGCTGTACATAAAAGTATTGCAGAAGAAATGATAAAGAGACTAAATAATAAGCGACTTAAAAAGGCAAAACTAAGAATACAATGCGCCTAGAGAAGCATTTGTAAAACAGAAAAGGATTGTAAAAACTACATTTAATAAGTAGTCTTTACAATCCTTTTTTAATGATAACCAATTTTGGTTATAAGAATTACTTTACTTCTACAAAGCGAGCAAACCATTTGTAAAGATCACCTCTAGTTATCACAGCACCCTCACTTATAAGTTTAAACTTATCTGCATTACGATCTGCGCTATAATCTTTACTTGCACTCATAAAGACAACATCATCATCTCCTAAGTTTTCTTTAAGCCATGCATAGCCTTCGGCAGTGGTGATGTCTATATCTTCCTTATTGATTTTTACAGCAATAAGTGACATATTATTTTCTCCTAGTAAGAATAAGTGCATCTGGTTAGGAGATACGTGCTCTAGGTATTGCGCTTTAGTAAGCACACCTTCCCACACAAGATCTGAGAAAACATCTATTTCCTCTTCGGCTACTTGTGGTTGTTTTTCTTTAATGGTTGCCCATTCATCACAAGTGATAGATTGCGTTGCTAGAAAATTTATAAATTCTGGCTTTAGTTCTTCTAGTTGTTCTTTTGTAAGGCGAGCGTATTTCATTGTGAATCACTTTTTCGCGTAAGCGTATTAAAAAATAAATTTCATAAAAAAGCCGTCCTTACGGTTGTAAGAACGGCTTTTCATATAATATCTAATGACTTAGTTAGCCTCTGCTACTACGTCAAAAGGAAGTGTAGCTACCACATTCTTGTGGAAACGTACTTTTGCTTCATAATTACCTAAGCGTTTTACAACATTTCCTGCGATAGAAATAAATTTCTTATCGATAGAAACACCTTCTTTTGCTAGGTATTCTGCAACGTCTGCATTGTTAATAGATCCAAAAAGCTTGTCTCCATCTCCAGTTTTTGCAGTAATCTTAACTTCAAGTCCGTTAAGTTTATCTGCTTGCTTCTGTGCATCGTCCACAAATTTTTGTTCTTTGTGAGCGCGTTGCTTAAGGTTCTCTGCAAGTACTTTCTTTGCGCTAGGCGTTGCAAGTACAGCATGACCGTTAGGGATTAGGTAGTTTCTACCGTATCCGTTTTTTACTTGTACTAGATCGTCTGCAAATCCTAGATTTTCAACGTCCTTCTTTAATATAAGTTCCATCTGTTATCTAGTTTCTATTTGTATAAATCAGTTACATAAGGCATCAATGCAAGGTGACGTGCGCGTTTTACTGCTACAGACACTTTACGTTGGTACTTTAAAGAAGTTCCTGTAAGACGACGTGGTAACAATTTACCTTGCTCGTTTACAAAACCTGCTAGCCAGTCTGCATCTTTGTAATCGATATACTTGATACCAGATTTCTTAAAACGACAGTACTTCTTTGCTTTGTTAGTCTCAATGTTAAGAGGCGTAAGATATCTGATATCTCCGTCCTTCTTTCCTTTTGCTTGTTGTTGTAAAGATGCCATAACTTACGCTTTTTGCTTTTTTAGTTTTTCACGTCTTCTTTCAGCCCACGAGACGGACTCCTATCTCGTATGCCGTCTTCTGCTTGAAAAAA
>CAJXSW010000197.1 GCA_913060645.1 uncultured Dokdonia sp. | reverse complement strand
AGTCATCACCATAAAAGTGATAATCTAGCCATACGGTGTGATATGTTTTAGGGTGCTCCTCTGTAAGTTCTCCTTTTACGACCATTTTAAATTTAGGTACATCTACCCTCATCTTGTTGAGTACAAACACCACATCTAGACCAGTACATCCCGCAAGACCAGAAAGCATCATCGCCTTAGGACCCATCCCGTCATTATTACCTCCATTTTCTGGAGAAGTATCTATGAGTACTTTATAACCCGTAGGGCTATCTGTCTCAAATTGCATTCCTTGTTTATAAATTGTAGTTACTGTATGTCCAGCCATTTTAAGTATGTTTTGCTTGAAATATGAAGGTACAAAATTGGTAGATAAAATGCCTATATTGCTTTCGCGAAAGCATAAAATCAACACTAACCTTCTTAAAAAATAGTATGCCATTAGTAACACCACTCTCTGCCGAACACGACGAAACAACCAAAGAACTTGCCCTATTTTTTAATGAAACACTAGGCTTTTGTCCCAACTCGGTACTTACCATGCAGCGTCGTCCTGATATCTCGCGGGCATTTATAAATCTTAACAAAGCCGTGATGGCAAACCAAGGCCGAGTGACTTCTGCCTTAAAACGTATGATTGCGTGGGTGTCTAGTAATGCTACTGGATGTCGTTATTGCCAGGCGCACGCTATACGTGCTGCAGAGCGTTATGGAGCAGAGCAAGAGCAACTAGATAATATCTGGGAGTATCGCACACACGATGCCTTTTCTGATGCAGAGCGTGCTGCGCTTGATTTCTCACTAGCAGCAAGTCAAGTACCAAATGCCGTAGACGCAAAAATCAAGGAGAAATTATACAAATACTGGGATGAAGGTGAGATTGTAGAAATGCTGGGAGTGATATCGCTCTTTGGATACCTTAATCGCTGGAATGACTCTATGGGAACTACACTGGAGGAAGATGCCATAGATTCTGGAAATCAATACCTCGGAAAGCACGGTTTTGAAGTAGGAAAACACGTGTAAGTTTATATTTGAAATTTAATTTAAAAGAATGAAAAAAATAATTTTCTCATTAACAATTTGCCTTTTTATAGCTGCAGTTTCTTATGCTCAAAATGATATAAGTTATGGTATAAAAGGTGGACTCAATTACGCTAATCTCGTTTATGAATTTGAAGATTCAAACAATGATTTTTTAGATTTTAATGCCAAGGTTGGCTTTTATGCAGGTGGTTTTATAAACATTAGCCTCAGTGATAAGTTTGCGCTACAACCAGAATTACTTTATAGTAGTCAAGGAGCTAAACTAGACATAGATTACAGTCGGACTATATTATTTGATAATAGTGACCCTCTATTCTTAGAGAATCAAGATGATGTTAACGTGAAGCAAAGCAAACTTCTCATGCCGCTTCTGTTAGAATATAAAGTTGATGATAATTTTAGCTTATTTCTTGGTCCGCAAATTACCTACACACTAAACTTCGAAACAGAAGTAGAGAACGGTGATGAGCTAGTAGTTTCTCGATTTCAAGATGATGATAAAATAGGGGTTGATGCAAGCGCAAGAATAGGCTATAAAGCTTCGGAGAATATGATGATTGAATTGGGCTACTTTAGAGGCCTTACTAGTCAAAATTCTGTGAAGGCTTCAGTGTTTCAACTAGGGCTTGCTTACAAACTTTAGTCATTAATAGATATCAAAGAAGTGCCTCAAGATGTTATCATCTTGAGGCACTTCTTTATTGCCTAAAAATCTCGTAAATTCGCGCACAACATTTAAAGACTACAAAATGAGCGCTAAGTTCACTGAATATAAAGGATTAGACCTTCCTAACATCGCTAGCGAGGTACTTGCCTACTGGAAAGAAAATGACGTTTTTGAGAAGTCGGTTACTTCTCGAGAAGGAGCAAAACCGTATGTGTTTTTTGAAGGACCACCTTCGGCAAACGGACTACCGGGTGTACACCACGTACTAGCACGTGCGATTAAAGATATTTTTCCTCGTTACAAAACGATGAAAGGCTTTCAGGTAAAGCGTAAAGCAGGATGGGATACACACGGACTCCCTGTAGAACTTGGTGTTGAAAAGGAACTTGGTATCACCAAAGAGGATATCGGCACAAAAATCACTGTAGAAGAATATAACGAAGCTTGTAAAAAAGCCGTGATGCGCTACACAGATATCTGGAACGACCTTACAGAAAAAATGGGCTACTGGGTAGATATGGAAGATCCATACATCACCTATAAGGCCAAGTATATGGAAACCGTATGGTGGCTACTTAAGCAAATCTATAACAAAGATTTACTGTACAAAGGGTACACCATCCAGCCATATTCTCCTAAGGCGGGAACGGGATTAAGCTCTCACGAACTTAACCAGCCTGGATGTTACCGTGATGTGACAGATACTACGGTGGTTGCACAATTTAAAATCACAGATCAAGGTGAAAACCCACTTGCAAAAGAACTTGCAGACGGGAACACCTACTTCATCGCCTGGACGACGACACCTTGGACACTACCTTCAAACACGGCACTTACCGTAGGGAAGAAGATAGATTATGTACTCGTTGAGACATTTAACCAGTACACTTTTGAGCCAGTAAAGGTTATTCTTGCAAAGAATTTAATCTCTAAGCAGTTTGACAAGAAATTTGTTTCAGCTTCCGCGAAAGAAGAACTGGACACATATACTGCTGGAGATAAAAAAATACCATACTTCGTAGCTAGAGAATTTAAAGGAGCAGACCTTCTTGAACTTCGCTACGAGCAACTGTTTGACTTTGTACAACCTAATGATAATCCTCAAGATGCTTTCCGTGTAATAGCAGGAGACTTTGTAACTACAGAGGATGGAACAGGTATCGTACACACGGCACCTACTTTTGGTGCAGATGATGCTTTGGTTGCAAAACTCGCTTCACCAGAAATTCCGCCGCTTCTTATTAAAAATGAAGATGGTAACCTTGTGCCGCTTGTAGATCTTCAGGGGAAATTTCGCCCTGAGCTCAAAGAGTTTGGAAATAAGTACATCAAGAATGAATACTATGCAGACTGTCTCTTATACACATCTCCGAGCCCACGAGACGGACTCCTATCTCGTAT
>CAJXSW010000196.1 GCA_913060645.1 uncultured Dokdonia sp. | reverse complement strand
TCTACACTATCCTCTTCGTCGGCAGCGTCAGATGTGTATAAGAGACAGGTCCTAATATTGTAAGCTTGGAACCCGCTTGGGCAGAAAATGCGCGTGCAGAAGGAATGCAAGAAGTTGCAAAGAAAGGAGAATGGTGGGAAAATACTTTTGAAGTACACAGCAGTAAAGCCAGCGAGCCTACAGTGGCAGATAATTGGTTTTCTGTGCGTTTTGATATGGATACTACACATAAACCTAGCCAGCAGCGTTCACAAACATCAGAGCTTGCCGTATATCAAGTAAAAGAAGGAAAGATTGTACAGGAGCAGTTTTTCTATGATATGCCTGGACAATAAATAAAAAATCCCGGGTTTACAATGCGTTTGTACATTATATACCCGGGATTTCCTTATTAATGCTTGCTATTACTTATCTATAGGCATTTGCCCGTGTGAGCGCATGTCTTCCTTAGTAAGAATTTTAAAGTCTGGTGTTTTTGGTGCATTTTCGAGCATAGGTGTTAATGCTTCTGGTAGTCCGATAGTTTTACGAGTAGTAAGATCAATCCAAGCTCCCATCATGCTTCCGCGAGCTAGGTTTCTTCCCTTGTAATCGTAAAAATTGTGTACAAACTTAAAGAACATACCATCTTCACTAGCTCCACCTAGTTCAAACGTTACGGTAATAGGTTTACCTTGAAAAGCTTCTTTGAAGAAGAACAACTGTTCATGAAAAATTACTGGTCCTATATTATGAGTTACCATTTCTCGCTGGCTTAGTCCGTTCTCAATCATAAAGCCCATACGAGTATGAGACATAAAATTTACATAGGCAGAGTTTGCTAGATGACGATTTGCATCTATATCACTCCATCGTATATCAAATTCCTTCGTGTACATATTATAATTATTTAATGCGCTTATGCGCTATGGTTAGTGCTACTTTGTTTGTAAAATTACAATTTCAAAATCTTTTATAGACTTAAGAATAGGTTAAGAATCCCGACGCAATACCCCAAGCCCGTTGTGTACGATTTGCAGTAAAATATCGCGATTTCTCAAAAACATCCCTGTTGTACGCATTCCTTGAAAAGTGCAGAATAGAAAATAAGCATACTGTGATGCAGACTGCTTTGCATTTATAAGATGTGCATCTTGTCCTTCTTGCACTAAGCCTTTAAAGAACTCTATTCTGTGCTCTTGCATCTTCTCGAGATAATCTCTTATTGACTCGTCCTCCCTACTAAGCTCCACTTTACAGTTGATACTAAAGCAACCTCTTCCTTGGCTATCTTTTACAATCTCCTCTATAAAATTTTCAAATACAAAACGAATTCCCTCTAGCGGATTAGATGCTCGTACTAAAGCATTTGTATATATCTTTTCATTTTCTTCTTGGTACTGTATCAGTAAGGTTTTATAAATGGCTTTTTTATTGCCAAACGAGTTGTAAATACTAGACCTATTAAGTCCCGTAACTTCTACAAGATTCCTCATGCTCGTACCGTTATATCCTTTTTGCCAAAACAAATCTCTTGCTTTTGCTAGTACAATTTCTCTATCAAAATCTTCGGTTCTAGGCATTTTATGAGGTTATAATCATGATAAATATAATTGGAATGTTTGTTTCATAAAAGAAAACATTAAATAAAACTACTTTCTATAGGTTTGATTATTACGCTTTCGCGAAAGCTTAATTCTACCTATTTTTATAATCTCTTAATAGTTTTTTACTAATAGTACACCACCTTACATAATGCCCATTGTACCCTCACGTTTTCGCGCAAGCGGACTTTTTAAAGATCCACATTTTTCGACCATTTATTCTGCAAAGATTAGACGTGTAAAGGGGATCACGCAAACTCGTGAGCGTATGGAGCTTCCTGATGGAGACTATGTAGATATAGACTGGACACTAGCCGCGACACCACAAGAAGGCAACATTAAAAAAGTTGCAGTATTACTACATGGACTTGAGGGAGACGCACAGCGACCATACATACTAGGCACCGCAAAGTTGTTGAGTAATCATGGTTATGATGTGGCTGCCATAAACTTTAGAGGATGCAGCGGTAGCCAGAATAGACTGTATAGATCATATCATAGCGGCGATACCGGCGATATTAGATTTGTAGTAAACACACTCGTTACTAGAGCATACAGCCATATTAATCTATATGGAGTAAGTCTAGGTGGCAATGCAGTGCTCAAGTATCTAGGAGAGCAAGATCACATACCCTCACAAGTGACTTGTGCTGCCTGCATAGGTGTTCCTGCAGATCTTAAAGCCTCTCTTGAACAACTTATTAAGAGAGAAAACATCGTATATCGAACCTCATTTTTAGTGCATCTTAAAGCAAAGTATCGCAAGAAAATGCAGCAGTTTCCTGAGAAGATGAATAAGGAAGACTATAAAAAAATAAATAGCTTAAAACGCTTTGACGATCTGTATACCGCACCCGCGCATGGCTTTGAGGATGCACTTGATTATTATGCCAGAGCAAGCAGCTTTGACTACCTTGATAAGATTACTGTACCTACCCTTATTCTCAATGCAAAGAATGATAGCTTTCTTCACGGTGATTGCTATCCTATTGCACAGGCAAAAGACTCTAATATTATACACTTAGAAATGCCAGACCATGGAGGTCATGTAGGATTCTATATGAAAGGAGAATTTTACTATAATGAACTGCGTACTCTAGAGTTTTTTCAAGAAAATATGGAGTAAAAAGTATGCGTTAGTTATCTTTATATTAATAAACAAAACTATAAATTATGAGAATTAAAGGATTTCTAGCAGTGATTGCACTAGCTACTATAATGGTAAGTTGTGGAGAAGGAGAAAAAAAAGAGACTAAAGAGACTGTAAAAATAGGATCAAAAAAAGCTGCTACAAAAGCAGATGAGAACACTGTAAATCTAGCACTTGCAGGTAATGACCTCATGAAATATGACAAGAGCGAGCTTAAGGCAAAAGCTGGACAAGAGGTAACTCTTACCTTCCGTCATACTGGAAAAATAGGGATTAAGGTTATGGGACATAACTTTGTATTGCTTAAGCAAGGTACGTCTATACCTGTCTCTTATACACATCTGACGCTGCCGACGAAGAGGATAGTGTA
>CAJXSW010000195.1 GCA_913060645.1 uncultured Dokdonia sp. | reverse complement strand
ACGAGATAGGAGTCCGTCTCGTGGGCTCGGAGATGTGTATAAGAGACAGTATTATTATACTGTGCTTGTATTTTTTCTACCTTAAAATAATCAAATTCTTGCGTAAAATAGCTGGTTATCTCTTGTTTAGTATCTTCAGGCAAATCTCCTAACCAAATAACTATTTCTACATCTTCTAGAACTCCATCTGTAGTAAACTCAACACTATGACGTTTTCCTTTGTATCTAAATTTTGCTTCAATACTAGCGCCATCATTACCTACTTCTTGTAACCATTTTACAGAACGGTTTATATTAAAGGTGGCAATAAAGTCTTTTGCTTTTTGTGGAACAAGCTCGGGTTTAATTCGGTATTCTCTTTCCGTTTTTACAGCATCTTGTACTTGCGCACGACACATAGATGTCTGTAGCAAGACACAAATACACATTAAGGAAAAAGAATATCTAGTCCACACGATCTTCCTTTTTTGAATTAAATAGCCATCCTAAAGGCAGCCATATCACAAAGAAGAGGAACTTCCCAGTTACCAAACCTATAATGGTGATAATTGCTGCAATTACTGCAAGCGTTGGTTTCCAAGATTTACTCGCCATCATCCATAGGCAGCTCTGCTGCTTTTTTCTTTGTACTCTCTGGCATTAATGGTCTTAGCAATGCTACCACATCATTTACCGTCTTAGCATCGTCAGATTTTAAGAGTAATCGCAGTCCTTTAGATAGTTTTTTCTCTTTTATCCCAATACGGTATGCGTTTTCTTGTACAAATTTAAGCACACGGCCAAAGGCTGGGCTTTGATAGAAGGCACTCTGCTGGTCTGCAATAAAGAAGCCAGTGAGTTTTCCATTTTTGAGAACCACTTTCTCAAGACCTATTTTAGTCGCTACCCACTTGATACGAACAGAATCTAGCAAATCTTCGGCTTCTTCTGGTAATGGCCCAAAACGATCTACGAGTTGGCGTTCAAAATCATCCAGTTGCTCCTCTGTTTTTACATTATTGAGCTGCGTGTATAAGTTTAAGCGTTCAGTGATATTGTTTACGTAGTCATCTGGAAATAGCAGACTAAAGTCAGTATCAATTACAGTGTCTTTTACATAATCCTTTTCTGCTTTCGCAAAAGCGGGATCATCATTATACAACTCTGAAAATTCATCCTCCTTAAGCTCTTCAATGGCTTCATTTAAGATTTTCTGGTAGGTATCAAAACCTATCTCATTGATAAATCCGCTCTGTTCTCCTCCTAGTAAATCCCCAGCACCACGTATCTCAAGATCCTTCATCGCGATATTGAAACCACTTCCTAGCACAGAAAATTGCTCCAGTGCCTGGATGCGCTTACGAGCATCATCTGTCATGGCACTATATGGCGGTGTGATGAAGTAGCAGAACGCTTTCTTGTTGCTACGTCCAACACGCCCACGCATCTGGTGGAGGTCTGACAGTCCAAAGTTATTTGCGTTATTTATAAAAATTGTGTTTGCATTAGGCACATCTAGTCCGCTCTCAATAATAGTGGTAGATACTAGCACATCAAACTCGCCATTCATAAACGACAGCATCTTTGTTTCTAACGTTTTTCCTTCCATTTGCCCGTGACCTACTCCCACTTTTGCATCTGGCACAAGGCGCTGAATAAGACCCGCAACTTCCTTGATATTTTCAATACGGTTATGGATAAAGAATACCTGACCGCCACGTTGTATTTCATATTGTACCGCATCTCGTATCACCTCCTCAGAGAAGCGCACTACGTTACTTTCTATAGGATATCTATTAGGTGGCGCTGTATTTATGGTACTTAAATCCCTTGCTGCCATGAGCGAGAACTGCAACGTTCTCGGGATAGGAGTTGCTGTAAGTGTGAGCGTATCTACGGTTTCAGAAATAGTTTTGAGCTTATCTTTTACCGCAACGCCAAACTTTTGTTCCTCATCTATAACGAGAAGTCCTAAGTCTTTAAAGTTTACATTTTTGCTAGTAAGTTGGTGCGTGCCTATCACTATATCGATGGCTCCGCTCTCGATGCCCGCTAGCACTTCGCGCTTTTCTTTAGCCGTTCTAAAACGGTTGAGATAATCAATTTTTACAGGGAAATCTTTGAGACGCTCCTTAAATGTACGTGCATGCTGATAGGCTAGAATCGTTGTAGGAACGAGTATTGCCACTTGCTTTCCTCCGTCAACCGCTTTAAATGCGGCGCGAATGGCTACTTCTGTTTTTCCGAAACCTACATCCCCACATACCAAGCGATCCATAGGTCGCTCGCTCTCCATATCGCGCTTTACATCCTCGGTAGCGCTACTTTGATCTGGCGTGTCTTCATAAATAAAACTTGCCTCTAGCTCATGCTGCATGTGTGTATCTGGCCCAAAGGCATAGCCTTTTTGCAACCTACGTTTTGCATATAATTTAATGAGGTTAAACGCAACGTGCTTAACTCTAGACTTGGTCTTTGCCTTAAGTTTTTTCCAAGCCTGGCTTCCTAGTTTATAAATTTGTGGCGGCTTGCCATCTTTACCGTTATACTTTGTGATTTTATGAAGCGAGTGAATACTTAGGTACAAAATATCACGCTCGCCGTAAATTAATTTGATTGCTTCTTGTGGCTTTCCTTCTACATCAATTTTCTGTAATCCACCAAATTTTCCAATCCCGTGATCAATATGCGTCACATAATCACCTACGGAGAGGTGGCTCAATTCCTTAAGCGTTATGGACTGCTTTTTTGCATACCCATTCTTAAGATTAAACTTGTGATAACGCTCAAAAATTTGGTGATCTGTATAGACCGCTATTTTCTGCTCATCATCTATAAATCCCTGATATAATGACAGTACCACTGTTTCATATTGCTTTACAATCGCATCTGCATCATCAAAAATATCATGAAAACGCTTTGCAGCTTGCTCTGTCACACAGGCAATATAATTCTTATAACCCTTTGCCGAATTTTCATTCAAGTTTGCAATTAATAAGTCAAACTGCTTATTAAAAGAAGGTTGTGGTTGCTGCTCAAAAGTGATTATTGTATCTGCTGTGGCGCCGTCAATTTTTGCGGTAAGATCTACCGTAGTAAATTGACCTAACTGCTGCTGTAATGCAGCTCCATGCATAAAAAGCTCCTCTGGTGAGTTGCGCTTTATCTCTGAGTCAAGGTTAGAAAATGCTTCTTCCGCTTTCGCGAAATTTTTATCAGTACGATCTACAAGAAGTGATCTGTTTTTTATAAAAACTATCGTTTTAGGCGAGATATACTCTAGAAA
>CAJXSW010000194.1 GCA_913060645.1 uncultured Dokdonia sp. | reverse complement strand
GAGATAGGAGTCCGTCTCGTGGGCTCGGAGATGTGTATAAGAGACAGCTATTAAACGTGTGGAGATATTTGGAGCGATTACAGAGCAATCTGACAAGCTATCAGACATTAACCCTAACGACTTAACAGAGCTTAGAACCTTACAAGAAATTGTGGACTACATCTCTGCAAAAGCAGGTATTTCAAGTAAAAAAAAAAGCCTGAGCCTAGCGTAACTCAAGATCAGAACAACAAAGTAGGTAAGGAAAATACAGTTCAACAAGAATTCTCCTTACCTACTAATTTTCATAGTGTACCAAGAAAATCAATTGGCTTAAAGTTTATTCCTAGAGTTGATGTTTTAGTGCAAGATATTCCTTCTTTAAAACCTGTTGTCATCACAGATGAAGGAGGTCCTTTGACACTTGCTGTAAAAACTAAATTAGAGAACGAAGGACATCAAGTGATTGTCCTTCAATTTAACGCAATTAAAAAAAATACATCCATTAAAGATGGAATTTCGATTGCCGAAATAAACGATCAAAACATTAAGAACGCTGTAGATACCATCTTAGCCAATAATGAAATTGGGGCTTTTATATATTTACACCCACATTTCACCTTTTCTGGTCATAATTTCACACAGCATTTTACGGTAGAACGTACTTTATTAAAAGCCACATTCTTATTGGCAAAGCATTTACAAGCTCCATTAGATACCACAAGTAAAACACAGCGCACGGCGTTTATGACAGTTTCTCGTTTAGACGGGAAGTTTGGAACAGACAAACGTTCTAATATGTCGATTATAGCTGGCGGATTATCTGGGTTAACCAAGTGTATGAACTTAGAATGGTCTCCTGTTTTTTGTAGAGCCATTGATGCACAGCCTGAATTGTCTCCAGAAGAAATTGCAGCTAATCTATTCCAAGAATTACACGATGCAGATGTGCGTTATGTAGATGTAGCTATTAATGAAAAAGGCAGAATGACCTATGAGGTTACACCTAATGAAGTTGCTACTACAGATGATTACCAGCAAACGGTTACAGATAAAGATGTCTTCTTAGTTGCTGGTGGTGGTAGAGGTGTTACGGCAACCTGCATCAAGGAAATGAACGCAGCTTTTAAAGCTAAATTTATCCTATTAGGAAGATCTTCTTTAGATTTTGAATTACCAGCCTATGCCCTAACTGAAAACAATCCTGCCAAGCTTAAGAACGCGATTATGCAGGATCTGAAAGCTAGCGGAGAGAAAGTTTCTATTAAAAGGTTAAATAATCTATTCAATAAATATGTTGCCAAAAAAGAGATAGAAGAAACCATTGCTACGATCAAAGAAGCTGGTGGAGATGCTATATATGTAGCTGGTGATGTGACGAACTTAACCATCAAACCAGAATTACTAAAGATTGAAAAGCAATGGGGTAAAATCACAGGCATCATACACGGTGCTGGTCGATTGGCAGATAAATTGATTCAAGATAAAACAGAAGAAATTTTTGATAATGTCACTTCCGTGAAATTGGACGGTTTATTAAACCTTTTAAAAATGGTTAATATCAATGAATTAAAACATCTCATTATGTTCTCGTCTGTAGCAGGTTTTTATGGAAACGTAGGACAATCTGATTATGCAATGGCAAATGAAATATTGAGTACTGCCGCACACTTGTTCAGTACAAACCACCCTAACACTAAAGTTACCGCAATAAACTGGGGAGCTTGGGAAGGCGGTATGGTAAGTCCAGAGCTACAAAAAATGTTTGAAGAGGCTGGTGTTTCTTTAGTAAATCATCCTGGAGGCGCTGCTCGTTTTGTGCAAGAATTAAACGGAGCATATCATAACCAATCTCAAGTGATCGTCGGCGGTACATTACCATCTGGTATTTCAGATATTTCTGGAGACTTAAAAACGCATACGATTCAAAGAAACTTGAGTCTCAAAGAGAATGCATTTTTACAACATCACGTAATTCAGGGAAGTCCTGTATTACCTATGGTGAATGCCACGGCTTGGATGACAGATTCTTGTGTTAAGCTATTTCCAGATTATAAACTGGCAAGCATAGAAGATGTAAAACTTTTCAAAGGAATTGTTTTTGACGGGACTGAAAAAGAGGTGTATTTCACGAAAGTGAAAGAACAATTAAAAACAGTAGACACCATCGTCTGTGAAGTAAGCGTGTACAGTAAAGGAGCAAAACTACCACTCAATCATTATAGAGCTACAGTTACGCTTTCGCGAAAGCGTACTAAAAAACCAACATTCAGAACACCAAAACTAGTTGAGAATAAAATAGACGGAGCTACTTTCTATAAAGATGGTTCGTTATTCCACGGTGCATTTTACCAAGGCATAGAGGAGGTTATTGCGATGGATGAATCGCAGGTATTATTAAAATGTAAAGCTCCAGCGGTTTCTTATGAAGATCAAGGTCAGTTCCCTAGTACGAGTTTGAATGCATTCTTCTTAGATATTCAATATCAAGGAATGGTGGTTTGGGTACAAAAATATCATAATGGCGCTAATAGCTTGCCATTACAGACTTCTAAAGGGATGGTGTACGGAGAAATTCAAGCTAATAAAAGTTACTACGTACACATAAAAATCCAAGAAAATACAGAGACGAAAATGATTGCAGAGTGTACCGTTTATGACGATAACGAAGATGTTATCTTGTATACGGAAGGTGCCGGATTAACTGTTTCAAGAGAATTAGTTTGGTAATGGCAAACTGTAGAGGCGCATTGCATTGCGCCTCCACAAAAGCCACATCTAACAAGAAAGAATGAAAGAAAAAATAGCAATTATTGGTATGTCATCCCTTTTTCCAGGGTCTAAAACACTTCAAGAGTTTTGGAATAACCTTATGGATAAAAAGGACTTAACCGGTATGGCAACAAAAGATGATTTTGGCGCAGACCCAGAATTATTTTATAAAAAAGATAAAGGAACTATAGACAGCTGTTATTCCCTACGTGGTGGATATATACGTGATTATAGCTTTAATAGCGCAGATTTTGGTACTAAGAATTTAGAAAGCTTAGACCAAATGTACCAATGGGGATTACAGGTAACTAAAGATGCCTTGCAGCACGGAGGGTATTGGAAAAATGAGGAAGCCTTAGATCGTTGCGGCGTTATTTTTGGGAACTTATCATTTCCCACAAAGTCTTCTCACAAGATTCTTGCGCCTGTCTATACAAAAACACTCGAAAAAGGAATTAAAACACTTTTACAAGAGGACAGTTTTGAAATGCCAGCAACGGAATTTCAGATTCCAGAAAACCTGTCTCTTATACACATCTCCGAGCCCACGAGACGGACTCCTATCTCG
>CAJXSW010000193.1 GCA_913060645.1 uncultured Dokdonia sp. | reverse complement strand
CACTATCCTCTTCGTCGGCAGCGTCAGATGTGTATAAGAGACAGATATATAAGTTACGTGTCATATTGTCGTATTTATAAGGTTAAGTAATTAATGGCAATTACAGTTTGATTGTATATATGGAGTTTCTCAAGGTGGCTTAGTCTTATCTCATAAGCGCTCTCAAGACTCTGGATATACTGGTAAAAATTAATCTCACCATTTCTAAAACTACCGTTTGCTGTTTTTAAAATTTCTTGAGAAAGTGATGCTCCTTCATTTTCATAATAATCTAGTGCTTCTTGAAGTTGCGACAACTTTTCTGTTAGGGCATTATATTTTGCATCGAGTAGTATCTCATACTCACTAGATTGTGTGACTGCGATATCTTCGGCGATTTTTGCTGCTTTTATTTTAGCAGATTGACCGCCAAATAATATTGGGATCTTCACTCCTAATTGATATCCATAAAGACTACCATTAAGCCCAGAATTTGTTCCTTGAAAATAATTAAGACTTAGATCTGGCAGGAGCTGTTGTTTTTCAAAACGACCCTTTTCCTGAAGCAGGGATACTCTGTTTTGATAATATGCTACTTCTGCACTACTGCTTGTATCTAAAGTTGCTAGCGCTACTTTAAACGAAGGCTCACTAGCGACTACAATAGCTTCGTCTACCTGCACCACTTTTAGTAAATCCCCATAGGCAAGTGCTACTTCGCTCTGCGCTTGTTTATAATTAAGCTCTACCTGTTTTTGCTTAGAAGCCGCAGTAATCTTCTCTAGGTAATTAGTCTCTCCTAGTTCAAAACGCCTTGACGCCATTCTAGAAAAATCTGTATACAAACTATCTAGTGCACTATACACTCGTTCCTTTTCTCTAGCAATTTGATAGTCATAATAGCCAGCCGTCACTTTGCGTTCAACTTCCTTTTTCTTTATTTCAAATGCACTAGAAGCCACCTTAACGCTTGCTTTATGCACACTCTTTTCTGAGAAATAAACCGTGGGGAATTTAAAGTCCTGCTGTATCCCAAAAACCCGTAGTGGTCGATCGTTTATGGCCAGATTATTCTCGTCAAACTCATAATACACCTGCGTTTTATCAAAGCTAAAAGCACTATTAATTAAGACTTCAGATTGTGCTACTTCTAGACTACTTGCTTTTAACCCAAGATTATTTTCTATAGCCATCGGGATTAAATCTTGTAACGATTTAGCCCCTTCTTGCGCTCCTAGGTTTACAGAAAATAGTAATACCACTATACTTATGGTGGTGACCTTACCTTTGGACAATCCTTCACTAGTTTTCTTAGGAGTATTTAAGTAAGCATACAGAACTGGCAATACGACGAGTGTAAGTAAGGTCGCTGTAATCAATCCTCCTATTACCACAGTAGCTAGCGGTCGCTGCACCTCTGCTCCCGCATTTGTAGAGATAGCCATAGGTAAAAACCCTAAAGCCGCAGCAGATGCTGTGAGCAACACAGCCCTCAACCTATCTTTTGTTCCTTGCTTTATTAAAGCTTCTATACTTTCAAAACCTTCTTTTTGTAATTCTTTGAAGTGCTCTATTAATACAATTCCATTTAAAACTGCAATCCCAAACAAAGCAATAAAACCTACTCCAGCCGAAATACTGAATGGCAGATCACGCAGCCATAATAAAAGAACACCTCCTACCGCAGCCAGCGGTATTGCAGAATAAATCATCAGTGCTTCCTTGACAGATTTAAAGGCAAAATAAAGAAGAATAAATATGAGAATAAGTGCAATAGGCACCGCAATCATTAATCGCGCCTTTGCACTTTGTAAGTTTTCAAACTGTCCTCCATAAGTAATGGAATACCCTACAGGTAATTTTACATTCTCGTTAATCAACTTCTGGACGTCATCCACCACAGATTGTAGATCACGATTACGCACATTAACACCCACTACAATTCTTCTTCTTGTATCGTCACGAGATATTTTGGCAGCTCCTGTTTTATAGCTTATAGTTGCTAGTTCGCTTAATGGTATTTTTCCACCAGCAGGGAGATCAATGTATAGATTATTAAGGTTATCGATATCTTGACGCTTCTCTTTGTCTAGTCGTACTACTAGGTCAAAACGCTTTTCTCCTTCAAAAACGCTGCCAGCAGTCTTACCCGCAAATCCCATGGAAACCATATCATTGAGATCCTGAATATTGAGACCATACCTGGCTATTTTTGCTCTATTGTATTGCACACTCATCTCAGGCAAACCTGCCACTTTCTCAACAGAAACATCTGCTGCGCCTGCTACGTTTTCAATAAGAGTTCCTATCTCACTTCCTTTCTTTGCAAGGATTTCAAGATCATCGCCAAAAATCTTAATTGCAATATCTGCACGTACACCGGTAATCAATTCATTAAAACGCATCTCTATAGGTTGTGTAAACTCTACTTCTATTCCTGGGATGACAGCAAGTGCTTCTTTAAACTTATCTGCCAGCTCATCTTTAGACGAGGCAGACGTCCACTCTCCTTTAGGTTTGAGTACAATAATCACATCGCTTTCCTCCATAGACATGGGATCTGTAGGTACCTCTGCAGCACCTATACGAGTTACCACTTGCTTTACTTCTGGAAATTGACTTAATAGTATTTTCTCAATTTCGGTGGTAATTTCTACTGTGTTACTTAGAGAGGTTCCTGTTTTTAATACTGGCTGAATCACAAAATCACCTTCGTCAAGTGTGGGGACAAATTCTCCACCCATGGTGCTATACAAATAGATAGCTATTGCTAGTAAGGCTACCGCGATACCTAATACGAGTCTCTTGCTCTGTAATGCCCAGTAAATTACTGGCTCATACATTTTATTAAGCCATTTCATTAACCTTACGGAGATATTTTTATCTGTTGCATTAGATGGTTTTAAGAACACAGATGCAGCTACGGGAACATACGTAAAACAGAAAATCATCGCCCCTATTAATGCAAAACTAAAGGTGAGCGCCATAGGCTTAAACATCTTTCCTTCCACACCGCTCAGTGAGAGAATAGGTATAAATACTATCAAGATAATAAGCTGCCCAAAGATGGCCGAATTCATCATTTTTGATGCTCCAGAAAATGTAATCTTATCTTTTAATTGTTGTTGTTCCGCTTTCGCGAAAGCGTAAATCTCATCTTTCTTTCTCGTTATTTCAAAAGCTATAAATTCTACAATTATGACCGCGCCATCTATAATAATCCCAAAATCTATAGCGCCAAGACTCATCAAGTTTGCATCTACCCCAAAGATGTACATAAGTGACAATGCAAATAACAAACACAGCGGAATTACCGAAGCCACTACCAGCCCAGATCTAAAATTACCTAGCAGTAAAACCACCACAAAAATCACGATC
>CAJXSW010000192.1 GCA_913060645.1 uncultured Dokdonia sp. | reverse complement strand
GGAGTCCGTCTCGTGGGCTCGGAGATGTGTATAAGAGACAGGTTATATTATTAGTCACACGTACCCCTACAATCTGAGGATTGCTCGTGGTGGTAAACATCGTGCTATCTGGAATACTTGCATCGCCAGTAGTAGCGCCAGCAGCGTCCAAGTGATAGGTTACCGTGAGATTTGCATTAAAACCACTAGTGATTTCTGCATCTTTTTGAGAAAGATCAACCGTGGTAAATCCATCTACTACACCGTCATCATCACACACTTGAAGTTCTGATGGCGTAATTGCCACAGGATTTTGATTGACGATAATCTCAAAATTCATTGCAGTATCAAACGTCGTACACGTGCTGCTTGTACTTCTTAGACTATAGAAAATAGTCTGCGGGTTACTACTATTTGAAAAAGAGGCAGGACTTGCAATCGCCACAGGAGCTGCAGCCGTGTAAGCTGCAATGCTCTCATAAAAAGTAACTTCTAGATCTGTATCTCCACCAGTAATCTCCGTTATATTCTGCGTCAAATCAAAAGTAGCAGCATTGGCTACAGCAGAACAGGTTTCAATACTACTGATACTTGGTAGGAATGTTGGGTTGGGGGTGACGGTGAGTCTCACATGCTCTCCAAGACCTACACATCCACTATCTGTAGCTGCCTCTACACGAACCCAAATATCTTGAACACCGCCAGCACTTGTAAATAGTGGGTTGTTGCTATAAGCAGCAATATCCGTAATAGGATTAATCTCAGATAAAGCCTCTTGTTCTGTTTCATAATAAGCAACAGATACTACCTGTGGTGAGAACGATGTCATTATCGCGGTGGTAGCAGCAGAGAAATCAAATACAGCGATACCATCACCATCAGTATCACACTCAATCTCATCTGCAAAGAGTGTTCCATCTGAAATTTGAGAAGCACTCACAATCACATTAATAACGCCTTCTCGTGAACATCCATCTAGATTTGTAACTGTTACAGCAATAGCCTCTGTAAAAGGAGAAGCACTATTTACATAAGCCGTTGGATCAGTTATAGGTGTGCCAGAAGCGTCTACATACGTAAAAGTCTCATTAGCCGAATTTGTACTCAACTCGCTCTGAGATTGTGTTAAATTTAAAGTTGTAACACCATTTGTATCATCATCACACTGACGTAAAGTTACTGGTGTAGTTACGACTGGGAGCTCACCTACCACAAGTGAAATATTTCTAGTAGCAAAGCAGTTTACATCACTATTATTTTCTACACGTACTACAATAGTTTCACCGCCGGCATTAGAATTAGTGTAAGCGAGTGGCAAAGGGTTGTCATTATTGTTAGCATCTACACCTCCACTGTGATAACTCACATTAAATAGCATAGGGTCTTGGGCTCCTAAAATAGTATCTGTAATACTAGATAAATCAAAAACAGTAATTCCATTAGTATCGTCTCCATCTGTAGCATCGTCACAAACTAAAAATGGCCCAGGATCATTTGCTACCGTTTGATCGCTTACAGATATTATAAATGAACCTACATCGAAACAATCTGAACTCAGCATTGTCTCTATACGAACAAAAATTTCCTCTGAAGGCATTGTATTTGCATAAACCTCTGGATTAGAAATGTCATTTATATCCATTTCCGCATCCGATTGAAGCGTATGAAATGTAACCATTACATCTGTTTGGCCTGAGATAATAGCGGGTAACTGATCATTTAAATTAAATACTTCAACTCCATCGCCAGATGGATCATCACAAACCATGATATTCATAGGGTCGTTATACACAGCAGATACAAATTCTATTGTTACTGAATCCTCACCTATACAACCACTACCAGTATCTACTAAAACTTTATATTGACCATCAACCATTACATCAAGCGTTCCATTAAGTTGAGCTGGAACAAATGGTTCAAACATATTAGTAGTCGCATTAAATTGTTGCCATTCGAAAGTAGTAGTCGCAGTTGTATTATCTGTAGCATCTAGCGTTATAGTCTCTCCTTCACATGCAGCATTAAAATTAATACCTACTTGATCTGCTCCAATATCTACACCTAGACTCAAACTTCCACCACGTAAAAACACAGCGGAATCAAAGCCATTATCTGAACGATCTGCAATAACCATTTTGAGCGTGTACGTCTCGTTAGGAACTATTGTAACAGTTGTTGTGGTTAACACCGTAGTTAATCCATCAAACTGCGTAGGAATATCATTAAGGTTGTCATTAGAATTACTTACATACAATTCTGGAAAATAATTTACTCCTAAGTCTTCTGTACCACACAAAAAACCGTTTATGGCATCTTGTGTGGGATCTAAGTGTATCGTTGCTGTACTTACGGCAACATTTGAGGATCCTTGTATGGCAGCAATATTTGTACCTCCAAAAGCAGTACCTGAGTCATCAGGAATTCCTGGTCCTTTTACTAAAAAAGCAAAGCCATCTCTAAAGTTATCATCACATTCAAATTCATTTTCATACTCTTCTGAAGCAAAAATAAATTCAAAATCTACAGTATCGATATTTGAAGAAAAGGTAAATTCAAATACAGTAGCATCATTTGTTATAGCTACTGTACCATATAAATTATCCAGAATTGTTTGCAGATCAGTATCTCCATTCCAGCCACCTGCACTATTGCCACCTCCGTCATCGTTTGGTCCTTCTGCAAGTCTAGAAAAACCCGAAGTGAGAATAATTCCATCTTGAAAAGGAAAATTAGAACCGTTTGCATTAAAATATCCCCAACTTTTTTCGCTAGTATTAGTAGCTCCATTTGGATTTTCTTGAAAATTGGTAAGCGACACATCAGCACATGAAGATCCGCTAATAAGGACATTCTGAATAAGCTCTTCTGCAGTAAATGCAGATTCCGGAAAAGTTGGATTATTCACAGATATACTCTGCGCTAATAATCCATTATAACTAGAAAAAAATAAAATAATAGCTAGTAAAAGTACTCTCATATAAAAATGCTTGAAATTTAGAAACAGAAAAATACCTAGTGTATGACTCTAGATGAAGATTTTAAAAACCTTCAATATGTAATTAATAATTGACTATTACTGTCCTTGTATTATAGAACAGCTGAGATTATAAAATCCATAACATCTATTAACAATTAACCTCCCAATTAATTAGAATATTAAAAATATCTAAGCTATTGATTTTAAGTTTCGAATATATAAAATTATAGGTGATTGGTAGGTGATTACAAGTCTTAATTAAAGTAAGAAACCCATTTTATTTTATTTCAGTTCAATCCAAAAAAAAACCACATTCTAAAAAGAATGTGGTTTTTAAAGTGATGTGAGCCCTGCAGGATTCGAACCTGCGACCGCCTCCTTAGAAGGGAGGTGCTCTATCCAGCTGAGCTAAGAGCCCTAATCAACAATAAGCTGTCTCTTATACACATCTCCGAGCCCACGAGACGGACTCCTATCTCG
>CAJXSW010000191.1 GCA_913060645.1 uncultured Dokdonia sp. | reverse complement strand
GAGATAGGAGTCCGTCTCGTGGGCTCGGAGATGTGTATAAGAGACAGATGCAAAACCCCAGCCGGCTACATCAGTATATCTAAAAACGCCTAGAGCAATAAGTCCTAAGCCTACTAAAATCATTATAAAAGTGGCCCAAGCCAGAACGGTATTTTTATTCATACCCATAGTTTAATTTTTAGGGAAAATCTTATTAAATAAGATAAGCTACAAATATCGGTTATTTATTGGAATTTGGGTAGCTGGTAATTTTTACAATTCTCATTTCAAGCTTGTGCTACAATACTTACCTTTATAGACAGAAAAACATTCAAGCACACACACATTTTATGGATTTAAAATTCAATAAAAACGAAGATCATAATAAGCTACTTCTTTCAGAAATGCGCACACGCCTAGGGCAAGTAAAACTAGGTGGTGGCCAGAAAAGAATAGATAAGCATAAAGCAAAAGGTAAAATGACGGCGCGCGAGCGCATTAATTACCTTGTAGATAATCCAGATAAATGTATCGAGATTGCTGCCTTTGCAGGTGATGGTATGTATGAAGAACATGGCGGTTGCCCTTCTGGTGGTGTGGTTGTAAAAATAGGTCACGTATCTGGAAAGCAGTGCCTCATTGTTGCAAACGATGCTACTGTAAAAGCGGGAGCTTGGTTTCCTATCACAGGAAAGAAAAACCTAAGAGCGCAAGAAATCGCTATGGAAAATAAACTACCTATTATCTACCTAGTAGATAGTGCAGGTGTGTATTTACCAATGCAGGATGAGATTTTCCCGGATAAGGAGCACTTTGGACGCATCTTCCGTAATAATGCGGTAATGAGCAGTATGGGTATTACACAGATTTCTGCGGTAATGGGAAGTTGTGTTGCTGGTGGTGCATACTTACCTATTATGAGTGATGAAGCGCTTATAGTAGATAAAACCGGAAGTATTTTCCTCGCGGGAAGTTACCTTGTAAAAGCTGCAATAGGTGAAAGTATTGATAATGAAACCTTAGGTGGAGCTACTACGCATTGTGAGATCTCTGGTGTTACAGATTATAAATCTAAAGACGATAAAGACGCCCTAGATACCATTAAGAAAATAATGAGTAAGATAGGCGATTATACAAAAGCTGGTTATAATCGTATTGCACCTGCAAAACCAGCAAAAGATCCAGAAGAACTTTTCGGACTATTACCTGCTTCTCGTGCAGATCAATATGACATGCGTGACATTATTGATAGACTAGTAGATAACTCAGAGTTTGATGAGTATAAGGAAGGATACGGGCAAACAATCCTTACAGGATATGCTCGCATTAATGGATGGGCAGTAGGAATAGTTGCAAATCAGCGCAAGCTTGTAAAAACTAAAAAAGGTGAAATGCAGTTTGGCGGAGTAATTTACTCCGATAGTGCAGATAAGGCGACGCGCTTTATAGCCAACTGTAACCAGAAAAAAATACCGCTTGTATTCTTACAAGATGTAACTGGCTTTATGGTAGGTAGTAAAAGTGAGCACGGTGGTATTATTAAAGACGGAGCAAAAATGGTAAATGCCGTTTCAAACTCGGTAGTACCTAAGTTTACGATTATTATAGGAAACTCTTACGGAGCAGGAAACTATGCAATGTGTGGTAAAGCTTACGACCCAAGGCTCATAGTAGCTTGGCCTAGTGCAGAGCTTGCAGTAATGTCTGGTAATAGTGCTGCAAAGGTATTACTACAGATAGAAACTGCTTCGCTTAAAAAGCAAGGAAAAGAAATTACACCAGAGGTAGAAAAAGAACTTTTTGACCGCATTAAGTCTCGTTATGATGATCAAGTATCACCATACTATGCAGCTTCAAGAATCTGGACAGACGGTATTATAGACCCACGAGATACTCGTAAATGGATCTCCATGGGTATCGAAGCCGCAGATCACGCTCCTATCGAGAAGCCTTTTAATCTTGGGGTTATTCAAGTGTAGATTTTTGATTATTTATTTTAGTTAAGACCTTTTTTAATAGAATACTATCATTAGTTGAAGGCAGATTATTGTATAAAACTAGTCCCTCGTTATCAATTATCATATAACGAGGGATTTTTGTATATTTGGGTGGTAAAGTCATTTTGAAAAATGTAGTAATCATACTTTTATGAGGTGGAGCTACGGACCTGAATTGTTCTCTTGGATTCAAATACGCCTGAAATGATCTTACATCTTTTTCCCATCTATCCTCATCGTGATCTAAGGATATAGAAATTCTATCTAGTTTATCAATATCCTCATTTACTGAGAGCTTTTCAAATCCTTCTAAACACGGAAGACACTGTTCTCCTGTATAGGATCGCCCCCAAATATTGATGAAATTTGATTTATTTCCTTTATCGAGAATCTCTCCAAACGTAAGAGTGTCACCCTCTAAGGATATCATTTTTTCAGAAAGCACACTTTCAGGTAATTTAATTAATCGATATGCTAAATCTGCTTTAAGCTCACGAACTACAGCTTTATAATCTTCTCTAGCCTCAGTCTTTTCAATTTGTTGAATTTCTCTCAAAAGTAAATCTTGAGATATTTTATCGTTGCCAAAACCTTTGTTATAGTAGTCAGATAAAATCTTAACTCTTGCAAAATTTGCTATTTCCCCTGTGAAATTTTCATTTACAAATTTTAATTCTGCATCTAGATTTTCTTCATTATAATCCAGATACTCGTGATTTACAAAATACTGCCTTATATAAGAGATTAAGCTCCTTTTAAAATAGTCATTATTAACAAAGTCTGGCCTTTTAAAGTCTTCCACACTAATGTCGCCATAATAACTACTAAGGTCAACTACACCGTCAATTCGAAACGCTGGTGTCTTCTTTAATGTTTCTGTCAGTCCATTGATACTATTATAATTTGGATTTCCTGGTTTACTTTTTTCTCTTGGATTAGATAAGTTGTAGAGATATTCAGATTTTAATTCATTAGAAACATAATTTACAAATTCTCTCGAAACATTATGTTCTATCTGATATTCTTCAAAAATCTTTTTACTGTTCGCATATACTTGATCTACCTGATTTTTATAAAGTTCTAAGTCTCCTTTGTAGCTGAGCTTACTATAATTATTTCTCTGTGGATCTGCTTTTAAATAAAAATTATAATGAGCCGCGTTCTTTCCTAAAAACTCAAATTTTCCGTTGTTGACTTCTAAATGAATACTGTCGCCAGGAGTTACAAAAACAAGTGTATTGTAAAAATCATCTTCACCCCACATCATAAGTTCCATAATCTGGGATTTTTTAATCTTATATAATTTAGGGAGTGAATCTTTGTGCACTAAATGAATAACATTCTTATTTGGTCTGGCATTATCTAAAGTCGAATAGTCTATTAAATCGAAATTTTCAAATCCATTATTTTCATCGGTTTTACCAGACAAGTACATCTGTCTCTTATACACATCTCCGAGCCCACGAGACGGACTC
>CAJXSW010000190.1 GCA_913060645.1 uncultured Dokdonia sp. | reverse complement strand
CACTATCCTCTTCGTCGGCAGCGTCAGATGTGTATAAGAGACAGGCCTTTACTTTAGCTTTTATAAGTTCTGCATCAATAAGTTTTTGCTCAGTAATATCTTGCCCGGTTCCTTTTAAACTAATTACATTTCCATAGGGACCCACGACAGGCTCACATATACACCTTATTACTTTTTCCGTTCCGTCAGAAAGGCATATTTTATGTTCTATATCATATGGAACTCCGCGAGTACTAGCCTTTTTTATAGAAGTATCCCACAATTCCAAATCATCAGGATGGATATGATCAAGTAACACATTGTATGCAGGAGTACCTTGGTTTTGCTCAAATCCCCAAATGTGGAACATCACTTTAGACCAATCCATTTTTCTTTCTTCAATATTAAATATCCAGCTTCCTACTTTTGCCAGCGTTTGTGCCTCATCTAGATCATCTTCTATTAATTTTCTATCTGTTATGTCTTGAGTTACACCAAAAACCTTGTTATTTATAAATTCTATACCAAGAATACTTAAATGTCTTATCTCATTATTTGCTCTTACAATTCTGAATTCGAATGCTTCCATAGATTTATCAGTGAAAAGCTTTTTAATCACATTCTTCACCTTAGGTCTATCTTCCTTAAAAATTAATTCTCTTACATTATCACTAGTAGGGATAAACACTCCTCTTTTGACACCAAAAATGTTATACATTTCATCAGACCAGTAAGCAGTATCAGTTTTCCACTCCCATTCCCAACTACCAATTTTTCCTAGCTTTTGAGCCTGCTGTAATTTTAATATGGATTCTTTCTTTGCAGATTCTACTGCTTTTAATTCACTAATGTCTTGTATAGTGACAGGTACTGTTTTCTGTTCTAATAAAGTTTGAGGTATACGTATAGAAAATAATGCCTTAAACTCATCACCCTTTAAGGTCTTGTAATTTACTTCAGAAGTAAATGTTTTTTTATTTTTCCATATATCCCCTATAAGTCGTATAAACACTTTGTTTGCTCCATGGCCAAAAGTATTTTGTAGGTTATCAAAAAATGCTTGATAATCTTCTGCTTTAAACAACTTTAAAGTAGCTTTATTGACACTGTTAATTCTTATTTTTTGAATTAAAGTGAATAGCACCTCGGGATTTTTCTGTAAATATTTCTTGATATTAGAAACGCCATTATCTCTAAGCCTCTCTATTTCTTTAAATACGAGCGTAAAATCTTCATTCCAAATGGAAATTGTAGAGTTATCAAATAGTGTCTTGTAATCTTGCTGTTTCTCAGACTTTAATTCTTCTATTTGTCTTTCTAATTCTTGGTAAGTAGGCTTTTTATCTAATTCCATACTGTAATAGCTTTAGCCTTTTGTTCTATCAATTTGGGAGCTAATAGCTTAATTATTAAGTTAATAAATAAAGCTATCAAAAATAAACAATATAGCACTTATAATACTAAAAAAGATTAGGCTATGCTTTCGCGAAAGCGTAAAAAACACAACATACATTTTAATAATATAACGTTTTTATTAGTCTATTTATGTAATATTCTAAGAGTAAGCTTAAACCATTTACGAGCTTGTTACTACTGAATATTGGCGTCATTTTTAAGACAGTCTTTAACAGCTGCTAAGATTGTTTTCTTTTATTTTTGTAAGCTATAGCACAAGCATAACATCTCTTATAAAAGCGCTCTATAGTCGAGTATGGAGATTGTGCAAGAATAATAAGCAATATGAAGGATACCTTTGCCAGCATTATCCCCTCGGTAGCAGCAGAAAAATTTATTTACTGTCTAGAAGCAGTTCCAGATGTCGATCAGGAGGTTGCCACAGAGGTGGTAACAACACTCGAAGATATCGCTCTAAAACAAGGAATTGCTAGTATCTATAAGACGTGCGACACCATTGAAGGGCTAGAGGAAAGTTTGAACACGCTGGTGTATGATGACCATAACTTTAAAGATTATGAACTCATTTACCTCATAATGCCAGGCCAAGCTAACAATATCATGCTCAATGATTATTACTACAGCATTGAGGAAATTGCCGAAATTTTTGAAGGAAGAATGACAGGTAAAATCATCCATTTTTCAAATAAAAAAGCACTCGACTTAACTGACGAAGAATCACAATATTTCCTTGACATTACCGGTGCTCGTGCAATTTCTGGCTATGGATCTAGCAAGAACACATTATCGAGCACAGATACTATAGATAGAGTGTTTTTTAATATGTTTCAAGAAAATGAAGACTTTAAAGAAGTGGTAGAAGAGATGTTTCAAAAACACTATAAACTCTGTAAGCTACTTGATTTTAGACTGTATTATTAATCGTTAATTGAGGAAGAGTTTTATGAAATACGCTTTCGCGAAAATGTGACAACTCAACATCTTTTCTCATTAATTCAACACATTGATAAGAACAGGTTATATACTTAATATCAATATAATTGACGAAATATAGTACACTGTAAAGCGAACTAAAGCAATAGCATAACAAGATTCCCTACCGTTAATACCTGTAAGACAAAGACTAAGATGCTTAAGTCTTTTTTAAAGCCATAACTGATGCCTAAAGCAAGAAGGACAAGCAGTGGAAGCACCAGCCCAGAAACTATTCTAAAGGAATAGAGGTGGCTCTTCTCTGACGTAGCTAGCTTATACTCATTAACTTCTTTAAAAAGCAAAGACAGCGCATAATCAATTTGGTTACCCTCTGCAGTGGTTGCAACATCTTTTGAAACCGAAAATTGACGAGTAGGAGTCACTACTTGATACGTATTGTGCGAGTTTCCGCCAGCATTATAATATTTTTCTTTGTTTCTAGATACGGAAACCACATCTTCCGTATACCGAGTTCCAGGCAAAGCAAAATCCATAAGTACCACCAGTGATATGAGTACGGTAATGCCATATAATATGCGGTTGGTGAGTGATAGTGGATGCATGATTTTAATTTATAACGTTCTGGAGATTTACATAGTTATTAGTTAGTACGTAAATCAGCAGTTTTGTTACGGTATTGAGAGTTTTGGGATGTTAGGAACAGTGAATGATAGAAAGAACAAACAATTAAAATTATAGATAGCTATTAGCTTTAAGACTCTGCTAGGAGAATTTAAAGTAGGTATATATTTGACAATTAGAAATCAGTCATATATTTACAAATTGCGTTTTAATTTTCTAAAGCAATAGTCAGATTCAAAGATATCAGAGATTGACTTAATTAGTTCTTTTGCTTTTTTCTTTTTATTTATTGAAATGTAAACTCGATGAATCCCTTTCCAGTTTTTTCTAAAATTCAGTTCAAGGATCAGGCTTGCTTTACCCCAATCAAACTTTTCTAATGAGTTTATACTTAAGTAGGATTTACCTTTTTTGTAGGCTAGCCTAAAAAGGGGAAACATACATTTATAGTGAAGCCTACAAAACTAATCTGTTTTGGGATAAGTTAAGGAAACGCCTATGCTTTAAATCGTACAAGAATGGGAGGATTGGCAGTCGCTCAAAGCCCTATACTAGGCACTACAATTACTATCAAGCGGTTAAAA
>CAJXSW010000189.1 GCA_913060645.1 uncultured Dokdonia sp. | reverse complement strand
TCTACACTATCCTCTTCGTCGGCAGCGTCAGATGTGTATAAGAGACAGACTTTAATATCTGCACGCATGTTATCCTTACAGATAAGACCTTCGGTAGCGAGACGCTCAATTTGGATTTTCTTTACAGAAACGTCCATTACTTCTACACGGTGGAATACTGGAACTACATAAAGTCCCTTGTCTGTAGCGACTTTTGTTCCACCAAATCCAGTACGGACCAAGGCTTGACCTTGATGTACTTTTTTGTAGAACATCGCGATGATTGCGAAATAAACGATAACGAGAAATAAGAGGATTCCTATTCCGGTAATTACAAACGATGGGATTGCATCCATAGAAACTGATTTTTGGTTTTGGTTAATTTTCTTTTAAATAGTAATGATTGGTATCAGCATAGATTAAGCTTTACTGACGTAGAAATAATTTTTATCTGTTGATTGTTTGATGATTAGGATGCTTTCGCGAAAGCGTAACTCAGAACCATCTAGTGATTTCACATAAATGCTCATCGTATTGCCATCTGCCTGAAGCTCTGCATTACCCATTTTATCTCCAGAAACTGTGGATAATAAAGTGGCTTGTTTACCAAGAAAATCTACTGCCTTGTCTCCATCTTTATTCAAATTCTTGAAGAATGACTTGAAAGGAGTCGTGATAATTTTATTAATAAATAGCGCAGGAATCATAAAAGCTAAGACGATAAGGTGCCCAAATGTATTCTCGTAACTTCCTGTAATAGATGTTACAATAAGGGAACAAAACCACCATATAAAGATCCAAAAAGTAAACGTAAACATAAATGGAAGTCCGACAAAATTGAAGTAAATCAAAACGACTTGCCACCATTTAAGAGGCTTGCGTTTTCTATTTACAACGTGTGATCGATCTACCTCTGCATTTGCTACATCTGAGAAATCCATATTGCCGCCTTCAAGACCAGAATCCAGATCAATATCTGCATCTACGTCCACATCGATATCGATGTCTACATCTACATCTAGATCAAAGTCTACACCGCTGATCATTGTAAATATCCAATAGACAAGGAGTAGAGACAGTAGTATCGTTAACGTGATGTTTACTGGTGAAAATAAAATTTCGAAATAGTTATCCAATGGTTAGTGGTTTTAATGGTTCATAATCCAAAGTGCTAGTAACGCAATGCGGTGCGTGCTTATGCTTTGTCCTTGTCGAGACCTAGCTGTTCCTTAAGCTTTGCTAGCTCGTCATCTACTTTTTCTTTGCTAGTATCTGCCGCGGCATCAATCTCGTCATCTATGCTTTTATTTGCATTTGCAATATCGCCATAAGCGTCTGCAAGTGCTTCTTCTTGAGCTACTTTTTCCTTCATGCGTTCTAGCATACTTACGGTTCCAGTGCTATCAAGAGCAGCCATTTGCTTGTTTACATTCTTAGTGGCAGAGCTTACTTTTACTCTTGCTTTAAGTGTTTTAAGCTCATTCTCCCAGTTGCCTATATTGTCTTTTATAGTCTGGATAGTAGATTGCAGCTGGGCTACATTTCCTTCAAATTTTGTAGTGTCTTCACCAGCGCGATCTGCATGCGCTTGTGCTTCTTCTTTTTTGGCAAGCGCTTCTTTTGCTAGACGGTCTGCATCTGTAGCTTCCATAGATCCTGCGTGCGCTTTTTTAAGTATTGCAATTGCTTTGCTTTCATAATCTTTTGCTTTTTCCTGGTGCTCATCTCGCTCGTTTTTAGAACGGATGGCCATTGCTTTTACTTGAGCCATTGCTTCTACACTTTTGGCAAGATCTTCTTTCATATCTCTTATGCCTTGCTCGGTCATTTTAATAGGATCTTCCATGTTATCAATAGAAGCATTTGCTTCTGCCTGGCCTATTTTAAAAAGTCTTTTAAATATGTTCATAACGTTGTGTTTTAGTATTTTGAAAATTCAATAATGTGATCTGAGTATTCACTCATTAATAAACTGAGCGAGTTTAAGCTTCCTTCTAGTTCGTTTAAGTCTAGATTTTCTATTTGTAAGGTATCTCTAAATATTACTTTCTTCCCTGTCTCATCTAGTACAAATGCTCCGTGAATGATATCGCGGTTTTTTTGTAGCAGACTTTTAAAAATCTTTTCAGACTGGTTATTTATGGTAAAAATAAACTGCTCTATGATTAAGATAGGAGGAGCAACGCCTAGAATGAGGTTTTTAATTCCTGAGTTTTCTTTTTGTACTACCATAATACCATCTTCTGTATTTTCTGTGGTAATATTAAAGTTAAGTTCCAGTAAAAAATCTCGTGTTATATTAAAATGGTTCTTCATAAAGAGTGTTGATGTTGTATTCCAATGCGTTGGAAGGTTAATAATACGAAAACTTGTCTCTGTAAATTCCCAATTGTTTATAACTGGCTCAGGATGTAAATAATTAAAGTGGTCATAATGATTGATTTTTGATTGATGAATGTTTGATGATACTTTTACACTTTCGCGAAAAAGCTAAATAAATTAGCAAAAGTGAATTCTTTTTGCTAAAATTGTTAGGTAAATATACAAACAAATTTGTGATTTGCAAATAAAATTAGCAAAATATGTCATTTTTTGGAAAAAACATACGAAAGATTAGAACTGTAAAGACATTAAGTCAGCAGTCGTTTGCTGAGCTGTTTGACCTGAAAAGAGGGACGTTAGGAGCTTATGAAGAGGGTAGGAGTGAACCCAAAATAGATACTATTATTAAGATTGCTAATTATTTTAGCATACCTATCGATGACTTGCTCACAAAAGAGCTTACGGTAAATAGTTTACTCAAATTCAAAGCAAATCTTACAACAGATCATGAGATCATCACAAAGCAAGCCTTTGCAAGTATTCCTTGCATAACCTCAAAAAATGCAAAAGAATATCTTCTCTATAATGATAAAGAAGCTTTTGTAAGTGATATGCAAGTATTACAGTTACCTATCAATCCTGAAAAGGAGTTCAGAGCATTTACGGTAGATAATCTAGAGATGAGTAGCAATGACAAAGGACTTTTTCCTAAGGATATTGTAATAGGAGAGATGATCCCAAAAGATGTCTATAAGAAGCTAAATAATGGTCATCTAGTACTCGCTGTATTTGAAGATCAGCTCGTATTGAGACGATGCTATCTGTCAGGAAATACCATAACACTACGTGCAGACCATAAGAATATAGATGATCTTGAATTCCCTATCAGGGAAGTGAAAGAACTGTGGCGCATACGCTATGTGTTTTACCACAGAGTGCCAGAACTTGCAGATGGACTTGAAGAGAAAATGGCAATGCTTCAAGCACAATTTTTACAGATAAAAGGTGAATTATAAGCTCAGCTTGTATTTTTAAAATAACAAAGGCTCGATGATATCGAGCCTTTGTTGTGTGTTGATTTGATTGATGAGGTAGTATTTAATCTTTTGAGCGTATGATACCTCCAGAATAACTTTCCTTTGGTTTGTCTACGTTTGCTGGCTTCCCATAATAATTTATGACACCACCTGATGATGCATCTGCTCGAAGATCTTGCGATGCATATACATCCATCACTCCTCCAGAAGAAGCATCTGCAATAGCACTGTCTCTTATACACATCTCCGAGCCCAC
>CAJXSW010000188.1 GCA_913060645.1 uncultured Dokdonia sp. | reverse complement strand
TGTCATCAGTTAAAGGAAGCAGTTCAACACTTCCGTCTTCATCAACCGTGTAATCATCATCCACAGCGACTGGATCGTCATTAACCGCCGTGATCGTGATATTTTGATCCGCAGTGGCCGTGCCGCCATTGCCATCACTGATTTCATATGGGAAGCTTACAGCGCCATTGAAGTCGGCATCTCCCATAAACGTGATCGTACCATCTACCGCTACTGTCACAGTTCCATTGGGTACCGTGATTGTTTGTGCCGTTCCAGGGGTCAAGGTAGTGCCATTGATCGAAGTGATCGTCAGGGTATCCCCGTCCACATCTGTGTCATCAGTTAAAGGAAGCAGTTCAACATTTCCGTCTTCATCAACCGTGTAATTGTCATCCACAGCGACTGGATCATCATTCACCGCTGTAACGGTAATGTTTTGATCGGCTGTAGCTGTACCGCCATTGCCATCGGATATTTCATAAGGGAAGCTTACAGCGCCATTGAAGTCAGCATCTCCCATAAACGTGATCGTACCATCTACCGCTACTGTCACCGTTCCGTTGGGTACCGTGATTGTTTGTGCCGTTCCAGGGCTCAAGGTAATACCATTGATCGACGTGATCGTTAGGGTATCCCCATCCACATCTGTGTCATCAGTTAAAGGAAGCAGTTCAACACTTCCGTCTTCATCAACCGTGTAATCGTCAGCTACGGATGAAGGAACATCGTTTACAGATGCAATATTAATAATTTGATTCGCAGAATCGGTTCCACCGTTTCCATCGGATATTTCATATGGAAAGCTAACTTGTCCAAAAAAGTCTTCATTAGGGGTAAATGTTATATTTCCTGCTGCATCTACTTCCACTAAACCATTAGATACAGGTATTGACTGGGGTGTTCCAGGTGTTAAGGTTATGTTGTTAATAGAAGTAATTGATAATGTATCGCCTTCAGGATCACTATCTAAATTTAAAGGGTTTAATGTTACTTGATTATCTTCGTTGATATTATATGTATCATCAACTGCTATTGGAGATCTATTTACACTCAACACACCTTGAGATTCTTCAAAACAAACCTTGTTATTATGACTCACCTCTACTTTATAGCTATTTCCATCCATAGCAGGAGTTACATTTGCAATCGATAAGGTTGCATTCGTTTCTCCATTAATAATTGTATTGTTTACATACCATTGGTATTGCAAACCACTATTGACTTCAGTATCATAGTTTGGCGTTCCATTTGTAAAACTTGAAGCTTCTAATGCTGAAGCTGTAACCGTAAAGGTTGCTGTTTCTCCTTCTGAAACATCTTCATCATTTACTTCGGTATCAATTGAAATATCAATAGCCGTAGTAACACTTGCATTGGTTCCTGGATATGTTGCTCCTTGAACGGTCCCGTCAGTATTCACATTTGAGGAGTCTATTACATCTCCATACGTACCATCATTATTAGAATCTGCGTCAACATCGTTATAAGCCTCATCGGCATCAAAACAACCGTCATTATCACTATCTGTATCTAAATAATCTGGAGTACCATCTAAATCTGTATCAACAGGTACACAAAAAGCAAGATCACTGATTCCTGAACCTTGATTACTGCTAGGAGTAGACCCAACTTGTCTATAAATCACCTTTACCGAAGTAACCGGCACAGTTAGACTTATTTCTAAATCTTCATTATTACCGCCACCTCTAAAGGTATTATCGTCAGTTCTTGAAATATTGGCACCTAATGTATAGTCTGATGGTGTCATTATATATTGAGCTCCATTGGAGGTGATTTCAAAAAACACCTCATCAGTAAAATTACCTCCTGTATCTATATCAAAAATTGTAAATGAAAGATTATAAACCTCTTTAGAGAAATTAAAGGTATGTACAGAGTTTCCTCCAATAATTGCCGCCTGCAACCAAGTATAGCCTGAAGTATCAAAAATAGTATTAACCCTCCAATTCCCCGTGGTATTCGTTGTTCTATCTATGGTAACATCTACTCCACTGAAAGAAAGCGGTGGATTTGCTGTCGCTACAGCTGGGTCTTCCCCAGTTGTTGCACTATTGCCTTCTACATAGTGATCATTCCAAATTAATTGATTCGTATTTTCTGCACAAGCCAGTTCTTCACTATCTAAAATTCCATCGTTATCATTATCTAGGTCATTAGTATTTGAAACCCCATCATTATCTGAATCTTCTTGAACAGAAATGAATAAAGTAGCTAAATTGGAAGAAGCTAAAGCTCTATCCTGAACTCTAAAATTTACATTTGCATTTCCCACGTATCCAGATACCGGGACAAAATTAACATCACCTAAGTTGTTTACGGTATATGTACCTAGCCCAGGTATACTTAATGGACTGCCTAAGCGCCCTACATTGTTAGAGTCATTGGGGTCTATTAAAAGCACAGTACTTGGGTCTATATTATTTTCTGCATCTGATGCTCCATCTAAAACATTCACTGAAGTACTTGTGTTTTTAGCAATATAATTAGCTGTATTGTCAATTACAACAGGAGAAGTATTCTCTTGTACTTCATTTTCTACAATAAAATTTACCTCTCCTAAAAAACTTACAGAGTTTTGTCTTTCATTTCCAACTATGTTTTGACCATTTCGAAAAACAAGTCTACTTACGTTAGTATATTGAACTGAAACAATATATTCAGTTCTTTCTTTGCGTATTCCAGTAGAAAAATCTGCACCGCTTGTAAATCTTGTAAAATCTCCGTTTGTAGTAACCTGTAAAGAAGAAGGACATCCAATATTGTTATTAGTAGCACCAGAAGCCTGAGGACAACCTGCCGGAGTAGGAGTATTCCCGCCCTCAATTGTGTAAGATTCGGGAACTAGTACTTCAAAAAACTCCTCTCCATCTACATCAATTGCTTCTAATGTATAAGAGTCTATTAAAATTGGTACTCCATTACTAGTAGCATTGGCAGTACCAGAACGTACAAATCGAAATTCCCACTCTACATACCCTCCAGCTGAAGTTGTTTGTGTCTTTGGCTCAAACCGATCATCAAGACCGACGTTACTATCCACAGAATTTACCGTAATATTATTTAATTCTAAAATAGTTAAAACAGCATCTACATCTTGACCTGTACCATTAACATCGGTAACAACATTCTGAAAAAGATACCTAGAACCTTCTGCTCCTTCAGTGCCCGACAGTAAAGTTCTTCCTTGAGACGCACCGAATTTAGGAGTTGATTGTGAAAAAACCATGTTAATTCCTAAGAAAAAAAGGAATAGAAATGCAGTCCATTTAAGTTTTTGAGGAGTAAAGATTTTCATAAGCAAGGACTCAGATTTAAGGGATTAATTTTGACATTTATAATGAGCAGCTAAAATTTGAACAAAACTAAATTTAATCGCATAAAACTAACGCTTAATCTAATAAACGACAGTTAAGTATCGATAAAAGGCAGTTATCTATAGATAAAGTTCACGATTTGTTATAACAAAAGATGTTTGTAGATTGATTTTAACATTACTATAACGTTTTAGAATATATACGTAAACAATCAGAAGTCAGTTTTAAATACGGATTTACTTTCATAATGTTGAATATTTAAATATTAAATCGTTTCT
>CAJXSW010000187.1 GCA_913060645.1 uncultured Dokdonia sp. | reverse complement strand
ATATTATACTGCTTTTAATAATTATATGTTAAAAACACAATAAAACAAACAATTCAATAAAACCTAAGACCTTATGAAAAGACGAAATTTTGTCCAACTCGCTGGTATGGGAGCAGGTGCCTTAATGGTGCCATCGATGATGCTGGGAAACAATATCCCAACAGAAGCACTGCTCGAACCAGGAATGGACGTACTGCTTAAAAAACAAATGGCAGATGTCGCCCTTAATACGGCAAAAGGTTTAGGTGCTTCATATGCAGATGCTAGAATAGGGAGATACCTAAACCAGTTTGTGCGCACACGTGAAGATAAAGTGCAAGGCGTTGTAAATACCGAATCTTTTGGGATAGGGATACGCGTGATTGCAAATGGTACTTGGGGTTTTGCATCTACTAATGATGTAACGCCAGATGGTATCCAGAAGGCAACAGAGCAAGCAGTAGCAATTGCTAAGGCTAACTCAAAATTCCAAACCAACCCAGTAGTGCTAGCTCCAGAAGCTTCTTACGGAGAGGTGAGCTGGAAAACGCCTATTAAAAAAGACTTTAAAGAAGTGCCTGTATCTGAGAAGGTAGAGTTATTACTTACAGCAAATGCTGCTGCGCAGTCTAATGGGGCCAACTTTGTAAACTCTGCACTCTTTATGGTAAATGAGCAAAAGTATTTTGCCTCTACCGAAGGGTCATATATTGATCAAGATGTGCACCGTATCTGGCCTACATTTGGCGTGACGGCTGTAGGTGGTGGTAAGTTTAAGACTCGCCAGGCTATGAGTGCTCCTATGGGACTTGGGTATGAATACCTAGATGGTCTTGAGTCAGAAAAACTTGAAGGTCCGCAAGGATTAAAATTATATAGAAATAGCTACGATATTATAGAAGATGCTGCCATGGCTGCAAAGCAGGCTAAAGAAATGCTTACTGCAAAGTCTGTAGATGCTGGTAAATATGATCTTGTACTAGAGCCTAATCACTTAGGTCTTACCATTCACGAGTCTGTAGGTCACCCTACGGAGCTTGATCGTGTACTTGGGTATGAGGCAAACTATGCAGGAACAAGTTTTGCAACCATAGATAAGTGGAAGTCTAAAAACTTTAAATATGGTAGTGACCTGGTAAACATTGTGGCAGATAAGCAACAAGTGGGATCACTAGGAGCTGTAGGCTGGGATGATGAAGGTGTGAAAACCAAGCAATGGGATATAATACGTAATGGTGTGCTGGTAAATTACCAAGCAATACGTGACCAAGTACAAATGATAGACCAGAACGAATCTCATGGATGTTGTTATGCGCAAAGTTGGAACGATGTACAGTTCCAGCGTATGCCTAATATCTCGCTAGAGCCAGGTAAAGAGCCGTATTCTATTAATGATATGATTAAGGATGTAGAAAAAGGAATCTACATTGCAGGTCGCGGATCTTACTCTATAGACCAGCAGCGATATAACTTCCAGTTTGGTGGTACTATGTATTACGAGATTAAGGATGGAAAAATAGTTGGGATGCTCAATGATGTAGCATACCAATCTAATACACAAGAGTTCTGGAATTCTTGTGCAAAAATATGTGATCAGAGTGACTACCGTCTCTTTGGATCATTCTTCGACGGGAAAGGGCAGCCTTCACAAGTGAGCGCAGTATCACATGGAAGTGCCACGACACGATTTAATGATATTAATGTGATCAACACGGGTCGTAACGTTTAATCGTCAATTTTTAAAGAAGAAACACAATGGGAATATTTTCAAAAGAAGAGGCAAAAAAAGTAATGGAGAAGGCGATGAGCTTCTCTACTGCAGATGCCTGCGTTATAAATTTAGGCGGTAGCGAGAGTGGTAACATACGTTATGCACGTAACTCTGTTTCTACCTCAGGACACCAGTCTAACCAAAGTCTTGCGGTCACTGCAAGTTTTGGTAAAAAATCAGGTACAGCAACCATAGACGAGTTTGATGATGCGTCACTTGAAAAAGTGGTAAAACGTGCAGAAGAACTTGCAAAGCTTGCTCCAGAAAACCCTGAGTTTATGCAGCCACTAGGGCCGCAAACGTATGACGAGTCTAAAACGTACGTAGAAGCTACGGCAAATATGACTCCGGAGTATAGAGCACAAGTAGCAGAGAGCAGCATACAACCTGCCAAAGAAAATGATGTAACCGCAGCTGGTTTTCTAGATGGTGGTGCAGGGTTTAGCGCGATGATGAACTCCAACGGATTGTTTGCTTATAATAAGTCGACTAACGTTGAGTTTACAGTAACCATGCGATCTAACGATGGTACGGGTTCTGGATGGGTGACAAGAGATTTTAATGATGTGTCAAAATTTGACGCAGCAGAAGCTTCAAAAGTTGCTATTGATAAGGCAGTAATGTCTCGCGAGGCAAAAGCAATCGAGCCAGGTAAGTACACCGTAATCCTTGAGCCATCTGCTGGATTGGGACTACTAGAAGGCTTAGGTCGTTCTATAAGTGCACGATCTGCAGATGAGGGAAGAAGCTTTATGTCTAAAGAAGGTGGAGGCACTAAGATGGGTGTCAAAATTGTAGATGAGCGTGTAAACCTATGGTCAGACCCTCTTAACGAAGAAGTGCCAGCAGGTACTTGGAACGGAGAAGGGCAACCGCTCAAAAAGACAAGCTGGATAGAAAACGGAGTGGTAAAAAACCTTGCCTATGACCGTTTCTGGGCAAAAGAAAAAGGTGTAGAGCCAGTACCGTTCCCTAGTAATTTTATTATGGGCGGTGGTGATGCATCTCTAGAAGATCTCATCAAGTCTACAAAGAAAGGAATCCTCGTTACCAGATTATGGTACATACGTTCTGTAGATCCTCAAACATTACTGTACACAGGTCTTACCCGCGACGGAACTTTTTACATTGAGAACGGAAAAATCAAGTATCCTGTAAAGAACTTCCGCTTTAATGAGAGTCCTATTATTATGCTTAATAATCTGGAAACTCTAGGCAAGCAAGTACGCGTAGATGGTAGTTTAATTCCGTATATGAAAATACGTGATTTTACATTTACCAGTCTTTCAGATGCTGTATAAAAACATATAAATTATATAAGACTGGTTATCACAATAGTGATAGCCAGTTTTTATTTTAGGTTCGCTTTCGCGAAAGCGTGAGTGGAATGAAACAACGTCAATAAATCATGAAATTTAATACTACGATACCTAAAAAGTTATCTCCATTTTATGAAGATGAACTTAGAGCTTATATCAAAGCTTATCGTGCAGGTGATTTACAGCTTGCTTGGAACCATCTTGAACGCGCACATATTATTGGACAACGTTATCCTTATAATCATACATACGTTCACTGGAAAATGTTGCAATTTGGTGTACGTATAAAAAGTTCTAAAGAAGTGATAGGCCAAATTCCACGTTTAGTAGTAGGCGGTGTAAAATCATTTGTTGGGAAGATACCGGTAGGTAATCCTGGCGGAGCCAATGTTGCTCCATTACAAGCATTTCCTATAGATGTGGAGCTACAAAATATATTCAAAAAAGCTGGAGTAAGCGTTTTGTAAAAGATGAATAGTAACTGTCTCTTATACACATCTGACGCTGCCGACGAAGAGGATAGTGTAGA
>CAJXSW010000186.1 GCA_913060645.1 uncultured Dokdonia sp. | reverse complement strand
GAGATAGGAGTCCGTCTCGTGGGCTCGGAGATGTGTATAAGAGACAGCACTAGATTTTTTACTCTTCAGAATCTGAAGCTGCTGCTTCACCTTCTGCAGGTGCATCTTCAGTCTCTGCAACCACTTCTGGTTGAGCTGCTGCGATACGAGCCTCGTTTACAGCTTTTTCAGCTGCAAGAGCTTCTGCTTTTGCTTTTTCTTCTGCTTGAGAAAGATTTCCTTTCTTAGCTTCTACTTTACCAGCTTTCTCCTCTACCCAAGCATTGAATTTTTCTTCTGCTTGCTCTTCAGTAAGTGCACCTTTACGTACACCACCAGCTAGGTGATTTTTAAGCATTGCTCCTTTATAAGAAAGAAGACGCTTTGCAGTCTCAGTAGGCTGCGCTCCGTTTTGTAACCATGTTACAGCAAGATCAACATCAAGGTCAATGATTGCTGGGTTACTGTTAGGATTGTAAGTACCTATTTTTTCTAAGTATTTACCATCTCTCTTTGCGCGAGCATCTGCTGCTACAACCCAGTAAAAAGGTTTACCTTTCTTACCGTGTCTTTGTAATCTAATTTTAACTGACATAAAAGTTAATTTGTGAGGTACCCGACCCCGTTTTTAAATAAGTCTGCAAATATACTATAATTTTTCTGGCACTCATCACGTTATATCTTTAATATAAAGTACTTTTGCCCTCTATTTCTGAATTTTTATTATGCGTAATTTACTATTTGCTCTCATCTCTATTGTTACATTTATTTCTTGTAGTACCATAGAAGATAACACACCTGCACTGCAAGGTGTACGCGACACTGTATTACTGCGTACTTCAGACAGTCGAGCAATTTTTGATGAAGACGGAGATTTATTGATACGCGGAGAACTTGGCGCAGAAGTAATAAGCTTTCAAATAGAAAATCAAGCACAAACTCAAATTACATTTGGCGGTCAGAACAATCCTAGTGTTGCTAGCTATGTTAACAAAGATGGAAAGGTTTTTACTACTGCATCATCCCAAGCTAGCGGTCTATTAGACTTTACATTTAACGGAAACAATACGATTTCTGGTGATTTTAAATTTACTGCCTTTACTCCGTCATTTGCAGATACTGTAGTATTTAGCAGAGGTGTCGTTTATAGAGTACCTATCCTTACTCCAGTAGTAATTCAACCAGAAATTGAGGATATAGATGATAATTTTGAAGCTCTTATCAATACAACGGTATTTAACTCAATAGTTATCAATCATGTTGTTTCTGGTAATGTTATTACGGTTCTAGGTCGCACATCTTCTACCAATATAGCTATAAGTTTCCCTATAAACAGCACACCTGGAACATACACCATTGGTTCAAATCCTGACTTCTCTGCCGCTTACACCACTCCTTCTGGAATATCAAATGCTGTATCTGGTGAGATTACAATTATAGCAAATGATCAAGAAAACAACATTGCTGTAGGAACATTTAACTTCATGACCGCTCAAGGCTTTTCAATTACTGATGGTGCGTTCACCATTAATTATTAGTAGAGCTGATATCCTATTATATCGCCTAATTTTAGTTTGCCCAACTAACAACTGATTACTTTAAATACCAAAAAACAACACTCTGCTATAGATAACCTTCTTAATTATCTATCGATTGTCGCTGCATATAGTTTATGTATTGTATTTACAATGGCAACAAATTACTCGCACTAGCATCAATCGCTTCCTATCTTATCATACTATTAAGACAATTAACATCGATTTACGTTAAAAGAAGCCAATTATAAATGTTTCTGGTTAAAGGTAGTTAAACTACTTATGTATAGTTCTTTATGCCTATATCTTTACATCAATACTAACAACAAAAACACATATTATGAACTATACAGAAGAAGTTGCAAATAAATTAAATAGCCTATTAACTAAGTCATATGATGCAGAAGCTGGTTACAAGAAAGCAGCAGAAAATGTAAAAAATACTGGCTTAAAAAACTTTTTTCAAAATCGTGCACAAGACAGATATAACTTTGGACATGAAATTAAAGAAGAAGTAAGAAGTTTTGGACAAGAAGTAGATAAGGGAACAAGCTTCCAAGCAGACATGCACAGAGCATGGATGGACGTAAAAACTGCATTTTCTACAGATGACGATGAGTCAACACTAGAAGAAGCAATTCGTGGAGAAAAAGCATCAGTAGAAGCATATAACGAAGTACTCGCAGAGACGTCACTTCCAAGCTCAACAAGAAACGTACTAGAGAAGCAGCGCAATAGCATCCAGAATGCATTGAACGAAGTAAAAACTCTAGAAGAGTGGGCATAAGTATGTTATGCAACCCAGATAAAATTGAAAATCCAGCCATAATGGCTGGATTTTTTTTGTGCATAAAAGTTGATAACTCATAGCCGTAATCTCATGTAAAAAGCACTAAAATGTAGTACTTTTCATATCCACTTTTTCTACGCCTATGTACCTTATTTTTGACACCGAAACCACAGGACTTCCTAAAAACTGGAATGCTCCACTTACAGACTCAGATAACTGGCCTAGAGCGATTCAGATCGCTTGGCAGTTGCATGATGAGATGGGTAACGTCATAGAGCATCAAGATTATCTTATCAAACCAGATGGATTTGACATCCCTTATGATGCAGAGCGCATACACGGTATCTCCACAGCACTAGCCGAAAGAGACGGGATTGAACTTTCTGAAGTACTCTCAAAATTTAATATTGCACTCTCAAAATCAAAGTACGTAGTAGGTCAAAATGTAGGCTTTGATACAAATATCATGGGAGCCGAGTTTCACAGACTCAATATAGGCAATGACTTACAAGAATTACCAGTACTAGATACTTGTACAGAAAAGACAGCAACATTATGCCAGTTACCTGGTGGACGTGGTGGCAAGTTTAAACTACCTACACTTACAGAATTACACAAGCACTTGTTTGGAGAAGGGTTTGGAGAAGCTCACAATGCCACGGCAGATGTAGAGGCAACTACACGTTGCTTTCTAGAACTTATACGCCAGCGTGTTTATACAAAGGAAGAGCTAGATGTTGCTCCAGATTATTTTGATAGATTCTCTCAATCTAATCCGCAGCCTATTACTTTTATTGGGCTCAAACACATAAATCTTAAGAAGGCTTCGGCAAAAATTGCTCAGGCGCTCGCTGCTCAAGATGATACTCCAGAGATTTCTAAGGCAGAGATAGAAGAAAATAAAGAACAACTTTCTGATGTAAAGTTTGCTCACCTTCATAATCACTCACAATTCTCCATATTACAATCTACCGCAAGCGTTCAAGATATTGTAAAAGCTGCTGCGCTAAATAAAATGCCTGCTGTCGCCATGACAGATATGGGTAACATGATGGGTGCTTTTCACTTTACAAAAGCGGTAAAAAGTCATAACGCTTTCGCGAAAGCGGAAAACGCAAAACTCATAGAAGCAGGAGAAGCAGAAGAGCATGTGCCGCTCAAAGCCATCATAGGTTGCGAGTTTAATGTGTGTGTTAATCACAAAAACAAGAGCCAAAAAGACAACGGATATCAAATTGTCATTTTAGCCAAAAATAAAAACGGGTATCAAAATCTCTGTAAAATGGCTTCTATAGCCTATAC
>CAJXSW010000185.1 GCA_913060645.1 uncultured Dokdonia sp. | reverse complement strand
CTACACTATCCTCTTCGTCGGCAGCGTCAGATGTGTATAAGAGACAGATTATAAAACAAAGTGATTTGAAAGATGCTTATAACTCCTAAACCATGCTCCATAGCCCCGATAGCAATGAAAATCCCGCAACCTAGCGATAGCAAGGTGAGGAATTGTAATGAATAGCGGGAAGAGGCAGCTGCTTATTACAACTACTGCAGCGCTCCTAGCATAACAATACTGAGTTAAAGCTAGAATACTTTATAGATACTCCTTGCTTGTTTTTCTTTATTTTTGTCGCTTCTTAAAGAACACAATATGTCTCAGAATCCACAACGATATACAATTACAGCGGCACTGCCGTATACTAACGGACCTATACACATAGGCCACCTTGCAGGAGTGTATGTTCCGGCAGATATTTATGCGCGCTACCAGCGTATGCAAGGAGCAGATGTTGCTTTTATATGTGGAAGTGATGAGCATGGAGTGCCTATTACAATCAAAGCAAAAAAGGAAGGGGTAACTCCGCAAGATGTGGTTGATAAATATAATGCGATTATCAAAAAATCTTTTCAAGATTTTGGGATTACTTTTGACAACTACTCACGTACCTCTGCAAAAATTCACCACGACACAGCGTCTGAGTTTTTTAAAAACATGTACGATCAAGGTAAGTTTATAGAAGAAACTAACGAGCAGTTGTATGATGCAGAGGCAAACCAGTTTCTTGCAGACCGTTTTGTGACGGGAACTTGCCCTAAGTGTGGCTTTGAAGAAGCTTATGGAGATCAGTGTGAGAGTTGTGGTACGTCGCATAACGCAACAGATTTAATTAATCCTAAGAGTGCGATTACGGGAGCTGTACCTACACTTAAGGAAACAAAACACTGGTTTTTACCACTTGATCAATACAATGACTTCTTTAAGGAGTGGATTATAGAAGGTCATAAGAAAGACTGGAAAACTAATGTATACGGGCAGTGTAAATCATGGATAGATGATGGACTACGTCCTCGTGCCGTAACTCGTGATCTAGACTGGGGAATCCCAGTTCCAGTAGAAGGAGCAGAGGGCAAGGTGTTATATGTTTGGTTTGATGCGCCTATTGGCTATATCTCTTCGACAAAGGAGTGGGCGGCACGTGAAGGAAAGGATTGGGAACCTTATTGGAAAGATGAAAACACAAAATTACTTCACTTCATTGGGAAGGATAATATCGTTTTTCACTGTTTGATTTTTCCTGCAATGTTAAAGGGACATGGTGAGTATATCTTGCCAGATAACGTACCTGCAAACGAGTTTTTAAACCTAGAAGGCCGCAAGCTTTCTACGTCAAAAAACTGGGCAGTATGGTTACATGAGTATCTGGAAGAATTTCCAGATCAGCAAGATGTGTTGCGTTATGTACTTACCGCAAATGCCCCAGAATCTAAGGATAATGACTTTACTTGGAAAGATTTCCAAACTAGAAATAATAGCGAACTCGTAGCGATTTTTGGTAATTTAATTAATCGCGTGACGGTGCTTACACATAAGTATTATGGAGGTGTTGTGCCTACGCCTGGAGCTTTTAATGAGCTAGATAAAGAAGTGCTAGATGCTATAAAAGCATATCCAGCGGTGATAGGTAGTAGTATTGAAAAATACCGCTTTCGCGAAAGCCAAACAGAATTCATGAATCTCGCTCGCCTAGGAAATAAATACCTAGCAGACGAAGAGCCGTGGAAGACTATCAAAACAGACGAGGAACGCACTAAAACAGTGATGTATATGGCCTTGCAAATTGCAGCCGCACTTTCTGTTTTGAGTGAGCCATTACTACCACATACAAGTGTAAAGCTTAAAAACATTCTTAGTCTACCTGCGAGTGAGGCTCAGAACGCATTACAGTGGAGTGACATCACTTCAAAAGAAGTATTATTACCAGCGGGACACAAAATCAATGAATCTCAATTGCTCTTCTCAAAAATAGAAGACAGTCAAATACAAGTACAGCTAGATAAGCTAGAAGCAAGTAAAGCTGCAAATGAAGCAGAAGCTGCTGCCGAAAATGCAGTCGTAGAGCCACAAAAAGAGCTGATTAACTTTGACGATTTTACAAAACTCGATATGCGAGTAGGTACCATCATTGAAGCAGAAAAGATGAAGAAAACGAAGAAACTCCTCATCTTAAAAGTAGATACAGGTATAGATGTGCGTACCATCGTTTCTGGTATCGCAGAGAGCTTTACTCCAGAAGAAGTAATTGGGAAGCAAGTAACCGTACTTGTAAACCTGGCTCCAAGAGCATTAAGAGGTGTAGAGAGTGAAGGAATGATTTTAATGACGGAGGATGCCTCTGGTAAGTTGGTGTTTGTAAACCCTGATACGGATGGGGTGAGTAATGGGAATATGATAAGTTAAGCGTGTGGAGGTTTTACAATACGTAATCAAAAGCTCAGGCTTATCAGAAAAAGGTGTAAAAAACACACTAGATCTCCTCAACGAAGACTGCACACTCCCATTTATAGCTCGCTACCGTAAGGAAGCGACGGGTGGGCTAGATGAGGTGGAGATTGGAAAAATTATTGAGCTTAAAGAGCAGTTTGAAACCCTAGAAAAACGTAAAAAATCTATTCTTAAATCGCTAGAAGAGCAAGACGTTCTTACCAGCGAACTCAAAGATAAGATTGAAAAAACGCAAGATCTTACTACGCTAGAAGACTTGTATTTACCGTACAAGAAAAAGCGTAAAACCAAGGCGGAGACAGCACGTATAAACGGACTAGAACCACTTTCCAAAATTATTATGTCTCAAAATGCGCAAGACCCAGAAGGGCTAGCGCATCGATATACCAATAGCGAAGTTCTAGATGCACAAAGTGCGTTAGAAGGAGCACGTCACATTATAGCCGAGTGGATTAATGAGCGCATAGATATACGCGACAACATCCGTGAGCAGTTAAAGCGTTTTGCCACCATAGAGACGAAGGTGGTTAAGAAAATGGCAGATGAGGAAAAAGCGCAGAAATTTCGTGATTATTTTGATTGGTCTGAGTCATTAAGCCGCTGCCCTTCACATAGATTACTCGCCATTTTAAGAGCCGAAAATGAAGGCTACATTCGTGTAAAAATTGTCATTGACGATGAGCGCGCGCTTGATAAAATAGAACGCAAACTCATACGCTCTCGTGGAGATAGCGCTACGCAAATTGAGCTGGCCATAAAAGATGCTTACAAGCGATTATTATTCCCTGCACTTTCAAATGAAACGCTATCTGAAGCAAAGAAAACAGCAGATGAAACCGCTATTCAAGTTTTTGCAAAAAATTTAAAACAATTACTCTTGGGTTCGCCACTAGGTGAGAAGCGTATTCTTGCGCTAGACCCAGGTTTTAGAACGGGTTGTAAACTGGTGTGTCTCGATGCACAGGGGCAATTATTACATAATGAAACCATCTACCCACACGCACCAAAAAATGATGATAAAGGCGCAATAAAGAAAATCTCTAGTCTTACAGACGCATATAAAATTGAGGCAATCGCCATCGGTAACGGTACGGCTTCCCGCGAGACAGAAAGGCTTGTAAAACGCATTCACTTTAAGAATACGATGGAGGTTTTTGTGGTGAGCGAGGCGGGTGCATCCATATACAG
>CAJXSW010000184.1 GCA_913060645.1 uncultured Dokdonia sp. | reverse complement strand
GAGATAGGAGTCCGTCTCGTGGGCTCGGAGATGTGTATAAGAGACAGGAGTAACTGCATCGGGAAAGACAGAAATCTATGTGCAGCTTATTGAAGAGATGCTTGAATCTGGTGATCAAACACTCTACTTACTTCCAGAGATTGCACTTACTACGCAGTTAATAACTAGGCTACAAACATACTTTGGTGAGCGCGTAGCGATTTTTCACTCCAAATACTCCGTAAACGAGCGAGTAGAGGTGTGGAATAATGTATTAAAAAAACTGGATAATGCTCAAATCATTATTGGGGCACGTAGTGCACTTTTATTGCCCTTTAGAGACTTGAAATTTATCGTAGTAGATGAGGAGCATGAAAGTAGTTTTAAGCAATACGACCCTGCGCCTAGGTATCATGCTCGTGATGCTGCTATTGTGCTAGGAGCAATGTTTAAAGCAAAAGTATTACTAGGGTCTGCAACGCCATCTATAGAAACAGTATACAACGCACAGCAAGGGAAATATGGTTATGTGTCTTTAAAACAACGACATGGAGGTATTTTAATGCCTGATATTAATCTTGTAGATATTAAGGAGAAAAGCAAAAAACGTGAGATGACGGGTCACTTTTCTGACACCTTAATACGCGCAATTACTGATGCACTAGCATTAGGGGAGCAGGTAATTCTCTTTCAAAATCGTAGAGGTTTCTCACCTATATTAGAATGTACTACTTGTGGTCACGCACCGCAATGTCCTAATTGTGATGTAAGTCTTACCTATCATAAATACAGATCACAGCTACGTTGTCATTATTGTGGTTATAATATTGCCTTACAGCAAAAATGTATGGCTTGTGGTAGCGCAGAGCTTACTACAAAGGGCTTTGGAACAGAGCAAATAGAATTAGAACTGAAAGAGCTGTATCCAGACAAATCTATTGCAAGAATGGATTCTGATACTACTAGAGGTAAGTATGGATTTGAAAAACTTATTACTGCCTTTGAACAAGAGCAAATAGATATTCTTGTAGGTACGCAAATGCTTACCAAAGGATTAGATTTTAGAAATGTAACTCTTGTAGGGATTATGAACGCAGATAGTATGCTCAATTTTCCAGATTTTAGAGCGCATGAACGCAGTTACCAATTGATTGCACAAGTATCGGGTAGGGCAGGGCGAACAGAAAAGCAAGGTAAAGTACTTGTGCAGACGTATAATCCTTATCATCAAATCTTACAGCAGGTTTCTGCAAATAAGTTTGAGGAGATGTACAAGGAGCAATTAGAAGAGCGACGTAACTTTAAGTATCCACCGTTTCATAGATTGATACGTATTACTTTAAAGCATAGAGATTATCAAAAAATAGAAGAGGCTAGTATCTGGATCGCAAAAGCACTTAGGCAAACGTTAGGGCCAGACGCAGTCTTAGGACCAGAAACGCCTTCTGTGGCAAGGATACGAAATCAATATAGGCGTAATGTACTAATTAAGATAAGCCGCCGCCAGAAATTATTAGAGACTAAGAAAGCTATAAAGCGTGTTGTAACAAGTTTTAATGCGATTGCTCCTTACAGAAGTGTACGACTTGTGATAGATGTGGATTGTTATTAATAGTTTGACTTTTTAAGTGTAAGTTTCAAACTAAATTTAGTTGAATATAAAATATAGCACTTATTTTATCTGGATATGGATATGGTCATCATGTCTAACAGCACGACAACCGTGAAATCTAATTTTATTATTAGAAAGGTTTAAGCGACTTTTTAGATGAGGCTCTATAAATAGTTTGCTTAGACTATTATCCTTTAAGATTTCACTAACAAGGTTTTTTGTTCCGCTGTGTGAGAATATAATATCATTATTTATAGTTCCAAAAGTTAAGTATTTGGGGAAGTCATATTGCCAAAACCCGCGTTTTTGGCAAGCCAAATTCTGATTATACTCTCTAACTTGAGAATTCTCAAAAACACCGTATCCACTTACTGACTTTTTTCTATTTGTGAGCGCTGCGTTGTCGTCTTGATATATAAGGGAGATGTCTATTTTTTTTCCATCGTTATGACTTAAATGAGGTAGTAGTGGAAATTTATCAAAAAATGGAAAGCTGGCGTCTAAATGAATGAGTTTTATATTTTTATTACTTTTTGCATAGGCCTTAGAAGTGTTGTCAAGTAGTTGCTGTAATTCTGGCTTGACGTAATTCCTATTAGCTAGCTTGTAAAAGAAGGAATGTGCTTCTAGAAATTCTGTTTCTTTAATTTTTTCTCGTCCAAAAATTGGCGCTAGAATAGGTGTAACCAGAAATGTTGCTATGAAATATAGAAAAATAAATAGAGAGGATCCTTTTAAAATTGATTTGCTCTTTACTTGTTGTAGCGTTAATAGTGTAACTACATAAGCAACCCCGCCTATTTGAGTAACAATGGTTAATGCTATAATTGTGATTAAGTGTAATAGATTTTTCAAAAATGGATAATGGTTATATTAAAACTACAACGTTTAAATATCACAACAATTATAATAGATTAAATTAACCGCATAAAAAATCCCACTCAACGAGCGGGATTTTTAATTTTATATCTAAATTTTGTCTAACGTCTACTTATGCAGATAGAGCATCTATAAGCTCTGACTTTTTATGTCTTGACAAAGGAATTTTTTCTCCGTCTATCTCAATGTTTCTACTATTGTATTTATCTACCTTATCTATATTGATTATGTAAGACTTGTGTATACGCATAAAACGCTCTGGTGGTAATTGTGCTACAAATGATTTCATCGTTGCAAGCACAACGATAGGATCATGCACAGTAACTAACTTTACGTAATCTCCAAGAGCAGTGATATATTTAAGCTCATTGAGCATCACTTTCTTTTTCTTTAGGTTACTTTTTACAAAGATATAATCATCATCTTCGACAGCACCTTCAGTTTTTAGTTTGTGTAAGCTTATGGCTTTATAAACCGCATTTGTAAATCGATCCTTAGTAAGTGGTTTACGTAAGTAATCGATTGCGTTATAGTTAAAAGCCTTGTAAGCGTATTTTGTTTTGCCTGTCACAAATATAATCTGTGGCTTATGGATAAGATCATCAAGTAAATCAAATCCAGATAGGATAGGCATTTCTATATCAAGAAAAAGCAGGTCTACTTTAGTCTCGATGAGACCATTTTTAGTTTCTATGGCATTGTTATATTCGGCAACTAGTCGTAAGTTAGGGTGATCATTAATCATCTTTACGATAGCTAGACGTTGTAAACTTGAATCATCCACAACTGCGCAGTCTAATAGTACTCCTTCCACAGCAATTAGTATTTAAATTAGGTTAAGTTTGTCAATATTAAGTAAAAATAACCTATTTACCAACAAAATCATGACTTTCATCGGGTATTCGTGCGATTGGTCGAATGATTTTTCCTTTATTCTCATAGGGAACGGCGATTTTAACGTCTTAATCGGTAAAAATTTGACTATTGACGATTGGGCGTAGGTTTAGACGAATTAAAGAGACCTAGAATTTCTGTTTTTAGACGATTTAGCTTTAATTATAATCTATGAACTAGATGCTACTCAGAACTACTTTGAGAAGTGTCCTTATTATATAGCTGTCTCTTATACACATCTGACGCTGCCGACGAAGAGGATAGTGTAG
>CAJXSW010000183.1 GCA_913060645.1 uncultured Dokdonia sp. | reverse complement strand
GCAAAGTAACTCGCCATCATGGTTGCTCCAGCACGTTTAATGGCAATTACTTGCTCCATCATCACGCTGTCGTGATCTAGCCAACCTTTTTCGGCAGCGGCTTTAAGCATTGCATACTCGCCACTCACTTGATATACAGCAATAGGTACATTTACTGCTTCTCGTAGGTCACGTACTATATCTAGATAACATAAACCTGGTTTTACCATCACGATATCTGCTCCTTCCTCTATGTCCATGAGCGTTTCTTTAATCGCCTCATCACGATTTGCAAAATCCATCTGATATGTTTTCTTGTCCTTTGGTACATCCTTAAGATCTACAGGAGCACTATCTAGCGCATCGCGGAAAGGGCCATAAAAAGAGCTCGCATACTTTGCACTATAGCTCATAATACCAGTATTATAAAAACCTTCGTCTTCAAGGAGGCTGCGCATTTCAAAAATACGACCGTCCATCATATCACTTGGCGCAAGAATATCTGCACCAGCGCGAGCGTGGCTCAGTCCCATTTCGGCAAGAACAGCGGCGGTATCGTCATTTACAATCTCTCCGTTACCTACAATCCCATCGTGGCCAAAAGAAGAATACGGATCTAGTGCCACATCTGTCATCACAACCATTTCTGGACATGCATCTTTAACCGTCTTAATTGCACGCTGCATAAGTCCGTCACTATTAAGAGCCTCTGTTCCAGAATTGTCTTTAAGGTTATCTGGCACTTTTACAAAAAGCAGTACAGATTTTAATCCCATTGACCACAACTCTTTTACTTCTTTGGCTATGAGCTCTAAGCTGTACCTGTAATATCCAGGCATAGAGTTGATTTCTTCTTTCACACCCTTGCCTTCCACCACAAAGAGTGGAACAATAAAATCATTAGGAGTGATGTATGTCTCACGCACGATAGAACGTATAGCTTCTGAGGTGCGTAGTCTGCGATTTCTGCGTAGCATAAAAAAGAGGTATATAGATTTATAATCGTCTCGTTAGGTGACCACAACTCTTTTACAAATAGTCGTTCGTACTTCGAATTGTGTGCCTTATATTTAAACAAATTTACCAATTAATTTACCACTCCCTTTGCTTAAAGAAGCCTTTCATTTCATCTACCCGTGGCGCACCTATCAAGAGCGATTTTTGAAGGATTTCAAGGATCACGTTGCAGATGATCACTTGCATGTGGTTGCACCTCCAGGCTCTGGAAAGACGGTGCTTGGCCTCGAGATGATGCGACGTGTCAATCAGAAGACACTCGTACTTGCGCCTACGATTACGATAAGAAACCAGTGGGAGCAACGTATGTTTGAGTGTTTTGTGAACGATGAAGATTGTACTATTCCGCTTTCGAGAAATATAAAAGAGCCTGCACACATTACTTTTGCTACTTACCAATCACTACATGCTTTTTCAAAAAATGAAATGGAAGGCGATATGAATCGGCTGGTAGCTTTTTTCGCGGAAGCGGGCATCAAACATATTGTATTAGATGAAGCACATCACCTTAAAAACGAGTGGTGGAAACCACTTTTTGCCCTTAAAAAACTAGAGGGAACGCTCACCGCATTGACCGCCACACCACCTTATGATAGTGAGCAACGAGAAATAGCCAAATATTTCCAATTATGCGGCCCGATAGATATTGAAATAAGCGTTCCAGAATTAGTAAAAGAAGGAAATCTATGCGCACATCAAGATTACATTTATTTCTCCGAACCAGACGAAGCACAAATTCAATACATTCTCAAATACCGAGTAAAATCAAAAGGTTTCATTGATTCATTGGTGGAAAATGGTAATTTTGGAACGTTCGTTTTAGAACACACTTTGTACACATTGACAGATGGATTACTTGATCCTATCTACGAGAAACCAGATTTTTACGTTGCCATTCTCGTGTATCTTCAAGCACGTGGTCATGAGATCCCAAAAGAGAAATTAGAGGTGCTGGGAGTAGATACTGAGAAGGCTCAATTAACACTTTTTAATCAAGAATGGGCAGAGCGATTATTACAACCTATACTCGTTACAGATAGAGAACTATTTATAGAAGACGAAGAGATGCTGCTGGATGTAGAAAAGCAGTTGCGTAGGGTAGGTGCCTTTGATAATAAACGGGTGAACTTTAAAGGAGAGCGCCAGCTTTATAAATCACTTGCACAAAGCCCTAATAAGCTTAAAAGTATTTGCGAGATTATAGATTTTGAATCCCAAGGAATGGGTGAAGATTTACGTGCAGTAATCCTCACGGATTATGTACGCAAGGAATTCTTAGAAAGCGTAAACGATGACCTAGCAGATATAAATAAACTTGGTGTTGTTCCTATTTTTCATCACCTACGACACTCGCTTGCACAAGTAGTAGAACGCTCTCACGGAATAAACAAATTAGAAAAACTAGCTGTTCTCACGGGTACACTTGTCATTGTACATAAACACTTAGAAAGCGAAATCATCAAAGTACTTTCAAATGATGATTATACCATCACGCCTCTTGATGGAACGGAATTTATCATTGTAAAAACAAAGGAACGAGCAAAGAGTATTATTGTGAGTGTGATTACTCAGTTATTTACAGATGGTCACATACAAATTCTGGTAGGCACCGCTGCCTTGCTAGGAGAAGGATGGGATGCTCCTGCTATTAATACTTTAGTACTTGGTTCCTACGTAAGCTCTTTTGTAATGTCTAATCAGATGCGTGGTCGTGCTATACGCGTGCAATCTGGTAATCCAGATAAAGTAGCTTCTATCTGGCACCTTGCGTGTATAGATCCTACCATAGATGGTGGTGGTGAAGATGTGGCAAAACTTGTGAAACGTTTTGACGCCTTTTGTGGAGTCTCCCTTGAAAATGATCCTTTTATAGAAAATGGCGCCGATCGCTTTGCACTGCCTACAACTATTGTCAATAAAGAAGTACTTAATAATAAAATGCTGCAGCTAGCAGCAAAGAGAAGCCATATTAAAGAGCGCTGGAATAAAGCTATAGGGACTGGAAAGTTACTTGTGAGAGAACTAAAGTTTGATTTTAGCCCAAGTAGCAAGAAGAAAGAAGCCCAAACACAAAAGGTTTATTACAAAGATGCTTTAAAGTATAGTTTTATGCAGCTAGGCGCCGTTATTACTATGACTATCCCAGAGGTGATTATTAATAATGTAGGCAGCTATTTTTCTAAAGGAATGTTGTTTTTTGTATACGCCACCCTCGGCTCTATTATCCTCGCGTTAGCGCCCAAAACCTATAAGGCGATTGTCAAGTATCTTAAATTTGGTCGAATCGATAAGCAAGTGTATAAAATGGGGCAAGTGGTATTAAAGTCACTGCGTGAGCGATTACTCATTACCACCCAACTACAACAAATGAAGCTCGGCGTAGAGTATTTACCTAACGGGGAGATTGCTTGTTTTCTCACAGGCGCCACGGCAAAGGAGGAAATACTTTTTGTAAACTGCCTGCAAGAACTTCTAGAACCCGTATATAATGCACGCTATATGATTGAGCAGTCTGGGTGGTTTCAAGAGAAATTTGGACTTGCAAACTACTACAGCGTCCCGTCTATATTTACAGCCAACAAGAAAGATGCTGCCTTGTTTTTCAAGTACTGGCAGATTTTTGTGAGTGAAGAGGCAATACTC
>CAJXSW010000182.1 GCA_913060645.1 uncultured Dokdonia sp. | reverse complement strand
ATTAAGAATAAGAAAAAATCACTAGGAAGTGCAGAGGCGCAAGCAGATTTTGCTGCGCAGCTTAAGTTAATTGATCAGAGTATCATAAACTACCTAGATATTGCCACCACGCCAGAAAAGTGTGATGAGTTCCAGACTAAAATCTCAATCCAACTAGAAGAGCTAGAAGGAAAGTTTGCAGATTGGGATGAGTTTATCACGCTTATAATTGAAAAGCGCGAGGAAGTGTACGGAGCTTTTGAAGCACGCAAAAATGCTCTTGTAGAAAAGCACAATAAAAAGGCGATGGCATTAAAAAATGCCGCAGAACGTATCTTAAAAGGTGTACGTAAAAAAGCCGAAAGCTTTAAAACGGCTTCGGAAATAAACGGATATTTTGCCGCAGATCTTATGATCAATAAGGTGCGCGATATCGTACAGCAACTTAAGGAGCAAGAGGACACTGGCAAGGCAGAAGAGATCGAGACTGGACTTAAAACAGCCCGTGAAGATGCATTGCGTAAGCTCAAAGACAAATTAGATCTCTATGAAGATGGAGATACGGTGATACGACTTGGTAAGCATAAATTTGGTGTAAACAAGCAACCACTTGACCTCACTATTTTGCTCAAAGATGGTGCGCTTAACTACCACCTTACGGGCACAGATTTTTACCAAGAACTCTCAAATGAAACGCTTCTCGCTTCTCGCCATATTTGGAATCAGGAGTTTGTTTCAGAAACTAGCGAAGTGTATCGCAGTGCGTATTTGGCTTATAAATTATTTAACAAACTTGACAAAAATTCACTTCTAGAAGCTGGCGATGATGCGCTACTTGCGATTGTGCAAGAAGAAAGTCGCAATGACTATGCAGAGGGTTATGTAAAAGGCGTACACGATGTAGATGCTTCAAAAATTTTAAAGGTACTCGTACACAAACACAACGAGCTAGGGCTACTCACCTACGCACCAGAAATTAGGGCGTACGCTCAGTATTTCTGGAACAGTATTGAAGATAGCACCAAAAAAACACTAGATCAAACAATCAAGGCTTCGGGAGAGGTGTTACAGTTTTTTCCAGATGCAAAGGAATATCAATTTATCGTTGAGACTTTAAGTGAGGAGATACACGCTTTCGCGAAAGCGGATTCCCTTTTCTCACCAGATTTGAGTCAAACTATAGCAAAGTACATTTTTGACGAATTGCAAGAAGACACAGATTTTGTGCGTAGTAGCGTTGCTGTGCGATTGAAAGACGCTTTCGCGAAAGCGTTAAAACAACAACAAGCAGACCTTAAGTTTAAGAAAAGTTATGAATCACTACCTAACTTCAAGGGGAAAGTTCAACTTGTAAAACAATGGGTAACGGCATTTGCACGTACTCAAGAAAGTGTTACAGACCTGCGTTATGTAGATGAAGTAGTGTGTTTGTTACTCTTTGAAGACGAGTCTGTTTTAAAAACAAAAGCAGCTTCTCCTCATGAGAAAATTACAGGCTTGAGTGGTGATCACAGCACAATAACCGAAGGTGTTTTCAACTTTAATTACCACGACTTTACGGCGAGACTTAACTTATTTGTAACCGAGCAAGTACCCGCTTTTGAAACATTTAAGAAAGCAAAACACGAGGTTACTGAAACGCTGAAAGAAAATTTAAAACTCGACGAATTTAAACCAAGAGTGCTTACTTCTTTCGTGCGTAACAAGCTTATTGACCAAGTCTATTTCCCATTGTTTGGTGATAATCTTGCCAAGCAATTAGGAACCGTAGGCGATAACAAACGTACCGACCGTATGGGTATGTTGCTACTTATCTCGCCTCCTGGGTATGGTAAAACTACCCTGATGGAATATATAGCAAACCGTCTAGGTCTTGTTTTCGTAAAAATTAATGGCCCGGCGATAGGTCACGAAGTGACTTCTGTAGATCCAGAAAGTGCTACAAATAGCGCCGCTCGTGAAGAGCTCAAAAAACTGAACGTAGCTTTTGAAATGGGTAATAATGTGATGCTATATCTAGACGATATCCAACACTGTAATCCAGAGTTTTTACAAAAATTCATTAGCCTTTCTGATGGTACACGTAAGATTGAAGGTGTGTATAATGGGAAGTCCAAAACTTATGATCTGCGCAGTAAGAAATTCTGCGTGATTATGGCAGGTAACCCATATACGGAGAGTGGTGATAAATTCCGCATACCAGATATGCTGGCAAACAGGGCAGACATTTATAACCTAGGGGATATTATAGGAGATACAGAGCATCTGTTTAAGCTGAGTCTCATTGAGAATTCGCTTACTGCAAATCCGCTACTGCAGCAATTGAGCAGTACGCATTTTGATGATATCTATACACTCATAGATCGTATTGAAAATGGGACGCAAGACACCCAACTTAAAGGTAATCACACTGCACAAGAAGTGGCCGATTATACAAAAGTACTGGAGAAGGTAATTACTATAAGAAACACTGTGCTCAAAGTAAATGCAGAGTACATACGTAGTGCTGCGCAAGAAGATGCCTACCGCACAGAACCTTCTTTTAAACTTCAAGGGTCATACCGTGATATGAATAAACTCGTAGCCAAAGTGGTTCCTATAATGAACGACGCCGAGCTTGCGACATTGCTCCTATCACACTATGAAAGCGAGTCACAAACACTCACCTCAAGCGCAGAGGCAAACTTGTTGAAATACCGTGAGCTTATCAATTCGCTAGACGAAACACAAGCCATGCGATGGAACACGATGAAAGAAACCTTTGTAAAAAATAATAAACTCAAAGGTTTTGGAGATAAGAACGAGATGGCACAAGTGCTCTCTCAAATGATGGAATTTACAGAGAATTTAGAAGGGATAAAAAAGGCGCTTGAGAAGGGGTTGGAGAAATGATTTTAAAAACATCTCCCCTAACCCCTCTTCGAAGAGGGGAATACTCACGATACTTTTTATTTTGCTTCGCAAAATAGAAAGTCTTAAACCACAACAGTGTCCCTCTTTGAAGAGGGAGTCAGGGAGATGCCTGCAAGAATAATAAACGAATTTAATCTCTTGGAGGTAGTTATTTTGAGAAGTACATATATAGAAGTAAACCTCCTATTGTATAGAGAAGCACACCAAAAAGCGAAATAATATTATAGCTCCTAATTTTCTTAATATATCCGAGCTGAGAGAAACGTTTATAGTTATCATCTTCATTAGAAAGAAAATTTACAATACCAAATGGGAAAAATAGATAGAATAACTTCAACGATAATTCTAAGGGTTCATTCATTCTTTTCTCTGCAAATGATAGTTTTTGAATGAGTGTTTCATCATCAATTGTATGAGCATTAGAGAAGCTCAAACGCATTTTTAATTCATCAACCGTCATTTTCTTCTTGACTAAGTAATCAATGATTTGCTCAACGCTTTTATCATAGAAATATGAGATATGAACAGAATTCAATTGAAGTGATTTGATTTGATTTGAGAGTATTAAATATATGCTTTAAAATTATCTTGTTCTTAATTTACCTCGATGAATTGATTTATGAGTTAAAAAACATCGCCCCTAGCCCCTCTTCGAAGAGGGGAATACTCACGATACTTTTTAATTTTGCAAAGCAAAATACAAAGCCTTAAACCACAACAGTGTCCCTCTTTGAAGAGGGAGTCAGGGAGATGCCTGCAAAG
>CAJXSW010000181.1 GCA_913060645.1 uncultured Dokdonia sp. | reverse complement strand
GTCTGCGATAAGTTGTGCTAAATTGTCTTGATTTAATTCTTGTACCATAATGATGAGTTAAAGTTGGTGGCTTTGCCTTTTTGCTCAGCCACCTTATTAGATTTAGTGAGAAGCTAAATATTCAGCAGTTCCTTTTGCATTTGGAGCCATTGCGTCTTTTCCTTCTTCCCAGTTTGCAGGACAAACTTCTCCTTTTTCTTGTACGTGTGTGTAAGCATCTACAAGTCTCAAGAACTCTGCTACATTACGACCAAGAGGCATGTGGTTTACACCTTCGTGAAAAACAGTTCCTTCCTCATCAATAAGGTAAGTTGCTCTATAAGTAACATTGTCACCATCTACCATAACAGTTCCAGTCTCTTCATCAAAATGCTCGTTTGTCACGTCAAGAATCCCAAGTTGGTTTGCAAGGTTACGGTTAGTATCTGCAAGAATAGGGTATGTTACACCTTCTATACCTCCATTATCTTTTGCAGTGTTTAACCACGCAAAGTGTACTTCTGGAGTATCACATGAAGCTCCTATTACAAGCGTATTACGATCTGCAAATGCTTGCTTAGCTGCCTCAAAAGCATGAAGCTCAGTAGGACAAACAAATGTAAAATCTTTCGGGTACCAGAAAAGAATGATTTTCTTTCCTTCTTCCTTAGCTTTTTCTAAGATGTTTAATTTAAAAGTATCTCCCATTTCATCCATTGCGTCAACAGCAAGGTTTGGGAATTTTTTACCAACTAAAGTCATTGTTCTAGGTTTTTTTATTCGAGTGCAAAAATACCTAGAAAAGTGTTGTCATTTTATATAGTAAAATGGGATAATGTTATAGTAGTATTGATTTTACTTATGCCTACTCCTTAGGAGCTGTAAATGTAGTGGTTACGCTTTCGCGAAAGCGTAATTTTAAAACCATTAAGCCGCCGAACGAGCATCTTTAAGTTGTCTGATTTTAATATTAAAAGCAGCAAATAGTAGAGTCATAAATGGAGAAAGCCAGTTAAAGATGGCGTACAAGAAATACTCACCAACACCTACGCCTAACACGCTACTTTGATAAGCTCCACAAGTATTCCAGGGGATAAGTACAGAGGTCACAGTTCCAGAATCTTCTAGCGTACGAGATAGATTTTCTGGCGCTAGACCTTTGTCTTCATATGCTTTTTTAAACATTTTACCAGGAATCACTAGTGCTAGATATTGATCTGATGCAATAGCGTTGAGGCCAAGACAAGAAATCACTGTACTTGCAAAAAGTCCAAAAACAGTGTCTGCTACACTAAGTAGTGCTTTAGTAATACGAGCAAGAGCTCCTATGCCATCCATAATCCCACCAAAAACCATTGCACAGATGATAAGTAGTATAGTCCATAACATACCTAAAATCCCTCCTGAACTGAAAAGCTCGTTGAGTGTTTCATTAGGAGTCTCAATAGCGGTATCTGTCCAGATAGCTGTGAGAATAGCATCTGTTTTTGAAGTAGATAGTGTGTTTAAAATGTCTGGCTGGAAAATGTAAGCAAACACTGCAGCAAGAACAACTCCTACGCCTAGGGCAATGAGTGGTTTTGTCTTTGTTACAATGAGTGCAATCACAACTCCTGGAACAATAAACAAGAGTGGAGTGATATTAAAGGTGTCATCTATTACACTTAGAAGCGCAGTGATATCTGCAGTACCAGTAGTGTCTATACTCAAGCTGATGATAATGAAAACAATGAGTGTAATCACAATAGTAGGTACCGTTGTGAGTGTCATGTATTTTATGTGTGTAAACAAATCTGTTCCCGCCATAGCTGGGGCTAGGTTAGTCGTATCACTAAGTGGTGACATTTTATCACCAAAGTATGCGCCAGAAATCACAGCTCCCGCTATCATTCCCGTGTCGATACCCAGAGCTTGACCTATACCTATAAGTGCAATACCTACGGTTGCAGAGGTGGTCCATGAGCTTCCAGTGGCAATTGAGATAATAGCAGCAATAATTACTGATGCTGGTAAAAATATAGTAGGGTTGAGTACTTGAAGTCCATAATACACCATTGCTGGTATAATACCACTCACAAGCCAACTGCCAGCTAGTGCTCCTACGAGAAATAAAATCATGATAGGTACAAAAACGCTTTTGAGGTTTTCCCAAACTTCGGCAAGCATTGTGCTTAGTGTGGATTTATTTAAGAAGCCTACAATAGCTGCTACAGCTCCACCCATTAAAAGGATATATTGATTTGAATATTCGCCAAGCCACTCACCATCCTTAAAGAAAATATTATAGGCTAATAAGCACATAAGAATCACCACTGGAATAAGTGCTTCCCATAAATTCAATTCACGATTATTAACAATATGATGGTTTTTTTGATCTTCCAGTTCTTTATTCATGAGTGTGTGCAGTTTCTATCCGTAATGTTACAATAATAGGAGGTATTCTGCAAGGTGTATGCTCAAAAACCAGCGATGTAACATCATATAGTATTTTAAATAAAAATAACTCAGAGCGCTATCTTATTGAGTTATCACAAATTACTTGTCTTTTAAGTGCCTAAAATAGATCGGTTCAAAAAAAAAGCGAGCACAAAGCGGTTATGCTTCATCCTCGCATATCAACAAAATTGAAAAAAGTTATGCCACTACAGATTGTAAAACTCCTATCTCTTCCATACAAGACTTCATCATCTCATAGGTACGTTCTATATCTGCATCTAGACCTATTGAGAAGCGTATAAGACCATCTGTAAGTCCCATCGCTGCTTGCTCGTCTTCTGGAATTTCTGATGAAGTAGAAGTTCCTGGAGCGCTAAAAAGTGTTTTATAAAAACCTAAACTCACCGCTAGGTATCCAAGATTCTTTTCTTGCATTAATTCCATCAAAGCATTTGCCTTATCTAGAGAGCCCACATCTACTGTGAGCATTCCTCCGTAACCATATTTTTCGTTCATGTGTTTATTAAATACATCGTGGCTTGGGTGAGAAGGAAGCCCTGGATAAACCGTTCTTAATCCTAACTTTTCAAAACGCTCTGCGAGATACATCGCATTGTGACTGTGTTGCATCATACGTATGTGCAGAGTGCGTAAGTTTTTAAGAACAGAAGCAGCGCGTAAACTATCCATTGTTGGCCCTAGTAACATACTTGCTCCGTCATTTACATTGCGTAACGCATCTATAAATTCTTGTGTACCGCAAACTACACCACCTACCGTGTCTGAAGAACCGTTTATAAATTTAGTAAGACTGTGTATCACCACATCTGCTCCGTGTTGCACGGGAGAAATAGAAAGTGGAGAGAACGTATTATCTACCACAAGTTTCAAGTTATGCCTTTTGGCAATTGCCGAAAGTGCTGCAATATCTGCAATTTCTAAAAGCGGATTACTAACAGACTCACAGTATAAAACTTTTGTGTCTTTTGTAATGGCAGCCTCAACTACCTCAAGGTTTGTGATATCCACAAAGCTTGTTGTAATATTAAGTCTTGGTGCAAAATTCTTTAAGAAAGCATACGTTCCTCCGTAAATAGTACGACTAGAAACTACGTGATCGCCCGCTCGGCATAATTGTAAAAGCACAGGTGTGATAGCTCCCATTCCGCTGGCAGCAACGTTTGCCGTTTCTGTTCCTTCCATAGCAGCAAGTGCTGCACCTAGATATAAGTTTGATGGCTGTCTCTTATACACATCTGACGCTGCCGACGAAGAGGATA
>CAJXSW010000180.1 GCA_913060645.1 uncultured Dokdonia sp. | reverse complement strand
CTATCCTCTTCGTCGGCAGCGTCAGATGTGTATAAGAGACAGTGATAACATTGATCGCTTAGAAAAGTGGGATGGTTCGTATTATTCTGAGAAGCTTAAGAAAAAACTCTTTAGCCTAGATGACGAGCAACTCAAACCTTATTTCAAGTTAGAAAATGTAATTGACGGAGTTTTTGAAATTGCGAAAAGACTGTTTGGACTGCAGTTTGAACAAGTATATGACGTGGACGTTTATCACAAAGAGGTGAAAACCTATCGTGTGACAGATGCAGATGGAAACTACGTATCTTTATTTTATGCAGATTTCCACCCACGTAAAGGAAAACGTGGTGGTGCATGGATGACTTCTTTTAAAGGTCAGAAAATAGAAAATGGTGTGAATGATCGCCCGCATATATCTAATGTATGCAACTTCACTCCTTCTACACCTAGCAAACCATCATTACTTACGTTTAATGAGGTAACTACGCTCTTTCACGAGTTTGGACACGGGCTACACGGTATGCTTGCAAATACTACCTACCCTAGCCTCTCAGGAACTTCTGTATACTGGGATTTCGTAGAGTTACCAAGTCAAGTACTAGAGAATTGGTGTTATGAGAAAGAAGCTTTAGAGCTTTTTGCTACGCACTACGAGACCGGTGAAGTAATCCCAATGGACTTAGTTCAAAAAATAAAAGATGCTGCTACCTTCCAAGAAGGAATGGGAACCCTGCGCCAACTAAGCTTTGGCTTACTAGACATGTCTTGGCATGGTCAAGATCCGAGTGAGCTTAAGGATGTAAAAGCGTTTGAAACAGCAGCTTTTGGAGATACTTCTTTATATCCTGACACTTCAGAGACGTGTATGAGTACAGCATTTGCACACATCTTTCAAGGAGGGTATTCTTCTGGATATTACAGCTACAAATGGGCAGAAGTACTAGATGCAGATGCGTTTGAATACTTTAAAGAGGAAGGTATTTTCAATAAAGAAGTAGCTGCTAAGTTTAAGGATCACGTACTCTCAAAAGGGGGAACAGAGGACCCTATGACATTGTATAAACGTTTCCGCGGTCAAGAGCCTAAACCAGAAGCATTATTACGACGTGCAGGACTTATTTAAGTTCAAACATTAATCAGATTACAAAAGGAGCTCATTATATGGGCTCCTTTTTATTTTTCTCCTCAATCCATTTAGACATAAATTTGGTACTACGCATCGAGTGATGCAATAACATCTGCCCTGTAAAATTATTGAATCGGCTGGCTTTTAGATTAGCCTTAATGGTATTGACTCTCGCTATGAAATCTTCTTCAAAATCTTCTTTTTGAAAATTTTTATTAATGATTTCTTTTCCTTGCTCCTGAGCTTTGCTCCAAACCAGCTCATCATTGTATAAGGTAATCGCCTCTCTCGCAAAAGTTACATCATCATCAGTTATCGCTCCACTCCACAGCAAGCCATGTTGCATTCCCTCTGCCCCTATTGTTGTGGTCACAGATGGAGTTCCACACTGCATTGAGTCTATAAACTTTCCTTTCAAACCTGCCCCAAAACTTAGCGGAGCAAGTAATACACGTGCATTTAATATCACTTCATGCGCATCTTCTGCTCTTCCTTTTACAATAAATCCATCCTTCTTATTATGCAGTTGCATCACTTTTTCTGACGGATAAGCTCCATAGATATGTAACTCTGCAGCAGGAATTGCTTTCTTGATTAATGGCCAGATATTCTTTTTGAGCGCTAGCGTAGCATCCCAGTTAGGGAGATGTATAAAATTACCTATCGCAATAAAATGTTGTCGCTCATTAAAAGGCTTACAATCGGCTGGCGCTTTTGGTAATAAAAAAGGAATATAATGTAAGAGTGAGCTAGGTACTTTGAAGAAGTCTTGCAACAATGCAATCTCTACTTGAGAAATCATTAATGTAAGGTCACATCTATATATGGAGGCAATTTCCCTTTTGGCTACATCAGACACGAGATCATTTTCGTTAAAATCTCTACCCTCTTTTACTGCTTGTTGGCGTGCTTTTCTCAGGCAGTGTAAATCTTCGGAGTCTAATATTTTTATGGCTTCCGGACATTGTTCTGCGATGCGCCATCCAAATTGCTCTTCGGCCATAAATCGATCAAAAAGGACGATGTTGGGTTGGTACGCTTTCGCGAAAGCGTTAAAAGATTCATCATTTACACGTATCTCTTGGGTAGTAATGCCCAGCGTTTCTAGATCAAAAGCATTTTCTGAAACTCCCGCCGTACTAGCATAGGTGATCTTCCAACCCTTTGCTAGCATTATATCTAATAGCTGCAACATCCTACTGCCCGCTGCCGAAGATGTAGGCTCAACCCATACTGTAGAGATCACTAATACGTTCATAAAATCAAAAATACAGATAAGAATATTGCTTTGATTAAAAATAATCTTTCATTTATTATTGAAACTACAATAACATTCGTATATTTGGCTCATGGAATTTAGTCAAGCAAAAAATAAGTTTATACAAACCTGGGGAGCCCTAGGATCTCAATGGGGAATTAATAAAACCATGGCGCAAATCCATGCGTTATTAATGGTGTCACCAGAAGCACTTAGCATGGAAGATATCATGAGTGAGCTTCATATCTCACGTGGTAATGCAAGTATGAATTTACGATCATTAATAGACTGGGGTATTATTTTTAAAGAATACAAAGCCGGTGAACGAAGAGAATACTTTGTTGCCGAAGGAAATATAGATGAACTTGCCAGAAAGATTGCAAAGGAACGCAGCAAACGAGAAATCAAACCTACCCTACGTGTTTTAGAAGAAGTGACAAACCTAGAAAACACAGACACAAAAGAAGCGGCTCACTTTAAAGCAAAAACTGCCGAGCTTTACGAATTTGTCTCCCGAGCCGATAGTATGCTTGAAAAAATCACCGATTATAAAGAGAACTGGATTACTAAGACCATATTAAAGTTGATGAAGTAATACTTCTCAAACTCAACATAACAAGCACTGAAATATGTGCTTTTATTGAATTAAATATTTCATTATTTTCTGAAAGTACAATATTATGAAAACTATCTACAAAATCAACAAAGTCATTGTAATCATTAATTTGATTCTCTTTATTATACCATATTTTGGATTGATATTTATGATGGCTACAGGCGCTGCTCAGATCATTTTTTATTTAATTCACCTATGCTATTGGAAAAAGATACCTACCCTATTTAAAAAACATCTTATTCTTTATGGGTTACTAGTTACGACTACATTGTCTTTTCTATACTTTGGTGAAGAGTTTGTTTATGCAAAAGACTTCGTTTTTGTAGTCAGTTTAATTTCAGCTGGACTCCTTGCATTTTACTCTCTTTATATCTCAAGAGCACTTAGTCTCAATGATGAATTAAAATCTACTCGTCATGAACTATAACATCATCGCATACAGTATTTATGGACTTCTAATGAGTGTAGTTATCATAAGAGTAGGTACAATCTGCTATCGCAATGGCAATGTGTTTGTGGCAAGCTTGATGCCAGACAATCTCGAATTATGTACATATATCAATAAAGTATTGCTAGTAGGTTATTACCTCGTAAATCTTGGATACTCCGTGTATATGATTTCTACTTGGACTGTAATCACCACTCCTCATGATGTTATATCAAACATTGCTTCTCATGCTGGACAAATACTGTCTCTTATACACATCTGACGCTGCCGACGAAGAGGATAGTGTAGAT
>CAJXSW010000179.1 GCA_913060645.1 uncultured Dokdonia sp. | reverse complement strand
GCTCGGAGATGTGTATAAGAGACAGATCCAGGATACTGTGTGATAGAATAACAATATTGAGTTTTACCCATTTTAACTAGCGTTCTGCGGTTGTAATTATAGAATAGAAAACAATGACACTACATATATCAAAAACAAAGCAAGAAGTAGCACAAGATTTTGCTACTTATTTAATGGAAGCTGCAAGTGGTAAAGAGCGTTTTACTGTTGCACTATCTGGAGGAAGTACTCCTAAAATTGTTTTTGACTTACTTGCAGAGAAGCATAAAGATGCAGACTGGTCTAAGTTCCAGTTTTATTGGGGTGATGAGCGTTGTGTCGCTCCTACAGATGAGCAAAGCAATTACAAAATGACCGTCGATCATTTATTTTCAAAAATCAATATCCCTGCGGAAAATATACACCGCATCCTTGGCGAAAATAATCCAGAAGCAGAAGCTATACGCTATGCAGAGGTTTTAGAAAGTACCCTAGCTTCAGAAAATGAGGTGCCTCAATTTGATTTAGTCATATTAGGTATGGGAGATGATGGTCATACTGCATCTATATTTCCTCATGAGATAGAACTGTGGGACTCATCAAACTGGTGCGAAGTCGCTACACATCCAGAATCTGGACAACAACGCGTAAGTATAACGGGCGATATTATCAATAATGCGCAAGCCGTAGCTTTTTTAGTTACTGGAGCTTCAAAAGAAGAAAAGGTAGTCACTATCATTAATCAAGAAGAAGATTTTAGGGATTATCCAGCAAGTCTTGTTTCACCACTCTCTGGAGAACTTCATTGGTTTATGGACGAAGATGCAGCAAGTGGTTTAGATCAATAAATTTACTCTTAAAAAATAATATGTTGTCGTAATTTATATCTTATGAAAGTAGCTAGTTCTATTGTCTTTTTTCTTTTTGCGATAACAATACACGCTCAAGATGTAATTACAGGAACACTACTAGCTACACAAGACAGTCTTGCCATCGAGAATGCTTCTGTCTATTTTAATAATACCACAATTGGCGCTATATCTAATGCGCAAGGAGATTTCAAGATCACTAGAGATAATGCGATACAAACCGAACTTATTATAAGTGTTTTAGGTTTTGAGACGCTTATTATCCCTCACAATCAACTAGGCTCTTTAGGAACGCTATACCTCAAGGAAAGCATCGATTCACTAGATGAGGTAATATTAGATGACGATACTTGGTCAAGAGAACGTAAAATGAGGGCTTTTAAAAAGCACTTTATAGGTTCTGTATTAAATACAAAGGATGTCAAGATTCTTAATGAGAAAGATATCCGGTTGAGATATAGTGCTACTAACGGAATGCTATATGCAGACAGCAATGTGCCTATTAGGATTAGAAATAAAAACTTAGGTTATCTCGTATCTTATGATCTCATGGACTTTGAGGTTACTTATGAGAATAGTCTCAACGGATTTAATATGGCGAGCAAGTCCTTTTTTGTGGGCACTGTGTTTTTTGAAAACATTAAAGAAAAAACGAGCCGTAAGATTTTAAAAAATAGAACTGCAGAATATAAGGGCTCACTACTTCACTTTCTAAGAGCGCTACGCGATCATAAATTAGTAGAAGAAAAGTATAGAGTTTTTCTAGGCAAATATGAGACTGCTCCATATGCGCCTTTTAAAATAATTGCTATGGATAAGGGACATGAAGTAACCCTTCTTGAAGAGGATATCCAGATTCTATATAACCAAGACGAGCAATCTAAACTAGAGGCTACAGCTTCATTTTTTATTGATTCATTTGGAAATCATAGTCCTGTTGATGTCTTGTATACAGGAGGTGCGATGGCAGCACGTAAGGTAGGAGCAATGCTGCCGCTCACGTTTGAACTTGCAGAAGAATAGTATGCTAATTTTTCATCTTTTCGCTTAGATTTATATTTAAAAATTACGCTTTCGCGAAAGCGTACTAATCTTCACACAGCACCACTTAATATAGTATTTTTGCAATCTTAAATTTAAATTATGATTGCAGTAGATAACCTTGCCGTTGAGTTTAGCGGAGACACACTTTTTGCAGATGTTTCTTTCTCTATTAATGAGAATGATAAAATTGCCCTAATGGGTAAAAACGGAGCTGGTAAGTCTACCATGATGAAAATTATCGCAGGAGCGCTAAAACCTACTCGCGGTAACGTGCGAACTCCAAAGGATGCAGTCATAGCATATTTACCACAGCACCTACTCACAGATGATGATTGTACGGTAATGGAGGAGGCTTCTAAGGCTTTTTCTACTGTTTTTACAATGAAGGAGGAGATGGCTCGTCTTAACAGGGAGCTTGAAACTCGCACAGATTATGAGTCTAAGGAATACATGGACATCATCACTAAGGTGACAGATCTTGGCGAGAAGTTCTATGCGATTGAGGAGGTAAATTATGAAGAGGAAGTTGAGAAAGCGTTAAAAGGACTTGGATTTAAACGTGAGGATTTTACAAGACCTACGAGCGAATTTTCTGGAGGATGGCGCATGCGTATTGAGCTAGCCAAAATCTTACTACAAAAACCAGATCTTATCTTACTGGATGAGCCTACAAACCACGTAGATATTGAGTCTGTGATATGGTTAGAGGATTTCTTGTTGAATAAGGCAAAGGCTGTCGTCGTGATCTCTCACGACAAGGCATTTATTGATAATATTACGAATCGTACGATAGAGGTTACGATGGGGCGCATTTACGATTATAAGGCAAATTACTCACACTACATTGAGCTAAGAGCAGATCGTCGCTCTCATCAAATTAAAGCTTATCAAGAGCAGCAAAAGTTTATTGCAGATAACCAAGCCTTTATAGACCGTTTTAAAGGAACCTATAGTAAAACCAACCAAGTCTCTTCTCGTGAGCGCATGCTAGAAAAGCTTACCATTATTGAGATTGATGAGGTGGATAACTCGGCACTAGCATTGAGATTTCCGCCGGCGCCTAGGTCTGGAGACTTTCCTGTAAAAGTGAAAGATCTTACTAAGAAGTATGACGATCATACGGTGTTTAGTGGTGCAAATATGGATATCGCTCGAGGCGAAAAAGTGAGTTTTGTAGGTAGAAATGGCGAAGGAAAATCGACGATGATTAAAGCCATTCTAGGAGAGATAGAAGTAGAAGGTGCTTGCGAACTAGGGCATAATGTAAAAGTGGGCTATTTCGCCCAAAATCAGGCTGCTTTATTAGATCCAGATCTTACCGTTTTTCAAACAGTAGATGAGGTTGCCAAAGGCGATATGCGCACGCAGATTAAAAATATATTAGGTCGCTTTATGTTTTCTGGAGATAATCTAGATAAAAAGGTAAGTGTACTTTCTGGTGGTGAAAAAACGCGACTAGCAATGGTGAAGCTCCTGCTTGATCCAGTAAACTTATTAATACTTGATGAGCCTACAAATCACCTAGATATTAAGTCTAAGGACGTTTTAAAGGAGGCACTACAAACCTTTGATGGAACGCTTATCCTTGTTTCTCACGATCGTGATTTCTTACAGGGACTTTCAAAGAAAGTTTTCGAATTTAAGGAGAAGCGCGTTATTGAGCACTTTGAAAGTATAGACGATTTCTTAAAAAGAAACCGTATTGAAAATCTTAAGGAAATAGATTTAATGAAGTCTTAAGTCACTCTAACTTACAAGCAACTTAAGACCTAAGTGTTAATACATCGTATTAGGATTTGCAGATTTTTTTGGTATTTGCTGTATAGCATCCCAGTGTTCTACGATTTTCCCGTTGGTGTCAAATCTAAAAAAGTCCATCGTGATGTATTGATCCTGTCTCTTATACACATCTCCGAGCCCACGAGACGGACTCCTATCT
>CAJXSW010000178.1 GCA_913060645.1 uncultured Dokdonia sp. | reverse complement strand
ATCTACACTATCCTCTTCGTCGGCAGCGTCAGATGTGTATAAGAGACAGTTGCAATGCTTCATATATGAGAAACTCATCATCCTTAAGCACTGTCTCATCTATATCAAGCCCATCTTCCTTAAGTCTTATCACAGTCTCACTTTCCAGCAAGAAAGCCTTAGGGAGCGCAGCACGCATTACCTCTCCTTCGGTACACATATAGTAATCTGCAATCCAACTCCAGAATTTCAGCTGCTCTTCAGTGACTATAGGGTCCTCATCTAGAATTTGCTGTATTTCCTTGGCTTCATAAATGGTAGGTGCCTGCTCATGTTTGTTTTTTACGATAGAAGCATATACTTTCTTTTTACCAAAAGGAACAGCAACCCGCATCCCTTTTTGAATATAGTTATACTCTGCCTCAGAGACGAGGTACGTAAACGTATTCTCTACAGGGATAGGAAGTATAACATCTATAAAATAAGGCATAGTAAATTGTGATAAGAAAGTATGAATATACAAAGTTACAGAAGCAGATCAAACGTAGGTGCTAATCGTAAATAAAAAGAATATTAATGTTTGATTTACGCTTTCGCGAAAGCATAAAAAAAGCCGCTCCCAAAAGAAACGGCTTTCAATTTTAGACAGCTAGATTTCTAGCTTCTTATCCACTGTTGTGTTCTAAATAAGAATGCTATATAACCACGAACATTTAAGACATCTTTATCATCCTCGTCAATCCACAGTTTGGCTTTATATTCTTTTCCTTTTTCTGGATCAAAGATGGTTCCTCCCTCATATTCATCATCATCTCTTTCTAGATTCTTAATGATATCAAGACCTATGAGTGGTTTATCATAATCTTCACCTTTACAGTAAATACAAGTCTTATCACGATTTGCTGGATTTAATATATCTACAATCTTACCAAACACTTTACCATCCTTTTTATAAATTTCTATGATAGACATTGCCTCACCAGTCTCATCATCTATAGTTTTCCATTGTCCAAAAATAGTTCCTTGTTGCGCTTGTATGCTCACTGCAAAAAATAGCAGCATAAGTAGGGTTATGTGTTTTTTCATAGTATTCAAGTTTTAAGATTCTAAAATTAATGTGATTTACAGAGAGATTATAATGCATAAAAAATGGCGAGTCACAAGTGATCGCCATTTTTAATATGATTGTGATAATTAGTTTTTACCTAACATCGCATCTTTAAGATCATCATCTGCTGGGTCATTACCTAACCAGATTCCGAAAAGAGCTTTCTTAAAATCAAGACCTGCAATAGATCCTACTTCTTTTCCGTTTTTGTAAACTACAGTTCCTTTTCCTTTGATATAAGCGATGTCAAACACGTTTGTTTTTACAATCTTATCGCTGAAAAAACCTTTGAACTGCTCAATCTTCGCATCTAGCGAACTTGTGTTTCCATTCATTGAAGCGTCAAAACCATCATCTACAGCTCCTATCATTTTCTTACTAGAAACCATTCCAGAAACAATGTCTAATTTAAGTGCCATAGTCTCGTCTGCATTGATAATTGCAGCAGCATCACTCTTTTTTGACACTAGATATAATCCTCCAGCATAAAGGTCAAATACTACCTTCTCTCTCATACCAGCACCGTTAAGGATAAGTTCTGTACCTCCCATTGTTACTGAGTTAGGTAAGGTTGCATCTCCTACTACTGTTTGTGCCTGGCTAACTGTAAGACTACATACGGCTACTAAAGCTAATAAATACTTTTTCATAATTTTTCTTTGTGTTTGTGAGTTATTTAATTTGAATTAGGGTTTTTATGTAAAATTCGTAATTTTTGAAGGGTTGCATTCAGCTCATAACCCAATAAAATCAAATTGGAATTTAACCAAATATAAAGCATCATTATTAATAATGCACCAATAGAGCCGTACAACTCATTATATGTGCCAAAATTATCAATATAAATACCAAATAGATAAGTGGTTATCATAAATAATATTGTTGTCATTAATGCTCCCGGTGAAAAGAAACGACTTTTACGCCCTTCTTTAGTTCCAAAATAATATAGCGTAGCAATTACCGAATAAATCATGATGATTAAAAACAGGTTCTTACCTATACGTAATAGCGCGATATCCATATCATTACTCATAAAGTCACGCTCTTTCAATGAATTAAGCAACAATTCAAAATATATCACTACTGATATAGTAGTAACCAACAACGATGCCAAAATAATGGAAGTCCCTAAAGCAACCGCATATTGCCTAAAGAAATTACGGCTTATCTCGTTATAATGAGAACCCTCAAAACCACTAAAAATGGCATTGACACCATTTGCCGTTAAAAACAAGGCAAGCAAACCAGCAAAGGAAGCAAGACCTGCTCTCTCATTCTGTGAGATATCGATTATGATAGGTTTAAAGAAATCTAAGGATTGCGCTGGTATCAATTCATAAATAAAGGCCATGAACTTGATATCAAAATTCTCAATAGGCACATATGGCACTAAATTGAGTAAAAACAGCAATGCCGGAAAAATGGCCATAAAAAAACTATAGGCAATAGAACTTGCACGAGATCCCAGAGCTCCCTGGATAATCCCATTAAAATAAGCGCGTAGCAAGTAAAGAAGCGTCATTCCCTCAAAACCGGGAATAACGATACTATCCAAGATACTTACAAGCCAACAGAAAGGCTTGAATCTCATTAAACGTTGTTCTATTGTCTTTTCTGATGCCATTAAACTGCTTTCAGACTAAGATCTAAGTTATAGACAGAATGCGTGAGCGCTCCACTAGAAATATAATCTACACCACAAAGAGCGTACTCACGTATCGTCTCTTCATTAATACCACCAGAAGATTCTGTAAGACATTTATCGCCTATTAACGCAACTGCCGTACGAGTATCCTCATAATTAAAATTATCTATAAGAATACGATATACATGCTCGTGATTTTCAAGTATCTCTTTAATCTCATCCAGACTCCTTGCTTCCACAATAATCTTCAGATCTCGCTGCTCTTCCTTAAGATAATCTACTGTTTTGAGAATCGCTTTTGTTACACCACCCGCAAAATCAATGTGATTATCTTTAAGCATAATCATATCATACAGGGCAAAACGGTGATTCTCACCACCACCTATTTTTACAGCCCATTTTTCTAGCGCTCTTATTCCTGGCGTTGTCTTTCTTGTATCTAGAATTTTAGTATCTGTTCCTTCTAAAAGGTTCACAAAGAACTTTGTCTTTGTCGCAATAGCACTCATACGCTGCATAGCATTAAGCACTAGGCGTTCCGCTTTAAGAATGCTCTGACTTGAACCAGATACATAAAATGCAATATCACCATATTTTACAGCGTCTCCATCCTTTAATATATCCTCAACTTTTAATGAAGGATCTACGTATGCAAATACCGCTTTCGCGAAAGCGCAACCCGCAAGAACACCTTCATCCTTTACAAGTAATTTTGCTTTTCCAGTGGCGATTGCTGGTATACAAGCCAGTGAGCTGTGGTCTCCATCACCTACATCCTCTCTTATAGCATTTGCAATTATACCTTCTATCTCAATCTGAAATTGTGCTTCTGAAATCATATTTGTATTGTTCCTTTGATGTAAAAATAAGCAAAAGGGAAAGCTTCTTACTTCTGTAATGTAGTTTTGTATTTTTGCTACATGAATATTAAACTTCTCTGCGTAGGCAAGACCGATAATAAACAGTTACAAGCACTGGTAGACACGTATAGTAAACGGCTCAACTTTTATGTAAAATACTCCATAGAAATTCTCCCGGATATTAAGAATGTCAAAAATCTTAGTGAGCAAGAACAAAAAAACAAAGAAGGTGACCTTATTTTATCAAAAATTGGTCCTTATGACCACC
>CAJXSW010000177.1 GCA_913060645.1 uncultured Dokdonia sp. | reverse complement strand
AGATCTACACTATCCTCTTCGTCGGCAGCGTCAGATGTGTATAAGAGACAGGTTAGGTACATTCGTCCAAGAATTTAGTCTATTAAGTCAGACTATTATTTCTACCATTGTCATTCTAATTACTGCAGAATTTTTACCAAAAGTATTTTTTCAGATTTATGCAAATAAGCTGCTTAAGTTTTTTGCAATACCTGCCTATATTTTCTACCTGCTGTTTTATTTTTTAAGTGCTTTTATAATCTGGGTTTCAGATTTAGTGCTAAAATATTTGTTTAAAACAGATGGAGATGAAGTGCAGCTAGCTTTCACGAAAGTGGAATTAGGAAATTATATTTCTGAACAAATGGAATCTGTAAATGATCAAGATGATGTAGATACAGAAATTCAAATATTTCAAAATGCACTAGAATTTTCTGAAGTTAAGTCTAGGGAAGTGATGCTTCCACGTACTGAAATTATCGCTGTCGATGAACGTACTACGCCAGCAGCGATTAATAAAATATTTATTGATACTGGTCTGTCTAAGATATTAGTCTATAAGGATACGATAGATGATATTATAGGGTATGTACACTCTTTTGAGTTGTTTAAAAAGCCTAAAACGATAAGTAGTGTCCTCATGCCTGTGGTGTATGTGCCAGAAACAATGCTTGTAAAAGACGTGTTGAATATGCTCACAAAGAAGCGCAAGAGTATTTGTGTCGTTATTGATGAGTATGGTGGTACTAGTGGTATGATGACCGTAGAGGATATTGTAGAAGAGCTTTTTGGAGAGATTGAGGATGAGCATGATACTGCAGAGCTTATAGAAGAGCAACTAGGAGAAGATCACTATAAACTTTCTGCTAGACATGAGGTAGATTACCTCAATGAAATGTATAAATTAAACCTTCCAGAGAGTGAAAACTATGAGACTTTAGGAGGTTTAGTAGTGAGTCACGCAGAAGAAATACCACAAGAAGGAGAGAACATAGAGATAGACGGAATAATCTTTCATATCCTTGAGACTTCAAACACAAAAATTGAACTCTTGGAAGTCCGTATTTCTAAAGACTAAATTGGCTTATTTTTTTATTTTTTATTATGGGAGAAAATGGTATTTTCGCCCACTATTATAGCATAAACAACAGACAATGGCAATTTTAAATAAAATACGTAGCAAGAGCATCTTTTTGATAATCATTATTGCACTTGCGCTATTTGCATTCATTTTTTCTTCAATTTTAGATAGTGGAGGTTTTAATGCTGATAAGCAAAACCGAGTAGCTTCTATTAATGGAGTAAGTATTGATCGTGAAGCTTTTGCTTCAAAAGTAGAGGAGCAAACACGTAGATTAGGAGCAAATGCCTCGACTACACGTGCTGTAAATACAGTGTGGGAGCAAGAAATTAATCGTGTTGTTCTTGAAGAGCAGTATGAAGAATTAGGTATTGAAGTAGGTAGAGACCGCACGCAGGAATTATTAAAGCAAGCATTGCAAAACGATACACGTTTTCAGGATGGTGATGGTTTCTTTAGTGAGGGTAAGATGCAAGAATTTATCGCAACTCTTAAAGACAGCCAGAATCCTGGTGATTACCAGTCTTGGTTAACATTTGAAGAAAGCTTAAGAAATCAAGAAAAGCAAAGCATTTACTATAACCTTGTTAAAGCAGGAGTAGGATCTACACTTAAAGATGGTGAGATTGCTTACAGACTTGACAACAACAATGTAGACATACAGTTTGTGCAAGTTCCTTATACTTCGATTCCAGATGAAGAGGCAACAGTAAGTAAGGAAGAAATTCAGAAATATGTAAATGAGCATAAAGAAGAATACAAAACAGACGAAACTCGTAGCATACGTTTTGTGAAGTTTTCAGAAGAAGCTTCTTTAGAAGATGAAAATGCACTTAAAGCTGAGTTGTCAAAACTTAGAAATGAGTACACATCTCGTAACGGTGCAACTGGAGTAACAGAAACACTTGCAGGATTTGATAAAACAGATAGAGTAGAAGATTTCTTACTAGATAATTCTGATATCCCTTATGTAAATCGTTGGTTCTTTAAAAATAACTTACCTGCAACTATTGCAGACACATTATTTGCTATTGGTAAAGGTGGCGTGTACGGTCCTTATAAGGATAATAATTACATGAACCTTTCTCGTGTGATGGATGTGAGAAAAATGCCAGACTCAGTAAAATCACGTCACATCTTAGTTGATTTTAAAGGAGCAGTAACAAATACACAGAGAGGACCAGTTCCTTCATCTGCTACTCGTTCTAAAGAAGATGCAAAGAAACTTGCAGATAGCTTACTTACGGTAATCAAAAGAAATAAAGGGAAGTTTGAAGAACTTGCAAAAGAATTTTCTTCAGATAAAAATAACAGTGAAAAAGGAGGTGATCTTGATTACCAAAATCCAAATCTTTTCGCTGAAGGTTACAGAGACTTTATCGTAGATAACAGAACTGGATCTGTAGGCGTTGCCGAAACAAACTTTGGTTACCACGTGATTGAGATTACAGGTCAAAAGAATCTTCAAGATGTAATTAAGGTTGCAACGGTAGTAAAAGAGATTGTACCATCAGATAAAACAATTTCTTCAATCTATAATACAACACAAAAATTTGAGCTAGCTGCTGCAGATGGAGATTTCCAAGAAGTAGCTACAGAAAATGGTTATACAGTAAGACCAGTACAACGTATACGTGCAATGGATGAGAATCTTCCTGGTGAGGGTGCTCAACGTTCAATCGTACAGTGGGCTTTTGAAGAAGAGGTTTCAGTAGGAGATATTAAGCGTTTCCCTGTAAACAATGGATACATTGTAGCACAAGTTACTCGTCGCACTCCTAAGGGAACAGAGCGTGTAGAAGATGTATCTACTCAAGTTACTCCTATACTTCGTAACATGAAGAAAGCAGCTATCATTAAAGGGAAGCTTTCTGGAGCTACGCTTGCAGAGATGGCACAGTCACAAAGCCAAACTGTAAAAACTGCATCTGCAATATCTATGAATGCACCAACGATTGCTGGAGCAGGTAATGAGCCTAAAGTTGTAGGAGCTGCATTTGGATTAAAAGAAGGAGAGATTTCTGATCCTATAGAAGGTTCTAGAGGGGTGTATGTGGTTCAAGTAACAAAAATTACGGAAGCACCAGCACTTGAAAACTACGCATCTTTTGCAACTCAAGAAGCTCAAAAGGCAAGAGTAGCAGTAAGTTCTAAAGTACTTAATGCACTTAAAGAAGCTGCAGAAATTGAAGATAACAGAGCTACTTTCTACTAGTAGATATTTTACACATATATTAAAAAGGCTCGAACGTAATGTTCGAGCCTTTTTAGTTTATAATGGTTTTAGTGCGCTTTCGCGAAAGCGTAAAACTTACAGGTTAATCGTTCTTAGAAGTTTAGTATCATCTCGTTGTACGGGATGATAGTATGGAAGCCTTTGTTTTTAAAATACTCCATTTCTTGAGCTTCTCCGGTAACCATTACAAAATCACCTCCCCAGCCTCCTAAACTCTTAATGAGGTGTGGATAGTTAGAAAATAGCTGACTTTTAATAGTAGGAGTTTTGATGATTTTAGAAAGTCTTTCCTCGTGTTCAGTAAGCAGTTTTTCAAAAGCTTGGAGTGTTTTGCTTTCTTTGACTGCTGTGGTGAGTTGAGAAAAATGAGAAACCTCGTTGAGGAGTAAGTTGCTGTCTAAGCTTCTATAATGCTTAATGCTTTCTCTACTATTCTGCTTTTTATTAAGGTGTATAAAGAAGATATTTTCTTTAAAGTCAGGGTCAAAGATTACACTTTTGATAATTGGATTGCTTTCAGTTCTCTGGTAAGTAATGGCGCTGTCTCTTATACACATCTCCGAGCCCACGAGACGGACTCCTATCTCGT
>CAJXSW010000176.1 GCA_913060645.1 uncultured Dokdonia sp. | reverse complement strand
GCTCGGAGATGTGTATAAGAGACAGGGTTATAAACGCATGAAAAAAGTGTTTAGAGGGAAGTTTTTTCAATGGCTTTTTCGCTGGGGACATCCAGACATTGGGATGAAAATTGCTCAATACATGTCTGTAAAAAATAAACTCATTTCTGGTGATGATGATCACGTGTTTCTAGGCGAAGATCAAGAGTGGCTGGCTACCTATGCCAAGCGTAAGCTAGAAACGGAGCATTTTGACTTTTTTATTTTTGGACATCGTCATTTACCTATGACTATCCAAGTGGGCGAGCGCTCCACATATTATAATCTAGGTGACTGGATACATCATTATACCTATGGAGTATATGATGAGCATGGCTTCGAATTAAAGGAGTTTCTTGAGAAGTAAAGTATCTGAGAAAGTTTTCAATATTTAACCTTTTAAGAGAATCCTGCTTCTAGACTAAAATACCCAAATTTATTGTATATCCTTAAGTCTTAACTGCAAACTCACATTCCCGTTCCATTCATTTTCATCAAGGGAATATGCCGCTTTAAAGATTTTTTTATCTTCAATGAGCTCGTATTTATCTCCTAGATTAAAACCTATACATCCTATACGTTGCCCTCGATTGTTTTGTATTACAGTGGCCTTTAAGTGTGTTTGATCTGCTCCTACTTTTTTACCATAACCTGTGTCTATTAGGTTTTGAGTCATAAATGTAGGTGACATATTCTGAGGTCCAAAAGGAGCAAACTGTTTTAAAATACGGTGAAATTTAGGCGTAATATCTGCAAGGTCTATCTCTGAGTCAATGGCAATTTCTGGAACTAGCAAGCGCTCATCACAACTAGCCGCAACTACCTGTTCAAATTTTTCTTTGAATGCTTCATACTGCTCTGGAGCCAATGTAAGTCCTGCGGCATATTTATGCCCACCAAATTGCTCTATATGCTCAGCACATTCATGCAAGGCGTTATACACGTCAAAACCTTTTACAGATCTTGCAGAGGCTGCATATTTATCTCCGCTTCTCGTAAACACTAAGGTAGGACGGTAATATGTTTCTATTAATCTTGAAGCCACAATGCCTATCACTCCTTTATGCCAGTCTTCTTGAAAAACAACAGTAGTCTTATTCCCCTCTTCTTTGCTCTCTATAATTTGATCTAGGGCTTGCTGAGTGATACTCTTATCTGCTTCCTTTCGGTCGGAGTTATATTGCTCTATTTCTGATGCAAATTTGATGGCTGCATCAAGATTTGTCTCCCGTAATAAGGTTACGGCATGGTTACCGTGTACCATTCTTCCCGCGGCGTTTATACGCGGTCCTATGATAAAAACCACATCTGTAATAGTAAGCGTTTGCTTTTTGACTTGCATTATAATGGCTTCAAAACCTGCTCGAGGCGCTTGGTTTATCACATTTAGTCCATGGTAAGCAAGGATTCTATTTTCTCCTGTGATAGGTACGATATCTGCACCTATGGCAGTAGCAACAAGATCTAAGTAAGGAAGAAGCTCTTCAAAGTTTTGCTTTCGCGAAAGCGCAATTGCACTTATTAATTTAAATCCTACACCACAGCCGCATAACTCATCATAAGGGTATGAGCAATCTTCTCTTTTTGGATCTAAAATTGCAACCGCATCTGGTAGCTGATCACCTGGTCTGTGGTGATCGCAAATAATAAAGTCGATTCCTTTTTCTTTTGCATAAGCCACCTTTTCAATCGCTTTTACACCACAATCTAATGCGATGATAAGTGTCATATCATTATCTGCAGCAAAGTCTATTCCCATATAAGAAACACCATAACCCTCTGCATAGCGGTCTGGAATGTAGGTCGCCACTTGTGGGTGGATAGTGTCGAGATAAGAACTCATTAAGGCAACACTTGTGGTCCCGTCTACATCATAATCACCAAAGACAAGAATATTTTCGCCTTGAGCTATTGCTTGCTCAATACGTGCTACCGCAACATCCATATCTTTCATTAAGAATGGATCATGTAAGTCATCTAGAGACGGACGGAAAAATTGTTTTGCTTTTTCAAACGTGTCTATGTCACGCTGTATGAGTAAACGAGAAATAGGCTCCTCTACTCCAAGTGCTTTGGCGAGGTTTGTAACTTTTTGTGCTTCTGGTTTTGGTTTTAAAGTCCAACGCATTAATCAAGATTAATTTTGAGCATCCATGATTCTTTTAAATCGGGCATTGTTCTTACTTCTTCTAGTTTTTTATAGAGTGCGGCTGCATTCATTCCAGCATCTACAAACACATAAAAGTAATTATTATCTGGGCGGAAAAACATTTGTGGCTCGAGACCTTTTGTAGCAAGAATAGCCATCCAGTTTTCGGCATTTGTAGCGTTTGAAAATACGTTAGTCACTACGTAGTATCCCGCTCCTATATTTTCAACCTTAAGCGATGGTTTTTCAAGTAGCGAGGCAAGTTCTTTGTTTACCACTTCTGGTGCAACATATACTGGCTTAGGCTCGTCTGGATCTAGAGGTACCGCAATAGCTACCTGCTGGTTTGTAATCACCTTTTTAGGTAATTGCTCAGTTACCACTTGCTCAGTAGAAGCAACGCTGGTGTTATTTTTCTCTTTATAATAACGCTCACTTATCGTCGTTTGGAATGCAGTAAAAAATAAGAAAAAACGGTCTGATCTTGTTTTAAATCTCATTTTTACTCCTCCCGTACTATTTGCTATAATTGTATTCTGAGCAGTTGGTATTTTAATTTTAGCAAGGTCAAAGCCTAGTGTGTTTAAACTATTTGGAACTCTATTTGTGGCTCTTTTGTCATTTATTGTAATGGTACTATTAAAGAAATTACTTGATGCTCTCACGCTATTATCTAGCGTAACAAAAACCTTCGTTTTAGGATCAAAAATACCAATCTCATCACGACCTAAAGTCACGTCACCCTCTAAAGCTCCAATGGTAATCGCTGTTTCTAACTCTCCCTTTTCTGAAGATTGAAAATTGCCAAAATCTACTTCGACAGCTTTTTTATTTACAAATTCAAATCCGTGAAAGGTAGTCACATATTGTAATGGCTGTGTCTCATCTTCGTACACCACATATAATAACCACCCAGCAGAACTTCCTCCTATAATTTCACCTTGAGACGCACTTACATTTGCTACAGTCACTTGGCCATTAATACTGCCCTGCATTAAGGCTGTAACGTCTGCCATACATGCATAAGGCGCTCGAGAGCTTATAGAATTATGTGTTGCATCCTCGCCATCATAAATGAGTGAGCCTTGTATATTTTCATAAGTTCCACTAGGTAGTTTTAACTTTACGGCTCTTATGTCATGAGCACGGTCATCTAGTTTTTTATGATAAACCTGACCGTCTTTTAAACGTTTTCCACTACGCTCACCATGATAGGTTCCAGACCAGTACAATCCAGCATACACAACCTTTGCTCCTTCTCTCAACGCTAAGTGAGCGCTGCTTGAACTCCATGTGCTTTGATCATCATCGATGTCTACATAGCGCATTTTAAACTCATCGTTTATTTTCTCGAGATCATTAAATGGTTTTTCTGAGTCTTTGCTTAATATATTATTACCCACCACGGCATTGTTGCCGCGTATGTAAAATTCTTTATCTCTAGTAAAAGTTTTTGAATCCTGAGCAGTTGCTATTATAGGAAGCATGCAAAGAAAGCTCAATAGTTTTTTCATTATTCTAGTTTTCGCTCTCTTCAATTAATGCAGAAAGCGCGTGATAGTGTACGCCTACTTTCAAATCGGCAAATTTTCTAAACATTTCCATAACCCCACAATATTGCTCTTCAGAGAGTGTTACTGCTTTTTGTATTTTTTCTTCATTTAAGTCATCACCATAAAAGCTGTCTCTTATACACATCTCCGAGCCCACGAGACGGAC
>CAJXSW010000175.1 GCA_913060645.1 uncultured Dokdonia sp. | reverse complement strand
TACACTATCCTCTTCGTCGGCAGCGTCAGATGTGTATAAGAGACAGGCCCCACATACTATTTGTACAGGTTTATCTGCACCTATATCTACGGTGGTTACCTTGAGTTTGTCTGCATTTTCATGTTGCACACAAGTAAGTACGTGACCTATTACAATTCCTTCTAGACCACCTTTTACACTTTGGTAGGTGTCTATTCCTTCAATTTCTAGACCTAGGTCTGTAAGGAGGTTTCCGGTTTTTTCGGCACTCCAATCTATATCGATAAACTGCTTAAGCCAGTTGTAAGAAATCTTCATAAAACGTTGCGATTTTAAGACGTCAAAGATAGAATAACCTAGCTAGTGAGCAAAGCAGATGAGCGAGTATCTCAGTAGTTTTTTTACGCCTCCCGAGGTGAGTTAGGTACTAGTTTCGCAAAAGCGTGTTTGAGCAACACGTCATCTCGATAATTGATGACTATAAACACTGTTTTGTAGGTGTTTGGCATTTTCTAATTACTAGGCGGTGAGACTTTATGCGTAGCTTACTATTTAAAACTTCTGTAAGGCACTTTAAAAGAATGAGACTGTGTTGGTATATCTTTGATTTATGAAACAGATACTTATTCTCATCTTATTTATTAGCATTCTTTCTTGTAAGCAAGACAAGGTAGTAATCACCTCTCAAACGTTGAATTCAGGTTTTTGGAGGGCAACGTTAGCTATCCAAGATCAAGAAGAACTTCCCTTTGTATTTGAGGCAAATGATGATGGAACTATTACCATTTATAATGCAGAGGAGCGCATAGTGGTGGATGAAATTGAGATTAATGGCGATAGTATACGTATCCAAACTCCTGTTTTTGAGGGATATTTTGCGGGACGCTTTCGCGAAAGCGGGAATCAAATAACAGGCTCCTTTATAAAGCCAAGTCTTGATCGCGTGGTGCCGTTTACAATGAATTACGGAGTAAAAGAACGTTTTGTTTCCTCAGCCGAAGTATTAAGCGAGAATACAGCGAATGTTAATGTAGATGGTAGTTGGGAGGCTGTTTTTAGTCCAGATAATGCTAGCGATCGATACATTGCCAAAGGTACTTTTAAGTCAGATGGTGATATTGTTACGGGTACTTTTAGAACTACAACGGGTGATTACCGTTATCTCGAGGGAAAGTTAGATGGCGACGAACTTAGACTGTCAACATTTGACGGAGCGCATGCTTTTCTCTTTGTGGCAACTGTAACAGATAGTGCGATGCAGGGACAGTTTTATAGTGGTGATCACTGGAAAGAGCCGTTTGTAGCTACTAAGAATGACAACTACGAACTTCCAGATGCAAACACCTTGACTTATTTAAAAGAGGGGTATGATAGACTTGCATTTTCTTTTCCGGATAGCAGTGGGGATGTGGTGTCACTAGAAGACAAGCGATTTAAAAATAAGGTAGTACTCGTTAAGCTTATGGGTACGTGGTGTCCTAATTGCTTGGAAGAATCAAAATTTATAAAACAATACTTGAAAGAATTTCCATCAGATGATCTCGAGGTAGTTTCTTTGGCTTTTGAATATGCGCCCACTAAGGAAAAGGCGTTTGCGAGCATTAAGCGTATGCAAGAACGATTAGACATTCCGTATCCGATACTTCTAGCGCAATGGGGAGATTCTGATAAGAAAAAGGCTGCCGAAAAGCTACCTATGCTTAATCATGTGCTTTCATATCCTACACTCATTTTTGTAGATAAGAAAGGAACTGTGAGACGCATCCACACTGGATATAACGGTACTGCAACAGGGGAGAAGCACCTTGAGTTTAAAAAGGAGTTTGAGAAATTTGTAGCGCAGTTGCTGGCTGAGTGATTACGATATATAACTCCAGATATTTTTAAACTTCATCATCTGGGCATACATGAAGCGTATGATTTGATTTTCTTCTTTTTTAAAGGTGGGATCATCCTTAACCACAGCCCACGCGTAGCTTCGGGCTACTTTGAGGATGTCATTATCTCTTATAATATCGGCTATCTTGAGGTTTAAGGCGCCACTTTGTTGGGTTCCAGTAATATCACCTGGACCACGTAATTTGAGGTCAACCTCGGCAATTTCAAAACCATCATTGGTGCGTGTCATCGTTTCTAAGCGCACTTTACTGTCGCTTGACAACTTATGACTGGTCATCAGGATGCAGTAACTCTGCTCTGCACCACGACCAACACGACCACGTAATTGGTGTAGCTGACTTAATCCAAAACGTTCTGCGCTTTCTATAATCATCACTGAGGCGTTGGGAACATTTACGCCAACTTCAATAACGGTAGTGGCGACCATGATTTGTGTTTCGCCTTTGATAAAACGATTCATTTCAATCTCCTTATCGGCTGGTTTCATTTGTCCGTGGACGATGGAAATTTGATATTTTGGCATGGGAAATTCTCGCGAAATACTTTCATATCCATCCATCAAATCTTTGTAATCCATTGCCTCAGATTCTTGGATTAATGGGTACACAATATAGACCTGTCTTCCTAGTGCAATTTCGTCTCTAATAAACTTGAAAACTTTGAGCCTGTTTGAGTCATATCTGTGCACTGTTTTTATGGACTTTCTACCAGGTGGAAGTTCGTCTATAACACTTACATCTAGATCACCGTAAACGGTCATGGCGAGGGTGCGCGGAATAGGGGTGGCGGTCATCACTAGTACATGTGGAGGGTACTCGTTTTTATGCCATAATTTACTTCGTTGTTTTACCCCAAAACGGTGTTGCTCATCTATCACAGCAAGCCCCAGATTCTTAAATTTCACCTTGTCTTCTAGCAGTGCATGAGTCCCGATAAGGATGTCTAACTCGCCATTTTCAAGCTGTTCGTGTATGATTTTACGTTCTGAAGTTTTGGTTGAACCTTGTAGTATTGATATACTGGTATTCAGATTTTTACATAATTCTTTTAAGCCGTGGTAGTGCTGCACTGCCAGGATGGCAGTAGGAGCCATCAAACAAGCTTGAAAACCGTTGTCAAGTGCCATGAGCATTGACATGAGTGCTACTATGGTCTTCCCAGAACCTACATCTCCTTGTAAAAGACGATTCATCTGGGCATTTGTGCCTAGGTCATGACGAATTTCTTTGAGCACTCTTTTTTGTGCACCTGTCAATTCAAAGGGTAAATGGTCGTTATAAAAGGTGGTGAAATTAGGTCCTATTTTTTCAAATGGATACCCTTTTATTTTAGTTTTATGGTTAACATTTTTGAATGCTAATTGTAGCTGAATGTAAAAAAATTCTTCAAATTTTAAGCGGTATTGTGCCCTTGCTAAATGCTCTTGAGATTGCGGGAAATGAACGTTTAAAAGTGCCTCTCTTTTTGGCATCAATTTGAGCTCTTTAATTATGGGTTTTGAGAGGCTTTCAAAGAGGTGACTTTTACACTCTAAAAAGAGGGTTTGCATGACGCCATTTACCACCTTATTTGTGATTCCTCGATTGCTCAATTTTTCGGTAGATGGATAGACCGGTTGCATGGCAGATTTGATACTTTTTTCATGATCTGCAAGTAGCTCCATTTCTGGATGTGGCATGGAAAAATTACCGTTGTAATAATTACATTTTCCAAAAATTACATAAGGCGTATTGAGCTTTATACTCTCCCTAATCCATTTATGTCCTCTAAACCATACGAGCTCCATTTGCCCAGTTTCATCCTTAAAAGTAGCGACGAGTCGTCGCCCTTTTCCCTCTATCATTTTAACCCCCGTAAACTTCCCGATAATTTGCACATCGGCATTATTACGTTCTAGTTCGCCTATTTTGTAATACTGCGTCTTATCGATATACCGATTAGGAAACAAGTGCATTAGGTCTTGGAAGGTATGAATACCCAGCTCAGAACGGAGCAAGTCTGCTCGGTTAGGACCTACGCCTTTGAGGTAATCTATGGGAGCTGTCTCTTATACACATCTCCGAGCCCACGAGACGGACTCCTATCTC
>CAJXSW010000174.1 GCA_913060645.1 uncultured Dokdonia sp. | reverse complement strand
ACGAGATAGGAGTCCGTCTCGTGGGCTCGGAGATGTGTATAAGAGACAGACCTAAGGCCTATGATATTGAAAGATATCGCTACAGAAATTGGAATGGATGTATCCACCGTTTCTCGGGTAGCAAATAGTAAATATGTAGACACACCTTACGGAACAAAACTTATTAAAGAGTTCTTTTCTGAGAGCATGACAAATGATCAAGGTGAAGAAGTATCTACACGTGAGATCAAAAAAATCTTAGAAATGGTTATCGAGGAAGAAGATAAGCGCAAGCCTCTTACAGATGATAAACTTGCGGGCATTTTAAAAGAAAAAGGATACCCTATAGCACGTAGAACGGTAGCTAAATATCGCGAACAACTAGATCTTCCAGTAGCGAGATTACGTAAACAGATTTAATGAAATTTTTAATACGTAGCTTTTCCTATATTTTTCACCCTCTGTTTATGCCGCTGAGTGGTGTTTTGTATTACTTCTACATTTCACCTAGATATTTTAATAATGAGTTCATGTACTCTAAAGTTTTTGCGGCGGCTATAATGACCACTGTAATACCCATTTTAAGCTTCTACATGCTTAAAAACCTACAACTCGTCTCAAGTATACACCTCAAGGATGTAAGGGAGCGCAAATGGCCGCTACTTATGCAGATGGTATTCATCTTTCTATTAATAAGATTAATATTTGACGGTTATGAGATTCCCGCACTTTATTTTTTCTTTGTCGGAATTTTAGGAGCTAGTTCTGGAGCATTCTTACTATCTCTCTTTAAGTTTAAAGCAAGTCTTCACATGATAGGGCTCTCGGGAGTTTTATTCTTTATCATAGGACTCAGTCTTCACTATGGCTCAAACATGCTTCCCTGGATTGCAGTCGGGATTTTTGCTTGTGGCGCAACTGCCACATCGAGACTCGATGCAAAAGCCCACACCCCTATTGAACTTATTATAGGATTTATTATAGGTGCCGCTTCACAGTTTTTGGTCTATCCCTATTGGCTATAGTAGTAGTAGTAGTAGTAGTGTCACGCTTTCGCGAAAGCGTACACTTATAAGAAGTAAAAAATTAATCCCAAACGAATCACCTGAAGGTTGACGTTATCACCAACTATTTGCGCATCATCATTAAACAGCGTACTCAAACCATAATATCCTTGGAAATTAAAAGCTCCATACCCGAAAGAGAATGATGGTCCGTACTGAAAGTTATTTATCTCAGGTAAATCTGTACGAACAACATCAGTGCTAGCATCTTGAAAAGTAGATTTGAACCTGAATAAATAACCTAATTTTACTCCAGCATGTATACGCCAAAAACTGTACTTGGTCGATGTAGATGTGCGCCATCTATATTCAAGTGGAAACTCAAGAGTATATGTAGTAAATCTATTTACATCTTCGTTTATCTGATCATCAAGGATTTCATAATTTGTCACATTACCCGCGACTTCGTCGCGTATAAATAAGTTTTGATTATACGTATCTAGCGCAAGACCTATTCCCACACCAATAGCTTTATTCCGGCGCTTATTGACTGGAAAATCCCTAATAATTCCAGCCTGTATTCCGGCACTAAGACCATTTTGACTAAAGTCTGCTGGCTTATTACTTAATAAATTAAATGTAACACCTACATAGACTTGATCTTCTCTATATAAGGAATCAACCTCCTCCTCATACGAAATAGCTTCCTCTTGAGCCATAAGACCAATAGTGAGAAATAAAATGGTTAAAAATAGGTAGTATTTCAAGTGCAAGAATTTGTAACAAATATAAGAGAAATGACAATGAGTATTGAAAATAAAAAAACGCCTTGAGTTACCTCAAGACGTTTTTTTACTAATTTAATATAGGACTATTGCGTTACAGCATCATCCGTTTGTGTGGTAATATAAATTACCTTAAGCATGTTTGCTTGTCTAAGCTCCTGCTTTACGTCATATACCAAACCTGAATTAGTTTCCTTATCTACTTTAAAGGCAACCATTACACGGTCTTTAAGCTCATCTCTAAGCTTTTCACGCTCTTCGAGTATTGCTGGTTGTACTTCGTTTATGTTTACAAACTTGTCTCCAATTTGTATTTTCCCTTCTGTACCAAGGTTCTTATATCCCTCTCCTGGAGTACCAGCAAAGATGTATACACTTCGATCCTTTTTAAGCTTCTCAGTTTGATCTGCTGAAGGTAAAATTTGAGCTACTTTAACGTCATTTTTACGTAACACCGTAGCTACCATAAAGAAGAATAATAACATAAATACAATATCTGGTAAGGAAGCAGTATTAACCGCTGGTAATTCCTTAGCACCGCCTTTTCTAAATTTTGACATATTGTTATTGTTTTTATATTAGTTATTAGGGTCTACTTCAGAAAGCTTCTGAGGATACATGTTCTTGATAATATCAAGTTTCTTCTCAGTTGCATCTTCGTTACCCTTAAAAACACCTTCATCTATCGCTTTACTTACTTCGGTGTACTTCCACCCGTATAAACGTTGCGATTCTCTATCACGTAAGAAATTATATGCTCCTACTAGCTCATTTTGAACTGTAATAAAAGACTCGTAAGATGACTCACGAAGACTCTTTACAGTAACAATAGCCTTATCAGGATAATCCGATGAACTCGGATTACGTTCTCCCTGACAATAGTCACAATACCCTTCTTGTCCTTTTGGCACTCCCCCATTATCTAGGAAAGCAATGGCTGCTGCTTGAAGATCTTTCATCTCCATAGGCTCATTTTCAACCAAAAGCTGTTCTTCATTGTTTACAATAACAACAAAAAGGTTCTTTTCTTTTATGATAGGAGGCTCCACATTCTCAGGCTGCTCTGGTGGTAACGCTCTTACTAGACCTCTATCTTTTTCAATGGTAGTAGTTACCAAGAAGAAGATAAGTAGTAAGAATGCGATGTCTGCCATAGACCCTGCATTAATTTCTGGTGCATTTCTCCTAGCCATAATTATTTATTTACAAGTTTCTTAGCTCCAGAAATAACCATTAATACAATTGCGACAGCCGCAAGAATAAAGAATGCATTAATACCAGCGCTTACCCATTGTGAACCACTAGCAGATAGCATTTCTCCGTCTTTCATTGCAACTTCTTCTGCTCCGCTTGCAGCGAAGTAAGATATAGCAACTACTAACAAGAATGCTCCGGCACCTATTAGTGTATTCTTTGCGTTACCCGAAAATAGACCTTTGATAACAAAAATCGCTACGAGTATTACTGCGATACCTATAACTATCCATGCAAGGAGAATCATGATATCAACAAGGTTCTGTGAGTCACCACCTACGATGGCTTCATTGTTTGCCCATACCATACCAGCAACAACAAGTGCTACGATACCTACGATACCAACAATGAGTTTTAAAATTTTATGTAATCCCATAATATGTATGAATTTTTAAGATTACTATATATTACTTCTTGTAACGTACAAGCATGTCCATCAATGTGATTGATGCATCTTCCATATCGTTTACGATACTGTCAATTTTTGCAATAATATAGTTATAGAATATTTGAAGAATAATAGCCACAATCAGTCCAAATACTGTTGTAAGAAGTGCTACTTTAATACCTCCTGCTACAAGAGCTGGATTCATATCACCCGCTGCTTCAATTCTATCAAAGGCTTGAATCATACCGATTACCGTACCCATGAAACCAAGCATTGGTGCAAGTGCGATAAATAATGAAATCCAAGATACGTTCTTTTCAAGTTGTCCCATTTGAACACCACCATAAGCTACAACAGCTTTTTCAGCAGCTTCTACTCCTTCATCTACACGGTCAAGACCTTGGTAGTAGATAGAAGCAACAGGCCCCTTAGTGTTACGACATACTTCTTTTGCAGCTTCAACACCACCACTATTTAATGCATCTTCAACATCTTGAGCTAACTTCTTAGTGTTAGTAGATGCTAGGTTAAGATATATAATACGCTCAATAGCAATTGCAAGTCCTAAAATAAGACATAAAAGTACAATCCCCATGAATCCAGGACCTCCTTCAATGAATCGTTTTTTCAAATCTTGCGTAAAAGAAAGCTCTTCTGCTACGGCTTCATCTTGAAAAGATGCACCAGAATCTACATTCGCAACGATTT
>CAJXSW010000173.1 GCA_913060645.1 uncultured Dokdonia sp. | reverse complement strand
TCTACACTATCCTCTTCGTCGGCAGCGTCAGATGTGTATAAGAGACAGCTTCAGGGTAGGTGAGTTGGGTGATTTGCGGGATCAGGTTACTGTCTTCAAAAGGTCTGTGAGGTCCATACTGATACGTAAGCTCCTTCATAAGGTCGAGAACACCACGCTCGCCATCACTGTTTTTACGCATAAGAATATCAAGACACATCCCGATAAGGGCTCCTTTTTCATATACATTCCCATAATTTGATGCATATGGCTCTTCAAGTATGTTTGTGCTCATTTTAGTAAATGACATGGCATCATCATATCCTTTTGCGTTGCTTATTTTTTGAACGAGTGTGTTGTAAAAATCTTCTGGAGTAACGAGTCCTTGCTGCACTTGGAAGTGCTGAGCAAAGTACTCCGTAATCCCTTCATACATCCATAAGTGCATGCTCATCTCAGGATCATTATACTTAAATTTATGAATCTGCGTAGCATGTAAATTAAGCGGAGTCACAATATGAAAAAACTCATGTGATACCACATCTACCATAGCTGCATCGAGATTTTCTTGTGGCATAGCTTCAGGAAGTACCACCACCGTAGAGGTGTGATGTTCTAGCGCTCCTAGATCTTGTGCGTCATCTGCTTCGCCTGTGGTAAAGTATAGTAAGATTGTATAATGATCTGTGGCATTAAAATCACCTAAATAGTTTTTTTGCGCTTTCATCATACGCTCTATGTTGGGTCTAAGGCTTGACGCTTTTACCGTTCCAGTAGGACTGTATACACTAAGCTCAATCGTAATATCATCTATAGTAAATACCTCTTTGTTAGGTACATTGTACATGATAGGATTATCTACAATATCAAAATAGCGATTGCCTTTATAAGTATCTGTAATTCCTGTATTCCCAAAATCTTGCGCTACATACAGTGAGTCTGCAAAGCGTGGAAGGCTAGTAGTAGCTTCCATAGTTTCTGGTCTATTGATATCTACATAATAAGGCATTTCCTCTTGGTCTTTAAAGTACCCAAGAATTCCATGTAAATTGAGCATAAACTGCTCGTTTTCTTTAAAATTAGTCCCCGCAGGAGAAAAAATAGTGTGTTCTGCCTCTACATCATAAGTGTCATTTACGTAGTAATCAATGTAGTCTAGGTTACTAGCATTTTTTATGTCCCACGTATTATCTGAAGTTTTGGTGACCTTTAGCTTTTTTCCAAAAGTTCCATAGGCAGCCACACTATCTATAAACTTCCCATAATCATCATCAGAGTAAGTGCCAGGCACCGTCTCAGGAATATAAAAAGTTGCTACTTCTTTATATATAGGTGCAGGTTGTACGCGTACTTTAATACGGTCTTCGCTCAAGCTTACAAGATCTATGGCACTACGGGTGAGTTTATTTTTTGGAGCTATTTGGTGAGAACTAGCAAGGGGTTTATTGAGAATATCACAACTCATCATAAGTAATGAGCAAGCAATAACATAATAAATCTTTTTCATCTTGAAGATTGTAAACATGAGTGACTGTTAGTAGTCAAATGTAGTAATTCTATCTTATCTAGGTGTTTTGTGTTGTACTAGTGCGTTTTGATAAACCCAGCAACGGTACTTATTAACTCTTCAGCTAGGGGAAGCTTTGTATTATTATAAGACTTTGTGTTTTCTAGATCATCACCATCTATTATTCTAAGGACGTGATTCATCCCTTCTATGATGGCAAGAGTTGCTTCACTATTACCTTCTTGTAATAAAACGGCTTCCTCTTTAGAAGTCTGTATGTCGTTTGTACCATTAATAATGAGAGTTGGAATAGTAAGATGTCCTATTTCAACTTTTGGATCGTATTGCATCCAGCTCGCCATAAATGGTTGCACAGACGGGCGAAAGATAGAAGTGAGAGCAGGAGAGTAATCTTTTACACGTCCTTCTTTTTTGAGCGTACTAAATGCACTAATAGCTTTATCCTTTAGATCTGGCATTTGTAATCCTATCTGATGGATAATAGATTGATCTATTGATTGCCCAGATCCAGTGAGCGAGATAAAACCTTGTACATCTACACGCTGGGCTGCTACCATACCTATAAGCGAGCCTTGTTCATGGCCTATCACATATAGCTCTTTAAAACGTCCTTGTTGTTTTACATAATTTATGGCAGCTACCGCATCTTCTATAAACATATTAAAATCTAGACGTTCTTCTTGCAATGCGTTTTTCTTGAGAAGGGTGAGTACGCGCTTGTCATATCGTATGCTTGCAATACCTTCCTTTGCTAGAGACTCAGCAAGAAGTTTGAGGCTATTGTTACGCATCATTTGTTGGTTGCCATTGCGATCTGTAGGTCCTGATCCAGGAATGATAATCGCAATTTTTGAGGTAGGAACTTCAGGAGTAAGTAAGGTGCCATACACCATGTCACTTATACGCACATCACTGCTGCCGCCATATTCTTGCGCGATAAGCACTTGTTGTAAAAACCCAATGAATAAGAGGGTTAAGAGTAATTTGGTTTTAGTGAAAAAAGTATATGTAATCATAAGGATGTTTATTATTGCCATGATAAAGATAGTGTAGTTTCACGCTTTCGCGAAAGCGTATCTATTCTTAATAGTTTTATAACACGCAACATAGAAGTTTCATTGTACATTTGGCAAAAAAATATTCAATGCGTACACTTATTTCATTACTACTAGTTCTTGTATTTACATCAAACGTCTCTGCTTACGACTGGGGAAAAACAGGCCACAGAGCTACAGGAGCCATTGCCGAAAAATATCTATCTAAAAAAGCAAGAAAAGCAATTGCCGAAATACTTGATGGCGAGTCGCTAGCACTAGTATCTACCTATGCAGATGAGATTAAAAGTGATTCTCAATATAGAAAATACGGTACACAACATTATGTAAATGTACCTTTTGATAGTACCTATGATGTACACCCTAAAAATGAGAGAGGTGATATTATTACAGGAATAGAATCATGTATAAATGTTATAAAATCTGAAACTTCAACTAAGGAGGAGAAGGCTTTTAACTTACGCATGCTAGTACATTTTATAGGAGATTTACATCAGCCACTTCATACCGGTATAGGAGAAGATAAAGGTGGAAATGATTTTCAAGTACAATGGTATAATGATGGGACAAACTTACACCGTGTGTGGGATACACAAATGATAGAAAGCTACGGTATGAGTTATACCGAGCTAGCGGATAACATGCCTAAGATTACAAAAAGGCAACGCGAGGCAATGGCAGCGGGCACCTACAAAGAGTGGATGAAAGATAGTAGAAATCTTGTAAAAGATATTTACTCAAAAACTAAAAAAGGAGATAAACTAGGCTACCGTTATATGTATGACTACTTTGATACTCTTAAAGGTCAGCTACAAAAAGGAGGTGTGCGCCTAGCTCAACTTCTTAATGAGTTACTTGGATAAAGTAAGATTATTTTCTAGTTCTTCATCTTCCTTAGATTTAAACTGTTTTGGAGTCATCTCATTGTATTTTTTAAAAATTCTAGTGAGGTGACTTTCATCTGTAAAACCTAATTGATAGGCGATCTCAGACACTGTGAAGTCAGTGTTTTTCAACCTGTACTTTACAAGGTGTAGTTTATACATAATAATATAATGATGTAGAGAGTCTCCTGTCTTCTTCTTGAAGTATGCACTTAACCCACTACTTGTCATAGATAATTTTTCTGCAATAGCTGCTACTTTCATTTTATCTCTATCATATACATGTTGTCTTATGTAGTTTAAGATATCGTCTATGGTAGTATGTTGATCTTTCTTAGACTTCAATGCTTTTGGTTTTAAGTCACGGGTAATATTTCGAGCAATAATACTTAAGGTAGTACTGACCATATTAGAGATGTTGTGCTTGTAAAACTCCTTGGCCATTTCATACTCTAGAACAATGGCATTGTGTATTTGCCAAATAAGCTCCTTATCCGATTCTGCAGTGACTACATCACCAGGCATAAGATTAGGATGTTGTATAATACGCTCTATACGGTGTAACCAGTAAGACCTATCTGGCAGATTCATCTTACTTGAAAATAATGATTCTGTAAATTGAAAGTAACAGAATGTTGTAACTTCATTTATTTCAAACCAGTGAGTATCGTCTGGGGCTATTAGAAAAATATCACCTGCGTTGTAAGAGATGATAAACTCATTGATAAAATGCTTTCCTTTTCCTTCTTCTATAAAAATAATTTCAAAATAAGTGCGTTTATCTTCGTCTTGATGTC
>CAJXSW010000172.1 GCA_913060645.1 uncultured Dokdonia sp. | reverse complement strand
GAGATAGGAGTCCGTCTCGTGGGCTCGGAGATGTGTATAAGAGACAGGTCTATAATAGGGTTAATCTCAGATAAGGCTTCTTGCTCTGTTTCATAATAGGCAACAGATACTACTTGTGGTGAGAAAAATGTTTCTATCGTAGCAGTAGCGCTAGAGAAATCAAATACAGCAATACCATCACCATCAGTATCACACTCAATCTCATCTGCAAAGAATGTTCCTGTTGGAATTTGAGAAGCACTCACAATCACGTTAATAACGCCTTCTCGTGAACATCCATCTAGGTTTGTAACAGTCACAGCAATAGCCTCATTAAAAGGAGAACCACTGTTTATATAAGCCGTAGGATCAGTTATAGGTGTGCCAGAAGCGTCTACATAAGTAAAAGTCTCGTTGGCCGAATTTGTACTCAACTCGCTTTGTGACTGTGTTAAGTTTAAAGTTGTAACTCCATTAGTGTCATCATCACACTGACGTAAAGTTACTGGTGTGGTTAGGACTGGGAGAGCATTAACTCTAAGATTAATTGGTGTTATTGAGAAACAACCAGTGAAAGCTGTATTTTCAACTCTTGCAAAAATAGTATCGTTATTAGGGCTCGATATATTTGTATATGCTGCAGGAAGTGGATTTGTATTACTAGATGCTTCTGGTCCGTTTACATGATAAGTCACTTCAAACTGCACAGGATCTAGGCCATTTAAAACTTGACTATCTAATGTCGAGAGATTGAAAGTTGCCACCCCATTGGTATCATCACCATCTATATTATCGTCACAAATTTCATAGGTAGCAGGCATTGTTGCTATAGGTAATGCAACAACCTCAATATTAAATGAGGTAGTACTTGAACATGCAGGCAAGCCATTGTTTTCTACACGAACAAAAATCTCATCACTTACGGAGTTATATGTTGTGGTTCCTGCTAAAGCTCCCGCTCCTGTATCTGCGTCTGCTTGACTCAAATGGAAAGAAACAGAAAACTCGGTCGCACTCTGTCCATTTAAAATATCAGAATTCTGAGCGTCTAGATTAAAGCTTGCAAAACCATCTGCATCTGTATCACACTCAAAAATATCATCTGGCGCTGTTGCTGTTGGTACTGTGAAGAATGTAACGATAACCTCGTCTGTTCCTGTGTCACCAGCAGTATCTGTGATTGTCACTTGGTACTCGCCACTTGTAGTTACGTCAAGCATTGCTGTAGTAACTTGCGCTCCACCACCGTCTAAAACAGGCATAAAACCTGCTCCAGTATCTACAGTCCATGCATAACCAGCTGCTTCTGTACTTGTAGCATCTAGCGTCACTGTTGTTCCTTCACAAGCATCTTGATCTGCCCCTAGTGAAGCATTTACAATAGAACAGTCTGTACTTCCTGCACCTGCTGGATCTGAGGTATTAGTCTGCTCAATAAAAATCTCTGCTTGTTGACCAGAAAAGTTGGTCACCATAAAAACGTAGATATCACCCTCTTGTGCATTCGAAATTATTGGAGTCTCTATAGCTGATGCAGAAAAACTGCAATCTTCAATATTTGCTGCAGTTAACTGATTGAATACATCAGTATCAGGAAAGGGTCCCCAAATAATAAAATCTACATCAAGTCCTGTTCCTGTTGGAGTTCCGTCATCGTCTATTGCTGTATTTTGGGTGATTTGAAATTCTAAATCTCCTGCTTGATCAATTTGCAAAAAATACCAAGTAGGAAAAGGTTGACTACCTAAACAACCATAATTGGGACCTGCTTGTCCTGATGTAGTACAGTTTGAATCTGTACTACCTGAAAAACAAGCGTCAAATGGCGTTGCAAAAACAGGGTCATTGGTACAAAATGGAACTGCATCTTGAAACGTAGAACCTCCTGCAGATGTCTGAGCAAAAAGCGACGTATTTATAAAAGAAAAAGCTATTAGAATTAAAGCTAAACGTAGGATTCTCATTATAGAATTATTTAAGGAGTGAAAAATAGCGTTTTTTTGCTAAAATCCTGTTAACAGAGACTCGTTTTGTTAAGAACTATTGACAATAAAAATCCCAATTAGCTATGTCAATACCAGCAAAATAAACAAGCTTAACTACAAGGAACATGCTTGGCAAAGAGTTACTACTTCCATAGCTTCCTTAACGTCATGAACTCTTAATATATGAGCGCCTTGATTTATCGCGATTGTATTTAATACTGTAGTCCCATTAAGTGCCTTATCTGGTGATGTCTCGAGGGTCTTATAAATCATAGATTTACGGGAAACGCCTGCGAGAATAGGTAAGTCTAACTGTTTGAAAATTGCCAATTTATCAAGCAACTCAAAACTATGGCTAGCTGTTTTTGCAAAACCAAATCCTGGATCCATAATAACGTCATTAATTTTATGAGACCTTGCCGCAGCAACGCGCTCACTGAAGTAATGCAGCACCTCCTTTGTTATATTCTCATAGACCGCAAGTTCTTTCATAGTCTGTGGAGTGCCTCGCATATGCATCATTATATAAGGAACACCCAGCTCCCCTACTGTAGACATCATTTCACCATCTAGCTGCCCTGCACTAATATCATTAATTATAGCTGCTCCCGCTGCTATTGCTTTTCTTGCTACGCTTGCGCGAAAGGTGTCTACTGAGATTATAATCTCAGGGAATAATGTCACCAATTGTTCTATCACTGGTATCAATCTTAACTCCTCCTCATCGGCAGAAATATCTACAGCTCCTGGTCGCGAACTATAAGCTCCTACGTCAATAAATGTTGCGCCATCATCAAGCATTGTTCTTACTTGGTCAATAGCAGCTTCCATATCTTTATACCTACCACCATCATAAAAACTATCTGGTGTAAGATTGAGAATTCCCATCACCTTAGGAGTAGATAGATCTATTAGCGTTCCTTTGCAGTTTATTTTCATAGGTGGTTATTTACAAATCTTTAGCGATTTCTAAGTGACAGTAAGCATTGTATAGTATCTATTACTAGCTAAGCACTACTCAAACTCCATAGCCCCGATTGTCGTGAAAATCCCACAGCTGGCTGGTGCAACCGCCGCGAGGAATTGCAACAGAAAGCGGGATACTGCTTCAAAAATACACCATAAACGCTGTGCTTCAAAAGGATAATAGCTAGCATTACTTTCTAAGGAGAAACTCATTTCTTATATTGAAGATTTTAACCGAAATTTACCAAAAATCAAACAACACAGCATGCCCGACACTTCTACCCAATATGATGCGGTAATCACACAATGTAGAGACCTTTTTATTAAAAAAATGAAAGACTATGGGAGTGCATGGCGCATATTGAGACTTCCTTCTCTCACAGATCAAATTTTTATAAAAGCACAGCGCATACGCGGTTTACAGCAAAACGAAGTGCAAAAGGTGGATGAAGGGCAGCAATCTGAATTTATAGGGATCATTAATTACTGCGCGATGGCCCTTGTGAATCTTGAACTTGGTGTGGTAGAACAACCTGATATGGATCTTGAAAAGGCTACGTATGCCTATGATGAGAAAATAAAACTCACAAAACAGTTAATGATGGATAAAAATCACGACTATGGTGAAGCCTGGCGTGATATGCGAGTGAGCAGTCTCACAGATTTGATTCTCCAGAAATTACTACGTGTGAAGCAAATAGAAGACAACAAGGGTAAAACGCTTGTTTCTGAAGGTATTGATGCAAACTATCAAGACATGATTAATTATGCTGTTTTTGCAATGATTCACTTAGGTGAAGAATAAGAATTTATGAATAAAAGTTACGCTTTCGCGAAAACGTGACTAATACACCTCCAGTGCTGCTGGATTATATATGAAACTACTTACACACATAGCTCGCTTTATTGTAGGCGCTCTTTTTATTTTTAGCGGATTTATAAAACTCAACGATCCACTGGGTTTTTCTTATAAGCTACAAGAATATTTTAGCGCAGAGGTACTGGGTCTTGAATTTTTATCTCCTTACGCATTACTCATCTCCATAATACTTGTAGTTGTAGAAGTATTGCTAGGTATTGCTCTCTTATTAGGCTACCGTAAAAAAATCACCTTGTGGCTACTGTTTGCAATGATTGTGTTTTTTACGTTTCTCACGTTCTACTCTGCTTATTTTAATAAGGTGACAGACTGTGGATGCTTTGGCGATGCTATTCCGCTTGTGCCGTGGGAATCTTTTGCAAAGGATGTGATACTACTAGTACTTATCCTTTTCTTAATGGTGAACCAAAAATACATACAGCCATTATTTTCAAAACTCATCACTGCTTCTATCGTTTTTATACTGTCTCTTATACACATCTCCGAGCCCACGAGACGGACTCCTATCTCGTA
>CAJXSW010000171.1 GCA_913060645.1 uncultured Dokdonia sp. | reverse complement strand
GTGGGCTCGGAGATGTGTATAAGAGACAGGCTTTTAATCCGTATTCGGCTAGGGTGAGAATTACCATCTCTTCTAGCAATCTCAAGTACTTGTGAATGTCTCTAAAAAAGCTATCAAGATCAAGAATAGGATATCCTACGATTTGACCGGGACCGTGATACGTGATATCTCCACCGCGGTTAATCTTATAAAAACTCGCTTTTTTCTCGGCAAGCTCCCTTTCGCTAACAAGCAAATTAGAAAGATCACCACTCTTGCCTAATGTAAAGACATGAGGGTGCTCTACAAACAAGAAATGGTTGGGAGTTACCAGTCCGGCATTTTGTCTGCGGTTGGCGATTTTCATATCCACCGTTTTCTTAAAAAGCGTCTCTTGGTAGTCCCAAGTTTCCTTATAATCTCGATTTCCGAGGTCCTGTAAAATGATATTTTTATTCACGGCGCAAAGGTACGCAGAAACATAAAAAAATATCTCAACTTTTAAAATCCCTTTTTCTTAAGAAGTGAATACAACGATTTTTCTTTTCCCCGCCCTGAAGGGTGGAAAAATCTATTTGATAAAATTTACTTGGAAACATCTACTCTAATCTTAGTAGGGGTATGTGATTACTCCTGTGAAACATCTCCCCTAGCCCCTCTTCAAAGAGGGGGATATTCTTGTGAAAAAAGCCACCCTTTAGGGTTGGGGAAACTTCTTTAGTAGTGCTCAGATTTTTCTTTTCCCCGCCCTGAAGGGTGGGAAAATCTATTCAATGAAAATTGCTTGAAAGTATCTACTCTGTTCTTAGTAGGTGTGCGTGATTACTCTTGAGAAACATCTCCCCTAGCCCCTCTTCAAAGAGGGGAACACTCGCATGAGAATTGCAACGAAGTTGCTAAAATTGAAAGCCCCTCTTCGAAGAGGGGTTGGGGAGATGTTTGCGAGTTGTGAAAAAAGTCTCCCTTTAGGGTTGGGAAAAGCTTTTAAAACAAAAAAACCTCCTACCATATAGTAGAAGGTCTTTATAATAATTATCGTGACTTATTTATCCTCAAGAACCACCTCAAAGTTTTCTAAGGTCTTGTCTGTTCCTTCTAGTAGGGTTTTATAGTCTATGGAGAAGGTTACTGTTTTGCCATCTTCTGAGATTATTGCGTTTTCTTGAGATACGGAGATTACTTTTCTTGGGAATACGTATTCTAGTTGCATAGTTGATTGATCTAGTACTTCATCCATACCAAGTACCATATCTTTCATCATATTGTTTTCCACTTCTCCATTCTCATCTTTAAAGAAGGCACCCTCTAAATCTAACCTTGTCTTTTCAGATAATTCGCTGCTGCCTTCTAGGTGTCTTGATAGCGCTTTAGGGTCTGTTCTTCTAAAGGTGTTATCTATAAAAGTATAGATTACCTTGTTTGTATTCAGCATACTACTTGCTGGGCTACTACTTGCTTGCTCTCCACCTGGTGTGGTTTTCTTTGCGCTTTCAAATACTTTATCCACATCATATGCGATGCGCTCTATCTCCTTAAATTCTTTGAAGTCTTTTATTACAGTAAGCACCATCACCCCATTCTCCTCGTCTATGTTCATATTCATAGCAAAGTCTTTAAGTGCTTTCACATTCTCCTGCTGTGCAGCTGGTAATGTGGCGATGCTATCCTTGTAGATTTCTAGAAAGTCATTAAACACCATCGTGGTATCCATTTTCTCCTTCTTCTTTTCTGGATTACTCGCTCCACTTTGAGCAGCGATTGCCATGATTTGTGATAGGTCAAACTTAGACTCATAACGACCTCCCATGTCTTCATTAAACACAATACGCTCATGCATACTACAACTCACCAGTAATACTAAGAGTACTACGAGCAGTCCATAAACCTTTTTACTCATTCCTATTTTTTTGGATTATTTAATATTACGAGTGCTGCAATTACGCCAGGCACCCAGCCACAGAGCCAAAGTAAGAAAACTATTAATACAGACCCACATCCTTTGCCTATTACAGCTAGTGGTGGAAAAAAGATGGCAAGTAAGACGCGCCAGATACTCATAAGTGAAGTTTTTTTGATCCTCTCCTTCGGTTGGAAAGGTTGATTGATGTACTTAATAAGACGACATAATTTTCAGATTGTTACAATGTTGATTTCTGAGCGGGCTATTACTATCTTTGCGCCGCTCTAAAGGAATTGTGTTTAGCGCAAATTTGCAAAAAATATAAAAGAATTATTACTGTATGCAACTGTCAGAACAAGAACAAGTACGCCGTCAAAAATTATCCCGCTTGCGCGAAATAGGAATCAATCCTTATCCAGCAGCACAATACCACGTTACTCATAGCTCTAAGAAAGCAATCGCAGACTATAAAGAGGGTGAGAAGGTAGTAATGGCAGGTCGCTTGATGCGAAAGAAGATTCAAGGTTCTGCATCTTTTGGAGAGATCCAAGATGGTGAAGGTCGCATACAATTATACTTTAACCGTGACGAGATTTGCCCGGGAGAAGATAAGTCTCATTATAACGAGGTATTTAAAAAACTACTAGACCTTGGTGATTTCATTGGTGTAGAAGGAACGTTATTCACTACACAAGTAGGTGAGATTACGGTATCACTTACTGGATTCACACTATTAAGTAAAGCACTTAAACCATTACCATTACCTAAAACAGATGCAGAGGGTAATACCTATGATGAGTTTATAGATCCAGAAATGCGTTACCGCCAGCGTTATGCAGATCTTGCTGTAAACCCACACGTAAAAGAAGTATTTGTAAAACGTACCAAGCTTTTTAATGCGATGCGTAACTTCTTTAACGATGCAGGATATTTTGAAGTAGAGACTCCTATCCTACAGCCTATTGCTGGAGGAGCCGCGGCACGACCATTTGTGACGCACCACAACTCACTAGATATGCCATTATATATGCGTATTGCAAATGAGCTGTATTTAAAGCGTCTCATTGTTGGCGGATTTGAAGGAGTGTATGAGTTTTCAAAGAACTTCCGTAATGAAGGGATGGACCGCACGCACAACCCAGAGTTTACCGCAATGGAAATCTATGTAGCTTATAAAGACTACAACTGGATGATGGAGTTTTGTGAGCAGTTACTAGAACACTGTGCGATTGCAGTAAACGGAACCACAAAGGCAACCTTTGGTGAGCACGAAGTAGATTTTAAAGCTCCGTATGCTAGAGTAACCATGGCAGATAGTATCAAGCACTTTACAGGTTTTGATATTCTTGATAAAACAGAAGATGAGATACGCGCTGCCGCACAAGGCATGGGTATCGAGGTAGATGAGACTATGGGTAAAGGAAAACTCATCGATGAGATTTTTGGTGAGAAGTGTGAGGGTAACTACATACAGCCTACCTACATCACAGACTATCCTAAAGAGATGAGCCCGCTATGTAAGGAGCACCGTGATAACCCAGAACTTACAGAACGTTTTGAGTTAATGGTTTGTGGTAAAGAGATTGCAAATGCATACTCAGAGCTTAACGACCCTATCGACCAGCGTGAGCGTTTTGAGGCACAGCTAGAACTTGCAAAGCGTGGTGATGACGAGGCAACAGCTTCTATAGATTATGACTTCTTGCGTTCATTAGAGTACGGGATGCCTCCTACCTCAGGAATGGGAATTGGGATGGACCGTTTGATTATGTTCTTGACTAATAACCAGTCTATACAAGAAGTACTGTTCTTCCCACAGATGAAACCAGAAAAGAAGGCACTTGATCTTAACGAGAACGAAAAAGCAATTTACGACCTCCTTAAAAAGGAAAGCCCACAAGAACTTGGCGCACTTAAAACGGCAGCAGGTTTAAGCAACAAAGGATGGGACAAAGGCCTTAAAGGTCTCACCAAACTAGGCGCTGCCAAAGTTTCTAAAACAGACGAAGGTCTATTTGTAACCATTGCAGACTAACCCCACCGTCTTACTATAAAAGACAACCTAAAAACCGACTATCAAATCCCTGCTTTTTAAGTGGGGATTTTTTTATGCGCTTTCGCGAAAATTTGAGTTGGTTAGCTCGATGCTGTTATTAAATTAATTGTTAATATTATTTACCTCAAATGTGGCTAGCCTCATATACTGGATGTTAGGAAGTTGTATTTTAGATTTTTATTATTAGTTCCTATTCAGCCCAAAACATAACAGAAAAATTCATGCACGGATCTGACTTAAATAGAATTGTCTTTTACTCAAAAGAAGATATGGCGAGTGGTCATCAACTTAGAAAAGGAGAGCTAATTTTGCGAGCCGAAATAAAATCAGAATACAACGACATTAATGAGGTTTTAGAACTTTATAATGTAAAGAAATATATTGACGCTGAATTGTTTTTGAATGAATGGACTTCTGAGGATATTTTAGTGTTCAAAAATAAAGCAACTGAGTTTGGGAAAATTATCGGAAGATTTATGTCCCAAATTAATGACTTAAATATTATTGACTTATATAATAAAACTCCTGTCTCTTATACACATCTCCGAGCCCACGAGACGGACTCCTATCTCG
>CAJXSW010000170.1 GCA_913060645.1 uncultured Dokdonia sp. | reverse complement strand
ATCTACACTATCCTCTTCGTCGGCAGCGTCAGATGTGTATAAGAGACAGCAGCAGTAGCGGTTCAAAATGATACCGTAAAAACTCCTTTTAAGAAATTTAAGGTAGATGGTGTAGCAGGTGTAGTAGGTGACTACTTGATTCTAGAAAGTGATATTGATCAGAGTCTTATCGAGATAAAGCAAAGAGGTCAAGCTTCGGCAGATATAACATCTTGCCAAGTTTTAGGAAGCTTGCTCGAGAATAAACTTCTTACACACCAAGCAGTTCAAGATAGTATCGTAGTACAAGATAGCCGTGTTAATTCTGAGGTAGACCAGATGGTGCAACGTTTTGCTTCACAACTTGGTTCTGAGCAGAAGGTAGTTGAGTTTTATAGAAAAGAGAATATGGCAGACTTACGTGCCGAGTTATTTAGCATTAGAAAGAATGTTATACTTTCTGATCGCATGAATCAGAAGATAGTTGAATCTGTAGATGTTACTCCAGACGAGATTAAAACATTTTTTAACAACATACCAGCAGATGAGCTTCCTACTTTTGGAGTAGAGCTAGAGATTGCACGTATCGTTATTGAGCCTAAAGCTACAGAAGAAGAACGCCAGAAGGTTATAGACCGCCTTAAAGGTTTCCGTAGAGATATTCTTGAGAATGGAAGTAGCTTTGCGACTAAAGCTGTTTTATATACAGATGATGGAGCTTCAAGACCAGATGGTGGTTTAATGGTTATAGACCGTAAAACTCCATTGGTAAAAGAATTTAGAGATGTAGCCTTTAGTTTGCAAGATGGAGAAATAAGTGAGCCATTTGAGACAGAATTTGGTTTTCACATTGTGACTGTAGAAAAAACAAAAGGAGAACGTAAAGATATTAGACACATATTAATTGTTCCAGAAATTAAAGAAGCTCAAGAAGAGGAAGCAAAAGATCTTGTAAACAAAGTGAGAAAGCGCATCATAGATGGCGAACTTACCTTTGAGGAAGCTGCCAAAGAATTTTCTGATGAGAAAGAAACAAAATTTGATGGAGGAACACTTACTAATCCTCAAACACTAGATAAGCGTTTTGAATTAGGTAGACTTGATCCGGATATTTATCCTAAAGTAAATGACCTTGCAGATGAAGAAGTATCTCTAGTTTACACAGATCAAACAAGAACTGGTACAAAACAATTTTTAATCTACACGGTAGATAACCGTCTTGAAGAGCATAAAGCAGATTATGTAAAAGATTATATCAAAATTAAAGATCTTGCACTACGTGAAAAGCAAATTGCTGCTATTGAGAAGTGGCAAAAAGAAAAGATTGTAGAAACTTACATTAAAATCAATGGTGAAAATCGTGACTGCGAGTTTGTAAGTAATTGGTTAAAAAAATAAAAGATATTTATGTCTGACGTTGCGGCTATCAAGAATCTAGTAGAGAAACATAAGATTCTAAAAGCAGAAATTTCAAAGATTATTGTAGGTCAAGATAAAGTAATTGATGAGATTCTTTTATCTATATTTTCTGGAGGTCACGCTCTACTTATAGGTGTTCCTGGACTTGCAAAAACCTTGATGGTAAATACTATTGCAACGACTCTTGGACTTGATTTTAAAAGAATACAGTTTACACCAGATTTAATGCCTAGTGATATTCTAGGTTCTGAAATTCTGGATGAGTCTCGTAAGTTCAAATTTATAAAAGGCCCTATATTTTCAAATATTGTTCTTGCAGATGAGATTAACCGTACACCTCCAAAAACGCAGGCTGCGCTTCTAGAAGCAATGCAAGAGCGCGTGGTGACAGTAGCTGGAGAACGATACCCATTATCGCTTCCTTACTTTGTACTGGCTACTCAAAACCCAATAGAGCAGGAGGGAACTTACCCGCTACCAGAGGCTCAGTTAGACCGTTTTATGTTTTCTATTAACCTCGATTACCCTTCGTTTCAAGAAGAGGTAGATGTGGTAAAGGCAACAACGTCTGCGGCAAAACCTACGGTAAATGCATTGTTAAATGCACAAGAGATTATAGACTTTCAGCAGCTAGTGCGACGTATTCCAGTGGCAGATAATGTGATTGAATATGCCGTAAATCTCGTAAGTAAAACTCGACCTAAAACAGAGAAGGCGGCTCAGATTGTAAATGATTACATAGACTGGGGAGCTGGACCAAGGGCATCACAAAACTTAATTCTAGGAGCAAAAACACATGCTGCTGTACACGGGAAATTCTCGCCAGATATTGAGGATGTACAAAAAGTTGCTACGGGAATCCTTCGTCACAGAATGATTAAGAACTATAAGGCAGAAGCAGAAGGTTTGAGTATAGAAGATATTATCAAGAGCTTATTCTAATACGCTTTCGCGAAAAAGTGCTGCTGTAATCTTGACAGTAAGATACATTCTAAAACAGTCTTTTAATATCATTATATATACTCGCTAAGATGCGAAAATTTCTAAGCCATTAAATCCATATCGTGATTTAATGGCTTTTCTATGTCACATAATGTATTGATTTTTGAATAAAATGCATGATTGTTAATTCTATTTCGATTTTCATGCTTTCTAGTATTTTCTAGATAGCTTAGGTGTATGTATGTGCAATTATATTCAATAAAATCACATTTTCGCGAAAGCGGAATATTACAATGAGGAAATTTTATAAGGGTTAAATTGCCAATTTGATAATTTGAGCCACTCCTTTTTTTGAATTTGATAATTACTTCGCAGTATTTGAGATGGTTTATCAATACCCGCTATTGGCGAAGTATGGGGCTTCCTGCTATTGTTATTCTTTAAGGTATTTTGTATTTTCGTGAACCGCAAAATATAGCGGTACTATTTAACAACCCTAATACATTATATATGGCATTTGATATTGATATGATCAAGAAGGTTTATGCAAATATGTCTGAGCGTGTAGATGCCGCTCGTGACCTTGTAGGTAAGCCCTTGACACTTTCTGAAAAGATTTTATATTCTCACCTATGGGAGGGAAAAGCTTCTAAAGCATTTACTCGTGGAAAGGATTACGTAGACTTTGCTCCAGATCGTATCGCTTGTCAAGATGCTACTGCACAGATGGCTTTATTGCAATTTATGCAAGCTGGTAAAGATAAAGTGGCAGTACCTACTACGGTACACTGTGATCACTTGATTCAAGCAAAAGAAGGAGCGGTTGCAGATCTTAAGAACGCAAACGATGTATCTAGCGAAGTTTTTAACTTCTTAGAATCTGTTTCTAATAAATATGGTATTGGTTTCTGGAAACCAGGAGCTGGTATTATACACCAAGTAGTTCTTGAAAACTATGCTTTCCCAGGAGGAATGATGATAGGTACAGATTCTCACACTGTAAACGCTGGAGGACTAGGAATGGTTGCAATAGGTGTAGGTGGAGCAGATGCTGTAGATGTGATGGCTGGAATGGCTTGGGAACTTAAATTTCCTAAATTAATTGGAGTTAGACTTACAGGAAAAATTTCTGGATGGACTGCACCAAAAGATGTAATTCTTAAAGTTGCTGAAATTCTTACTGCAAAAGGAGGAACTGGAGCAATTGTAGAATATTTTGGCCCTGGAGCTACAGCAATGTCTTGTACTGGTAAAGGAACTATCTGTAACATGGGAGCAGAGATAGGAGCAACAACCTCTACCTTTGGTTATGATGAGTCTATGGAACGTTACTTACGTGCTACAGACCGTGCAGATGTTGCAGACGCAGCAAATGACGTAAAGGAATACCTTACAGCAGATAAAGAAGTATATGCAAATCCTGAGCAGTATTTTGATCAGGTAATAGATATTAACCTTTCTGAGTTAGGACCATTACTTAATGGACCTTTTACTCCAGATCTTTCTACAACTGTAGGAAAGGATATGACTGAGAAAGCTACTAAAAATGAATGGCCTCTTAATGTAGAGTGGGGACTTATAGGTTCTTGTACAAACTCTTCTTATGAAGATCTTTCAAGAGCTTCTTCTATTGCGCAACAAGCACTAGATAAAGGAATAAAAATGAAGTCAGAGCTTGGAATTAACCCAGGATCTGAGCTTGTACGTTATACTACAGAGCGCGACGGAATTTTAGGAATCTTTGAAAAGCTAGATGCTAAGATTTTTACAAATGCTTGTGGACCATGTATCGGGCAATGGGCACGTTACAGCGATCCAAAAAATGCTCCTAAAAACAGTATTGTACACTCGTTTAACAGAAACTTTGCAAAGCGTGCAGATGGTAACCCTAATACACACGCCTTTGTAGCATCACCAGAAATTACTGCAGCAATTGCAATATCAGGACGTCTAGATTTTAACCCTCTTACAGATTCACTTCTTAATGAAGATGGTCAAGAAGTTATGTTTGACGAGCCTACAGGATGGGAACTTCCTCCTAAAGGATTTGAAGTAAAGGATAATGGTTACCTAGCTCCAGTGGAAGATGGTAGCGGTGTAATTGTAAAAGTAGCTGCAGACTCAGAACGTCTAGAGTTATTAACGCCTTTTGAGCCTATTCTTGATAGCGAGATGCAAGGAATGAAATTGCTTATCAAAGCTTTCGGAAAATGTACTACAGACCACATTTCTATGGCTGGACCATGGTTACGTTATAGAGGTCACTTAGATAACATTTCTAACAACTGTTTAATAGGTGCTGTAAATGCATTTGGTAAAAAAACAAATTTTGTTAAGAACCAAATGGATGGAGAGTTTGGTGGAGTGCCAGATACCTGTCTCTTATACACATCTCCGAGCCCACGAGACGGACTCCTATCT
>CAJXSW010000169.1 GCA_913060645.1 uncultured Dokdonia sp. | reverse complement strand
GAGATAGGAGTCCGTCTCGTGGGCTCGGAGATGTGTATAAGAGACAGATTCTATACGGCGTTCTTCGGTATCCATGACAAAGACATAATTAAAGCGTGCTATCTTCTTTGAGATTCTATTGGCAAGTTTTGCAAGGACTTTAGTAGGTGCAATCCCTACACCTACTGGCACTCCTGTGCGTCGCACAACGGCATCTTTAATTTGGTGCCCATATGTTTCGAGGTTTACGTGGGTAATACCAGATAGGTCTACAAATGACTCATCTATACTATACACCTCAACGGCTGGTGAGAAGTCCCTGAGCACATTCATCACGCGATCAGACATATCGCCATAGAGCGTATAATTAGAAGAAAATAAGGTTACATCATTTTGAGCCAGCAATCCCTTGATTTTAAATAGCGGATCGCGATAAGGAATGTGTGTGAGCGCCTTTGCTTCTTTATTTTTTGCGATAATACAACCATCATTATTGCTAAGTACAGCCACTGGTCTTCCTCGTAAATCTGGGCGAAATACTTGCTCGCACGAGGCGTAGAAGCTATTACAATCTACCATCGCAATCATAGCGCCTTGTGAATTATGTAGCTTATCATTCCCCAGAGTTCTACCGTTTCATTGGTGTTGATTCTCTGTACATCAAAACCGTCAGGAGTCACTACTAATGCAAGTTTGCCCTGACTAGGATGCAAAGCTCTATCTATAATTAAAACATCTTGATCTAGAATATTGTAGTCCTTCCACGTATCCCCTTTTACGCGTATAAAGAAAGTTGCATCTCGAGAAGAGCTGAGCTCTTTATTGAGATCAATCATGGGCTCGCGATAGTGCGTCGCGGGACTGGGGAAACCAGTTTGCACAGATCGATTACCTGCATAATCTTCTTTGGCTCTTTTTACTTTATGAGGTTGTAATTCGTTCACACTACAAATTTATGGATATATTCCTATTAAACGTATTTTATCCATAATTTTATGTGCTTTTTTGCTTTCGCGAAAGCGTAATACTACCACACAACCTATTTCAATTCTACTATCTTTGCTCGCAATGCCACACACCTACCCAAAAGCCGAAAAACTAAAGTCTAAAAAACTGATAGACACCCTTTTTATTGAGGGAAGGTCTGTTAAGTCTTTTCCGCTTAGAATGGTTTATATAGAGACCCCACTATCTACTGATGCTTACATGGTACAAGCTGGCGTTTCTGTGTCCAAGCGTAATTTTAAACTGGCTGTTTCTCGAAATCGTTTAAAACGTTTAATGCGAGAGTCATATCGTTTACATAAAGACCTTATAGATACAAAAGGCACGACATTTGCGATGCTTATTTTATATACAGGCCAAGAGGAAGTCTCACAAGCAGTTCTTCATAAGGCAATGGTCAAACTTATAAAACGTTTTAACGATGCGACAACTCCTTCTACTTCTTAGTTTTTTACTAATTCTTTCATGTGAGAATGCTAGCAACGGTACTTCTAGCACCAGCGAACCAGGAATAGCATACGAGGCTTATGATGATATGGAGCTTGATGAAATAGTACTTGAAGAAACTGCTCCAGATACCCAAGCCACCACACAAAAAATTATCAAAACAGGAAATCTACGTTTTGAAGCTCAGGATATGGCGGTTACGCACGCACATATTCTTACAGTTATAAAAAAGACTGAAGGATATATACAGAATGATAATTCTGGTAAAGAAAGCTATGGTGGCGTTTTTCAAAATCTTACGGTGCGTGTTCCTACTCGTAATTTCCAGATGGCACTTGATGAGATTTCAAAAGGTGTAGCACATTTTGATGAGAAGACCATCTCTCAAAAAGACGTTACAGAAGAATTTGTAGACCTCAACGCCCGCCTTAAAGCAAAGCGAGCGCTAGAAGATCGTTACATTAACTTACTTTCTAAGGCAAAAAATGTCAAGGAAATCCTGGAGATAGAACGCGAACTCGCAGAGATACGAGAAGAAATAGAAGCAAAACAAGGAAGACTTAAATATCTACAAAGCCAAGTCTCGCTCAGTACACTACACATCCATTTTTATAAAAACGAGGTGGCGACTAAGGTCACAAACTCCTATGGTTCAAAAATGATTAATGCCCTTAAAAGTGGCTGGAACGGTGTTTCTGTATTCTTTTTAGGTTTGTTGCATCTTTGGCCATTTCTTATCTTGTTAAGTGTAAGCACGTTTTTTGTGCGTCGCTGGATAAAAAAGAAAGATAAATAATATACGTACGCTTTCGCGAAAGCGTTATACTCACTAGTACGGTCTACTACAGATATAAAAGATTATGAAAAAGAAAATATTCATCCCCATCATTGCGGTTGCGATTGGTATAGGAACGGTAAGTTTTAAAAGTGACTTTTTTGAAATTGCAAAGCAAATCGAAATTTTTACAGAGCTTTTTAAGGAGCTTAACATGAATTATGTAGATGAGACTAACCCTGCAGAGTTGATGGATAGTGCAATAGAAGGGATGCTGGCAGATCTTGATCCTTATACTAAATACTGGACTGAGCAAGAGGTTGAGGATGCCAAAATAAACCGTTCTGGAGATTACTCTGGAATAGGAGCAACGGTAAGAAACGTAGATAATAAAATGACCATTGTTGAGCCTCGCAAAGGATATCCAGCAGATAAAGCAGGATTAAAAGCGGGTGACAATATCCTTAAAATAGGAGATATCACCGTTGCAGATATGGACGGAGATGCTGGAGATTTATTAAAAGGAGCGCCTAATAGTGAAGTAGTCATCACTTATGAACGTCAAGGGAAAACGAATACCACTACCATAAAACGCTCTTCTGTTGAGATTGATGCGGTTCCGTTTTCAAAATTAATTGATGGAGATACTGGGTACATCGTACTTACTACTTTTAGTAAAAAAGCATCAAGCCAAGTGAAGGATGCGCTCGTAAGTTTAAAAACGGATGGGGCAAAAAAAATCATTTTAGATCTACGTGGTAATGGTGGTGGATTACTAAGTGAAGCTATCAATATCTGTAATCTATTTTTACCTAAAGGATCTCTTATTACTACGACAAAGTCTGTTGTAAAAAAGTATAATAAAACCTATGTAACCCAGCAAGAACCGGTGGATATTGAAATACCACTCGTAGTGCTCGTAAACGGTAGATCTGCCTCTGCATCTGAAATTGTATCTGGTGGTTTACAAGATTATGATAGAGCAGTGGTAGTGGGAGCAAGAACCTTTGGTAAAGGTCTTGTACAGCGTCCTAAGCCTCTTACTTATGGAACTTCTGTAAAGATTACGATATCGCGATATTACACGCCTTCTGGACGTTGTATCCAGGCATTAGACTACTGGAATCGTGATAATGATGGTAATGCCGTGCGTACGAATTCTGAAGATTATAACGAGTTTAAAACGAAGAACGGACGTAAGGTTTTTGATGGTGGTGGTGTACTACCAGACATTCAAGTATCATCTGCAAAGCTTAGTCCCGTAACTACGGCGCTACTTAAGGATAATGCCATTTTTGAATACGCTACAGATTATTATTATAAGCATCAATACAGCGATATGAGCGAATTCTCATGGTCTCAAGCTGACTTTAGCGATTTTAAAAACTTCTTGACACGCACAGGTTTCAACTATGAGACTGAGACTGAAAAAGCATTTGCAAAAGCACTTCTTCAAGCAGAGAAAGATGATCTTAAAAAAGAAGTACAAGCTGCATACTCACAACTAGACAATGCTATTGCACAAGCAAAAAATAAAGCGATAGATGAGCGTCAAGAGGAGATTCAAAATTTACTGATCGATGAGATTGTAAAAAGATACTTCTATCGTGACGGACTTTATGAATACCAGCTTATAAACAACACAGAAATTAAAGAAGCGACTACTGTGCTTAATGATAGTAAACGCTATAGTAAGATTTTAAATTATTAAGTTCCTTGCGTTACATATTGCATGTTACCTCTGTGTACTTTCTGCAAGTGCGCAAGTAGATCGCACTCATGAAACCTTTTTTGACACCGATAAATCGGCGCTTATTAAAACGGAGTTAGCGTCTTTAAATCGCTTTATCGCATCGCTGCCTAAAGATAAAATCGAAGATATATCTATTTATGGTTATTGTGATGATCGTGGCACAGATGCCTATAATAAACGTCTCTCGCAAGATCGCGCAAATACTATTAAGGACATTTTTATGTTGCAAGGTGTTGCAGACACAATTATCAAAAATTCTGATGGAAAGGGAGAGCTTTTACTCACCAGATTAGATGATGCGGGAAGCGAGATACAACGCAAACTTAATCGAAAAGTAGAAATTATCGTTTCTCTAAAACAAGCCCGCAAGGCTACTCCAGAAGAAGTAGAAGCGGCTGAAGAAATCACGACCAAAATAGATCGCTATAAAAACTATGAGGAAGATACCATAGCCAAAGGAGATCGTATTTTGCTTAAAAACATCCTGTTTAAAACCAACTATAGCTACATACACGGGAAGTCATACAGTGATTTAAAAAAGCTAGCCAAATACTTAAAAGGACATCCAGAAATCATATTTAAAATTCAAGGTCATGTGTGTTGTGTAGATCATGGTCGCGATGGTATCAATCTTAAAACTGGCAAACGCAATCTCTCTGAAGCAAGAGCAAAGTTCATTTATGATTATCTCGCAGATCAAGGAGTTGCAAAAAAACGCATGCGTTATCAAGGTTTCGGGAGTAGATTTCCACTAGGTGGTGATCCTTCTGAGGATAAGCGCTGTCTCTTATACACATCTGACGCTGCCGACGAAGAGGAT
>CAJXSW010000168.1 GCA_913060645.1 uncultured Dokdonia sp. | reverse complement strand
GTTTTTTGTTCAGCTTGTGTACAATAGGCCACTGCATAAAGCGAGTGCGGTATTTTGCTGATTTGCTTTAATTTATGGTTTTGTTAGTTTGATCTAAATATACAATGAATTTGAGAATTGTGCGCCGCGTATAAAGTTTTCAAATTACCCTTCTTATTATTAAAATAGCAGTCTGCTCAAAACATCAACCACTTCTTAAATCCAAAAAAGGAGTTGTTAAACATACAACTCCTTTTTGTTCTTTACGTACGGTTTTCCGCATTATGGTGGTATTTAATGCAATTATGTGATTAGAGTTCACATTTTCGCGAAAGCGTACATTTAATAACGCACATCTTTCATATCAATTTCTTCGGCAACTTGTGCTTTGTTATAATTACCTCCTAGATCTGGGCATGCCATGAGGGTAGCGGCTCCTTTGAAGGGTACTGCTACTTTATTGTATCCATACACATCTGCTAGGGTCTGGGTAAGGTTTTTATCTCCTAGGTTAATATCCACATCGTCCATGGTGAGCTGGCAAGGGTGCTCGTAGCCGCAGGCGCGAGTGATTTCTAGTAATTCTTTTTTGAAATTTTTAAAGTAATAGTGTGTGCGTTCTGCCTTATCTGGAATGTCTATGCCGCGTTGTAACCACTTATTTTGAGTCGCAACACCAGAAGGGCAGGTATTGTTGTGGCACACCTTTGCTTGTATACAACCTACGGCAAGCATGGCCTCGCGGGCTACATTGATACAGTCTACACCCATCGCAAAAGCCATGGCGGCCTTAGCCGGGAAGCCCAACTTTCCTGAGCCTATAAATACCACGCGCTCAGTGAGCTGGTACTCCTTAAAAATCTTATAAATATCTGAAAATCCATAAACCCAAGGTAGCGCCACATGATCTGCAAAACTTGGTGGGGCAGCACCTGTACCACCTTCACCACCATCTATGGTAATAAAATCTGGTCCTTTACCAGTAGTTGCCATTATTTTTGCTAGTTCGCGCCACGCATCCAGTTTTCCTATGGCAGCTTTAATTCCTACTGGGAGTCCTGTTTCATGAGCAATACTTTCTACAAAGTCAACCAATTCTGGTACATTAGAAAATGCCTTATGGTTAGGAGGTGAGAGTACATCTTTACCCACTTCTACACCACGTATTTCGGCAATTTCCTTGGTGATTTTTGATCCTGGGAGTACACCTCCTTTTCCAGGTTTGGCTCCTTGTGAGAGTTTTACTTCTATGGCGCGTACTTGAGGATTTTCGTCCACAAGTTTTTTCATTTTTGGCATTGAGAATCCGCCATCTTCGGTGCGCACGCCAAAATAACCTGTTCCAAAGTGAAACACCACATCACCGCCTTTTTTATGGTAAGGGGAGAGTCCGCCTTCACCGGTATTGTGATATGCGTATGCTTTTGCACAACCTCGATTTAAAGATTCTACAGCTTTCGCCGAAAGGCTACCAAAACTCATAGCACTCACGTTAATAATAGAACTAGGTCTGTAAGGGCGCGCTCTTCTACCAGCACCCATAACTTTTGCACATGCAAGGAAGTAAGGGTCTTTTGCATTGGGGTGATTTTCTTCTACCTTATATGGCATCATGGCATTATTGATAAAGATATAATGCGACTGATTGATGTCACGGTCGGTACCAAAACCTTCGTAGTTATTTTCATTTTTGGCAGAGGCATAAATCCACCCGCGCTCTATACGATTAAAAGGAAGTTCCTCACGGTTATTTGCCACAATATACTGGCGTAACTCTGGCCCAATACTCTCAAGCATATACCTAAAATGCCCCACAACTGGGAAGTTGCGCGTGATGATATGTTTTTTGTTAAAAAATATATCTCGTATAGCGACAATAACCACCACCAAAATCAACCACATCCACCATGAGATATTACCTAAAAACTCGAGTACTCCTTCCATTTATTCAATTTTTGCACTAAAATACAATTTACTATCTCGTAGTCTGAAATTTTAATTCAAGTTTATTATTTACTTCTCTTGGTAAGTTTTAGTTGATGTACTATGCGCAACATCTCCCTGACTCCCTCTTCAAAGAGGGACACTGTTGTGGGGTTTAAGTTTTTTCGCTGCGTAAAAAGAACTTCTTTAGTTCCCCTGTTCCTTGCATCCGACGAGGGAGGAACGACCGAGAGGAATGCATAAGACTAGGGGAGATGTTTTGGATTTGAGTGAGCCATTTTCATACGTTATGCGCAACATCTCCCTGGCTCCCTCTTCAAACAGGGACACTGTTGTGGGGTTTAGGTTTTTTTGCTGCGCAAAAATAACTTTTTCAATTCCCCTCTTAGAAGAGGGGTTAGGGGAGATGTTTTTGGGTTCGAGTGAGCCATTTTCATATCCTATGCGCAACATCTCCCTGACTCCCTCTTCAAAGAGGGACACTGTTGCGGGGAATAGGTTTTTTGCTGCGCAAAAAGAACTGTTCAATTCCCCTCTTCGAAGAGGGGTTAGGGGAGATGTTGACATGCGAGTAAGAACATAAACAAATTCCCCCTCTTAGAAGAGGGGTTAGGGGAGATGTTGAGTTCGAGTGAGCACGCCACATTACATCAAACCACCCACACCCTCACAAATCAAATAACTTATCATAAATTTACGGAAGACTATAAAGAGCACATCTACATTGAAAAAACATAAAACCTTATTAATTATTGGCTTACTTCTCATTCCGCAGATGGTGTTGGTTCGCTGGCTGGCGAGTTACCCGCAACTGGTAGAGCAATATTATAGCAACGGATTGTATCCTATCATTTCAAAGGCGTCTCGATATGCTTTTGGTTGGTTGCCGTTTTCATTTGGTGATATCATGTATGCGGTGCTTATTGTGCTCGCTTTGCGCGAAATTGTACTACTCATTAAAAATAAGTTTAGAGGATTTAAAACCTTTCTTTTCAAGGCACTAGCCATTACTTCGATAGTGTATGGAGCGTTTAACTTACTTTGGGGAATGAATTATAACAGGCTTCCATTGCACGAATCCTTAGAAATAGATAATGAGTACACCACCGAAGAGCTTGTACAACTTACTGAGAAGCTTATTGAAAATAGCAATAACCTCCACAATCAGCTCGCCGAGGATAAAAACAGTCGCGTTGTTTATTGTGACAAAATAGAAGGTGAAAATGCTTGTTTGCAAGAAATTTTCAACGGAACGCTTAATGGTTACGAGACGCTTAAAACTCAGTTTCCAAAACTTAGTTACCCACCTAAGAGTATTAAGAATTCGCTATTGCGATACCCTCTGTCTATAATGGGGTATAGTGGTTATCTCAATCCTATTACTAATGAGGCGCAAATTAATGGAATGGTGCCAGCTCATCGATGGCCAGTGATTTCTTCACATGAGCAAGCACATCAGCTCGGTTTTGCAAAGGAAAATGAAGCCAACTTTATTGCGGTAATGGCAACGCTTAATAATGAGAGTTTATATTTTCAATATTCAGGGAGTATTTTTGCGTTGCGTTATGCGCTCAATGATGTGTACAGCCGTGATAAGGAATTAAGAGAAGACTTGAAAGCACGTCTTAATCCAGGTATTTTAGTAAACTATCAAGACTCTCGTGACTTTTGGGATGCCATGGATAATCCGCTAGAGCCGCTGTTTGATCTGTTTTACAGCAATTACTTAAAGGCAAATAATCAGCCAGGTGGATTAAAGAGCTATAGTTATATGGTAGCACTCTTGGTTAACTATGATCAGCGTTTTCCAGATACATTCTGATGTTAAAAGTCTCTTAAAAGTTTCCTAAACCTTAATAGAACGTTAACGCGGTGGCTATCTTTAGGATCTAAACTTTCAACCTATGTTCTTTAAAAAATTACTTGTCTTTGGGCTAGTAAGCTGCTCATTTACGATGTATGGGCAAGATTACTTTCCAGCAAACGCTGGAGTCAAGTCCAAAAACCAAAATTACACGGTGTTTACAAACGCCACGATCCACACAACTCCCACAGAAACCATTAAAAATGGAACACTTGTAGTGCAAGATGGAAAAGTGGTCTCTGTAGGCAAATCTTCATCATATGCACAAAATGCTATTGTTGTAGATCTTAATGGTAAACATGTCTATCCATCTTTTGTAGACATCTATACTAATTTTGGTATCGATAAGCCTAAGCGTGCAGGAGGATCTGGACGTGCTTCACAATATGATAACTCTCGCGAGGGAGCTTACTGGAATGACCATATTTTATCTGAGCAAGATGGCTATCAAGATTTTAAATATGATTCAAAAAAAGCAACCGAATATCTTGAGGCTGGTTTTGGCGTAGTTGCAACACATCAACACGATGGTATTGCACGTGGTACAGGAGCGCTTATCGCACTTAATAATGATGGAAATACTGCAAACCGCGTGATAGAAGATCGCCTTGGTCAGTATTTCTCATTTGATAAGAGTGTAACCTCGCGCCAGTCATACCCATCGTCTAAGATGGGTGCAACAGCATTACTACGCCAGTTACAACACGATTTAGACTGGTATGAGAAAGGAAATATAGCTACTAAGGATCTTTCTTTAGAGGCGCTTTCGCGAAACAAAGGGCTTCCGCAGTTTTTTGAAGGTGATGGCTTATATGATGACCTTCGTATTGATAAACTTGGTGACCAGTTTGGTATCGACTATGTAATTATTGCCGGTGATGATGAGTATAAGCGTATCGGAGAAGTTAAGGCGATGAATCGTAAGATGATTCTCCCACTTAAATTTCCAGATGCCTACGATATGGAAAATCCATACGCTGCCGAATACGTAGCGCTTTCTGAT
>CAJXSW010000167.1 GCA_913060645.1 uncultured Dokdonia sp. | reverse complement strand
CTACAGCGGTACAATCACGATTACTGCGCGTACTTCAAGAAAAGGAAGTGGTAAAAGTAGGCGCTCAAAAACCTGATAAAATAGACGTGCGCGTTATCGCAGCAACCAATAGTGATCTCAAGGAGATGATAAAAAAAGGAACTTTTAGAGAAGACCTCTTTTACCGTCTTACCGTGGTTGAGGTTGATGTCGCTCCATTGCGAGAACGTAAAGAGGATATCCCTTTACTTATTGAAAAGTTTCTCTTTAAGTATGGCGTAGAGTTCAAAGATCGTTTTATAAAAATCACACCAGAAGCAACAGCCATTTTACAACGTTATGACTGGCCGGGCAACATACGCGAACTCGAAAATATCATACAGAGAGCCGTTATTATGTGTGATAAAGTCGTGGAAGTTGCACACCTACCAGAAGCTCTTAAATATGCTATTGATTTTCCTGAGGATGGCTTACTTTCCCTCAAGGAAATGGAGAAAATTCATATAAGGAAAGTGCTGAGTGCTATGGAAAACAATAAAACCAAAGCAGCCCAAATTCTAGGCATAGACCGCAAGACTTTGCGTAGTAAGTTAGAAGATTAATAGGCTCTTTCAAAAGGTAATTTCATACCCATGCTACTGTATGAATATTGCATCCATTTTTCCATAAAATAATATTAATTACCGATTCATTTTTCCTCAGCTGGGTAATTATTACTCGGCTGTGGTTTCTTGTTACGCTTTTGCGAAAGCGTGAAAACCCTTGTAAACATTGCGTTCTTCTATTTGTGCAACTTTCTGGCACGCGCACTGGCATATAGATTGCCATTATCTTATCAAAGTAAAAGAAGTTTATATCATCTATGTAGGTGACTAGGGCTTCAAATCTTTGTGAAACAATAACAAATAAGAAACAATTTAAAGAGTAGTAAAGATGAATTTCAATTCAATGTTAAGCGCTATAGCTCCAAAAAAAGCGAATAGCAAAAAAGCAAAAAGTAAGTATATCACTGAGAGATACAAGGAGAGAAGTATTTCAAATCGTCTTTTTAAATAATATTTAAATAGCCACTTGTGGCTTTGATTATGGAAGTAGCAACTATAGATAAGAAGAGTAAAAAAGTACCTGTGAGAGGTATGATGGATAATGTGATGGAGCAGTTTAACAGTGCTGCAGATCATATTGAACTTCACCCTAGCATTAGAAAAATCTTGAGCATCACAAACAATGAGATTGTGGTTCATTTTCCAGTAAAAATGGATAATGGAGAGGTTGAAATTTTTACAGGATATAGAGTGCAGCACAACAATGCATTAGGACCTTACAAAGGTGGTTTACGTTATCACCCTACGGTAGATATTGATGCTGCGAGAGCTCTTGCAATGTGGATGACCTGGAAAACATCACTTGCAGGTCTTCCTTATGGCGGTGGTAAAGGTGGTATCCAGCTAGATCCTTCAAAATATTCACAAACAGAATTAGAACGTATTACGCGCAGATTTACGTTTGCTCTTGCAGATAATATAGGTCCAGAGCATGATATTCCTGCACCAGATGTAAATACAAATAGCCAGACGATGGCATGGATGGCAGATACGTATATGAGTACGCGTCCTCCAGCAGAGCGCACAGCAAACCAGCATGTAGTTACGGGAAAACCAGATGGAAGTGGAGGTCTAGAAGGTCGTGATCGTGCAACGGGTTACGGTGTATATCTCACCATTAAGTATTGGGCAGAGCGCAATGAGGAGTCATTAGAAAATAAGAAATTTATTGTTCAAGGTTTTGGCAACGTAGGTTACTGGGCTGCACATTTTTTAGAGCAAGAAGGGGCAAAGCTAGTAGCGGTTCAAGATGCTTTTGGAACTATTGAGAATAAGAATGGTATTAACGTAGAAGACCTCTTCAATTATAGTAAAGCAAATAATGGAAGCATTGTTGATTTTCCAGAGTCTGCTGTGCTATCACAAAATGATTTTTATGCAACAGATTGTGATATCTGTATTCCTGCAGCTTTAGGAAATCAAATTACTAAAGAAAATGCGCCTACTATAAAAGCAAGACTCATTGCCGAAGGTGCAAACGGACCTACCAATGGTGACGGTGAGCGTATACTCTTAGATAGAGGAATCACTATCATTCCTGATATTCTATGTAATTCTGGAGGAGTAATAGGAAGTTATTTTGAGTGGTTACAAAACCGTAACGGAGAGTTATGGCAACTGGATGAGGTGATGGTTAAGCTAGAGAAAAAAATGAGAGAATCATTTAATAAGGTCCATGCTTTTGCTCAAAGTGAGTCTATGGATATGAGAACAGCGGCATATTGTATTGCCATAAAGAGAATAGAAAAGGCTTACATACAACGAGGGATTTTCCCTTGATATTAAGTACATCTAATTATTATAATATGGATTGTGAAGGTTTAATATTAGAAAAGAGAGAGTACGTGTTTTTAAAACGCGTACTCAATATCTCGGGATATGTAGATGATTTTGAAACGCAAAAGTCATTGCAGCGGTTAAGTAATGAGCTTAAAAGTGCACATATAGTAGACGACTGTGATATGCCTTTAAACGTGATACGCTTTAATAGCAAGGTAACAGTGTCCTCAGATCGAGGCTGGGAGAAAACACTACAAGTGGTAGTGCCTGCAGATAAAGATGTGGCGTTAAGTAAGGTCTCTGTACTCACACCTATGGGGTCGGCAATATTTGGTAATAAGGAAGGTGCTATTATAAGCTGGATGTTTCCTACAGGAATGCAAGAGCTCACCATAACAAAGGTCTTACAAGATACACTAGAACACAATATGGAAGTTGCTCTTTAAAAAATAATATACTATGAAAGAATTAAATATAGAAATATATGCTCATGATAGTGAAGTAGATGTTGCCCATAAAATAAATACAATGGAGCTTCATAACTGGATAAACCATCTTACATACATACGCAAAGAGCTTAGTAGTCTCATACATTTTTATAATGCGCAACCAGCTCAAAAAAGATTAGAACAAGAATCTACATCTCAAAGGTATGAGATGAAGCAAGTAGATAATGATGTTATCTTGGTAGCTCTTCAAAAGTTTAAAATTTCGAGAGATACCATAGCAGAGTGTGAGGATGTTCACTGTGATATGACGTTTATACAAGAGCATGAAAAATGTAGGAGGATGTACCTCTTTCACATAGATAAGTACCGCAAACTTAAGGACACTTTTTTTAAAGAACTTCAAGGAAAAATTTCTCAAGTAGCTCAACCTGCATAATGCCTAAATATAATACTACTTGGAAACCATATTGTCACATAAAATCGATGCCTATAGAAGGTTATTTATAAAAAAGGATCTTATTGAATTGAGCCAATGGATTGAGGCCACAGAAAGCATCAATACAGAAATTGATCACCTTCAATTAATAGAAAATCAGCTTGTTAAGCATATAACTCTGGCAGCAATGCTACAGGGTTTTAGAAGAAAAAACACGCTTGTCATGGCATCATTATGCAAATATGAACAAGACATAAAGCGAGAATATGAATACAGCGCAAGAGAATATGACGCAGTAAGAGCAACAGTACATGAGAGAAGAAGAGATTTATATAGTAATCTCATAGTTGAATTTAACCAACTTAGAAAAGTTTTTTACATAAGTCTCACTAAGTACAAACGCAGCTAAAAATAGATGTATGAAAAAGATATTACTACCTATTTATTTAAATCATCACAACTGTGATGCTATAGATTATGCTGTAAAATTCTTTAAACGAGAAGTGTGCGAATTCTATTTGCTCAACACATACAGCTATAATGTACAAGGTCTCAATGCAATCCAACTACTTCAGGCAGATGAGGATTGGTACGAACGTCCTAAACTAGAATCGCAAAAGCGCCTAGGGCGCTTGATTAAAAAATACTCTTATAATAGTAGAAATAAGAATCACAGCTTTCATGCAATTTCAGAGTGCAACGGACTTATCTCCGGTATGAAAAAAATCATCAAAGAGGTTGCTATTGATATCGTGGTAGTTGCCTCTAAAGATAAAGTGGACAAAGGAATTAATTTGTATTGCAAGAACACCAGTCTCATCATCGATGAAATAAGAGAGTGTCCTATTCTCGTAATGCCTATTGCTACCAAACATAGAAGAAATGCAGTCTTTGCATTAGTATCAGATTTTAAATCTGAAATAGCCGAAGAAGAAATAAAGGGCTGGTATGAAATTGTAAAGATTTCAAATGGTTCGCTTAAAATTGTCGTAAGCAACAGTATGAGCGAGATGACCATACAACAAATAAGTAACCAGACAAAAGTTTGTTACTACTTAAAAACCCTTACTAATAATCCTGTAATAGTTGATTACTTAAGAACTGCATCAGATATTAAAGAGTTTGCAAATACTCATAGTAATCATATTATAAGTTTAATTGATCAAAAGCCAGATTTTCTACGCAAGTATGGACTTGGCCATTCTACGATCACAAATTTAGGACCTCTATCTACAAGTCCCTTAATTGCTTTACATCAATAGTTATAAGGATGAGCAATCGTAAATTTTATATCATCATTATTATAGTTGGAACGCTAGTAATACTTCTCTTAAGCAGTATTGTGTCTGCACCTATATTTGAATAAAGCTGTTTTTAGCCTCTTTCAGATGGCCTCCTTATTTTCTTACTAGCCTCCCATTATCATTCATTGTAGTTATCTACTATTGAAATGAATGATTACTTCCTTATTTTATTATAATTCAATAAATAATTGTGTAATTAATTGTGAGTATCGTAATTATCTATATATTTGAGATCTGTCTCTTATACACATCTCCGAGCCCACGAGACGGACTCCTATCTCGTA
>CAJXSW010000166.1 GCA_913060645.1 uncultured Dokdonia sp. | reverse complement strand
AGATAGGAGTCCGTCTCGTGGGCTCGGAGATGTGTATAAGAGACAGCCCATAAACTGACCGTACTTTAATCGTAATGCTTTCTGGTCAAAACCTAAATCATTACTTCGTGTTTTAAACTCTTCCTCTGTGAGTTGTGGTCGTTCTTCTATGAGTTTCTCCGTATCGATAATTAACTGTCGCTGGCTCCTAAAGTAATCCGGCATCAAATCGGCTCCCAGTGTTCCTTCTACTCCAAAACCATCGCTCACCGTATCTTTTATTACTGCAAAGAATGTCTCGCTTCGGGTAATATTAGGTCTTGGTGTCTTTTGATCACTTACCTCAACATAAAAATACAACTCATCTCCCAGCTCCATTTTGAGCTGATCTAAATTAAGATTTTTAGATAATCGCATGGATTTTTCTCCTACTAGAACCGACTGATTAAAAGCCAACTTCTCTTCTCTAAATTTTACAGACTCTCCTTCGCCTTTACTTACTGTGGCGATAATGTGCGCTGCTGCGATACCGTAATCGTCACTTATTTCGGCAGTAAAAGAGAGCTTCTTATTGTCTGTATGATCAAATGAAGTGAACTGTGGGATGTTTTTAATTTCTACTAATGGCGCTTTGTCTTTCACCACTTCAATCGCATAAATATCTGATGTGTAGCTAACCCCAAGTGTGTCTGTAAATTTAAAATTATAGTAGCCAGATTGTGTGGGTTTGTACGCTTTCGCGAAAGCGGTACCATTACCTCTCATCTCATCATTAACCCCTATCCCTTCTACTATAACCTCACTTACCTTACTGTCAAAATCCAATTGCCAATATAGCTGTGATCCCTCAACTGCCTTTGCATTCATCAAACTAGACGTACGTGAACCAAGTTTTGTGTAAGCTGGATAACGAATGGCAAGCTTCTGATTAATGAGCACAGGCGGCTTGTATGCTGGAGCAACAGAATCTGTCACAGAAAATGTCATTATCTCCTGCTCAGGTGTAGTTCCATTAGTACAATTTATGCTCTTTCCAAATGCATAAAAAACTATGACACCGATTAGTATTAATGCACTCGCTGTAATCGCAGCATATCGCAACCTCGTTTTAGGTTTGACAGTGGTAATTTGCTGTGATAAGAGTGTGGTAATTTTCTGTTGTTGTAATTGTGCAAGCCCAGACATTCCATCTGGCGAAGCCAACAATAAACTACTACTATATTCAGCATTATCGAGATGTTTATCAATGTAAGCACTCACTGTGCTTACATTGATTCTCCAAGGTTTAATCACGAGCACTGCTATTGCAGTTACCACTATAAAAGCGACAATACCTATTAAGAGATTTATAGTAATAAATGCACTACAAAGTCCAGCTCCGACACCATAAAGCACGGCTTCTAAGCCTCGCAATAATTGCCAGCGCTTCATATACTTCTGTATGAGTTGTCTCCCTTCTTGCATTATTGTTTACGTATTCTAGAAAGTATGCGCTCGCTTACGAGGAGTACTAAAAGCAGTATCCAGAAGATACTTGACATATCTGCTTCCACCTCTTTTTTCATTGTGGTGGCGGGAATATTAATCGTTTGTAGTTGCTCTAAACTCATCACTCGATTATCAAGATCCGCTATTTGTGTATTTAATTCTTGGTCAAGATTGAGCCATGCAAGTAATTGTGTAACTAGCGGCTCTTCTGTTATGAGTTTTGGCGTTAGTTTCTTAGTCAGTATCGACATAGTTGCTGCAGTTCCTGGTACAATAAGGGAATTTGCAATTTCATTCGGTCGATAATATAGTGTAGCCATCTCGCTGGCTACCATAGGATTATCACTCAAGTCAATCAAATAATCTAGAGTCGTTGCATCTATTTCTTCTCTATCTGAAACAGTGGTAATTGTAATCTCTCTCTGAGTAAACTCACTTATCGCACGTAAGGCAGCCTCAAGATAACTGCGTTCGGCATCATGTTTTTTATTATAGATAATTGTAATCTCAATAGGAGAATACTCTTTTATAGCTATGGTTCTGGAAATACCATTCGTTCTGATCTCGACGCTGTCTTTTGCAAGATTTAATGCTGCATCAAGTATTGCTACTTTCTCTTTATTTATACCAAGTAGTTGTGCCTCGCTCAACACATTAATGATTTCTAAGCTATCCTTATGAGCAATTGCGACTAGGGGCTGCTCATTCTGTCTAGTAGTTTCCACAGGAATCCACGTAATGTTCTTTTTTATGGTAGGCCTTTTGCCTTGTAACGCTTTCGCGAAAGCGTGTGTAAAAACAACAATACTGTCTGCTGCTAACTCTTCCATCTCTCTAGCGAGCTGCCAATAACTAGGCAGCGCCTCTTTATTTGTTATTACATCTCCAGTCTCCCACAGTGGAAAATCTTCTTGTAATAATCGCCTTCCTTCTAGTGGTATTTGTTCAAATCTCGCTAGACCATCTGCTGTGGAAAGTAGCGAAGGCTCAAAAAGATAAGCAACCTCCTCCTTATCGGGAGCTGTTATAATATGAGGTTCTGCAAGAATTACAATCAGCGTGCTAATGATCAAGCAACGCAATAGTAGCAGCCACCATTCATTAAGCTGGATACTATTACTCTCTTTAGATTTTGTAGGCGCGATAAATTGTATACTGCCCACTTTTATGGTACGCACCTTCTTACGGCTCCACAAGTGAATGAGAATTGGGATCGCGAGTGCGAGTAGTCCCCAGAGATATGATGGCTGTAGTAATGTCATATCAAAAAATACTGCTACGTTTTTTGAGAAATAAGTGTAGCGCTTCGCCAATATGGTCTTCTAGTGAAAATAGCTCATAGTCTATACCGCTAGCAAGTAACGCTTCCTTGGTATTACTCATAGATTGCTCTAGCGCTTGTAAATAAGTAGTTTTTGCATCCTTTGCGTTTACCTTCACCTTAGCACCAGATTCAAGATCTTCAAAAATTACTTGTCCTTTGTAATTAAATTCTAGTTCGCTCTTACCCAGCAAATGCAATACCGCGACTTCATTTCTGCTAGTTTTAAGCTGCTTAATCATTGTTATAATTTCCTCATCTTTTTCATAAAAATCTGTGATAAAAAATATAAGTTCCTTATGACTACGATTATGAAGTTTCTCACTTGCAAGTTGCTTAGGCCAGGAACCCTGATTTTTTAACTGCAATAATTGGTACAAGAATCTATTAAAATGTTGCTTCCCGATAGCTGGCTGCAATGCTTCTAACTTTTGATTATTTACCGTAAGTAAACCTATCGCATCACCTTGTGTTTGTGCTAGGTGTGCAAGACTTGCCACGAGCACATTTGCATATTCAATTTTTGAAATTTCGCTTTCCGTATGAAGCATAGACCTACTTGCGTCTACTATAAATCTCACAGAAATATGTGTATCTATCTCTGACTGCTTGATGTAATATCTACCAGAACGCGCAAGCATTTTCCAGTCTAATAACCTGAGGTCATCCCCCGGCTCATACCCTCGATATTGACTAAATTCTAATCCCGCACCTACTCGCCTACTTTTATTAAGTCCAGACAGATAACCGTCTACGATAACGCGCGAAATAAGTGATAATCCAGAAACTCTGTTTATCACTTCGGGTTTAAGTAACGATTTGTAATCGTCTTTTGGCATAGTATTCTTTGCTGCTATTATGGTGATTAAGCTAAGTTTATTTCTTTAAGTAAGTTAGTTGTTACTTGGTCTGATGTAATCCCTTCGGCCTCTGCCTTGAAGTTGACGATCACTCTATGACGCAATACTGGTAAGGCCACATTTTTAATGTCTTCTAGTGTTACTGCCATTCTCCCTTGTGAGAGCGCTCTAGCTTTTGCTGTAAGAATCATTGCCTGTCCCGCTCTTGGACCTGCTCCCCAACCTACCCATTGCTTTACATAGTCATTTGTGGTAGTTTCTGGTCTGGTCGCACGTACTATCGTACTTACAAAATCGATGAGATTATCGCTTATGGGCACCTCTCTTACAAGTTGCTGTAGTCGTAAAATATCTGCTCCTGTGAGTACAGGATGTACTGTCAGCTTAACACCACTCGTAGTACTTTTTAAAATATGAGTTTCCTCAGCTGCTGTAGGGTATCCTATTTTGATGTAAAATAAGAATCGATCCTGCTGCGCCTCTGGTAATGGAAATGTACCCGATTGCTCAATAGGGTTTTGGGTTGCAAGAATAAAAAATGGACGCTCAAGACTATAGGTTTTACCAGAATAGGTCACCTCAAATTCTTGCATTGCTTCTAGTAAAGCAGCTTGTGTTTTTGGTGGAGTACGATTAATCTCATCTGCAAGGATGATATTTGCGAAAATAGGTCCCTTCTTGAATTCGAAAAACTTTTTACCCGTCGCCTGATCTTCTTCCAGAATCTCTGTTCCAATAATATCTGAAGGCATTAAATCTGGCGTAAACTGGATACGTTTAAAATCCAAGTCTATTGCCTGCGACAAGGTGCGAATCATCAAGGTTTTTGCAAGCCCCGGAACTCCTTCAAGCAATGCATGACCACCAGCAAGAAAGGTAATAAGCAATTGCTCCACCGTTTCCTCTTGACCTATAATCACCTTTGCAATCTCTTTCTTAAGATCCTTAAGCTTTCCAGTGAGCGTGGTTACTTCTTGTTGTAATTCGGTTAGTGCGTTATTCATATGTTACCTTATTAAATCTCTGTTCCGAATTTTCTCTCCCCAACCCTGAAGGGTGGAAAATTCTGGACTTGGTTAATCTTATCAATATTATATTCTTACTCTTAGCTTCCCTTGTAAAACATCTCCCCTAGCCCCTCTTCGAAGATGGGAACTTTTAAGTTGCTTTTTGCAAAGCAAAAGCAAAAGCAAACTCTTCTCGCAACAGTGTCCCTCTTTGAAGAGGGAG
>CAJXSW010000165.1 GCA_913060645.1 uncultured Dokdonia sp. | reverse complement strand
CGTCGGCAGCGTCAGATGTGTATAAGAGACAGGCTCCGTACTGCTCACAAATTTGATCTGGGTTTACGACATTGTACTTAGACTTAGACATTTTTTCAACCTCACGGCCTACTTTATAAACGCCATCTTCTAAGATAAACTCAGCGTTTTTAAATTCTTCACGCCAGTTCTTGAAAGCCTCCACATCTAACTCATCTGATGCGTTAACTAAAGCAACGTCTACGTGGATTGCTTGATAAGATTTTCCTTCTAACAACCCAGTAGAAAGAAATTTACTCGTTCCTTCCTCTCTATACACAAAAGCACTCGTCCCCAAAATCATCCCTTGGTTAATCATCTTTTGGAACGGTTCATCTACACCTACGTGCCCTCTATCTTTTAAGAATTTCACCCAGAAACGTGAGTACAATAAGTGCCCAGTTCCGTGCTCAGATCCCCCTATATATAAATCTACATTACCCCAGTAATCCATTGCTTCCTTTGAAGCAAAGACTTCATCACGCTGTGCTTTCTCCATATATCTAAAGAAATACCAGCTACTTCCTGCCCATCCTGGCATGGTATTGAGTTCTAGCGGGTAAATTCCGTTTTGAGAGTTCTCGTCTGCACTCGAAGTGACAAGATCATTAGAGACAACGGTATTTGTATTTGTATCCCACGCCCATACATCTGCACGACCTAATGGTGGCTCACCTTCTTCTGTAGGCAGGTATTTTTCTACTTCTGGAAGTTTAACAGGTAAATGAGCGACGTCAATCATCTTTGGGATTCCGTTCTCATAATACACTGGGAATGGTTCTCCCCAATAACGCTGGCGGCTAAAAACCGCATCACGCAATCTATAATTAGTTTTACCAGCTCCTGCGCCTATTTTTTCTAACTCGTAAATCGCTAGTTTTACGGCTTTCTTATATTTTAATCCGTTTAAGAAATCTGAGTTTGTGATAACCGTAGTTGCCTTGTCTGAAAAAGCTTCTTCTGAAATATCTACGCCTTCAAAAACGTTAGGAATTGCAATATCAAATTTCTTTGCAAAGTCATAATCACGTTGATCACCACAAGGAACTGCCATCACGGCTCCTGTTCCATAACCAGCAAGCACGTAATCACCTATCCATACTGGAATAGGCTCCTTTGTAAAAGGATGCTCTGCATAAGCTCCTGTAAATACACCAGATATTGTTTTTACATCTGCCATACGCTCACGCTCAGAACGCTTTGCTGTTTTTTCAATGTATGCTTCTACAGCTTCTTTTTGTTCTGGAGTTGTGATTTGAGCTACTAACTCATGTTCTGGAGCTAGTGTCATGAATGACACTCCAAAAATAGTATCAGGGCGTGTCGTAAACACCGCTACACTTTCGGCATGATCTTTAAGAGAGAACGTAACCATCGCTCCAACAGATTTACCTATCCAGTTGCGCTGTGTTTCTTTTATTGATTCGCTCCAGTCTATTCCTTCAAGTCCTTGGATTAAACGCTCTGCATAAGCAGAAATACGCATAGACCACTGTGTCATTTTCTTGCGTATTACCGTGTGGCCACCACGCTCAGAAACCCCGTTTACAATCTCATCGTTTGCAAGTACGGTTCCAAGTGCTGGACACCAGTTTACTTCCGTTTCGGCGAGATAGGTAAGACGGTATTGTAATAATATATCTTGTTGTTCTTTTTCTGTAAATGCATTCCACTGCTCTGCAGTAAATGGTGTGATATTATCATCACAGGCAGCGTTCACCTCGGCATTTCCAGTTTTCGCGAAAGCGGAAACCAGCGTTTCTATCGCTTCGGCTTTATCTGTATCCTTATTATACCAAGAATTAAAAAGCTCTGTAAAAATCCACTGCGTCCATTTATAGTACTCAGGATTTGAGGTGCGCACCTCACGACTCCAATCAAAAGAAAAGCCAATTTTATCCAGCTGTTTTCTATAACCGGCAATCACATTTCCTTGATTATCTACACCACCCTCAATATTCACCTTTGTAGTCACCGCAGGATGCTGCCCCGTCTGGATTGCATATTGCTCTGCAGGCAATCCAAAAGAATCATATCCCTGTGGATGCAGTACATTGAACCCCTTTAAACGCTTGTAACGCGAGTACACATCACTAGCAATATACCCAAGCGGATGTCCCACGTGAAGCCCTGCTCCAGAAGGATAAGGAAACATATCAAGCACATAATATTTAGGTTTATCACTGTTATTTGACGCGTGAAAAGTGCCTTTATCTGCCCAGTATTGTTGCCATCTGGCTTCTATCTCGTTAAAGTGGTATTTCATGGTATATGTATTATTTATACGCTTTCGCGAAAGCGTGCTCTTCCTCATTTAAGGGGGCAAATTTACAATTAATTATGGGGAATTAGATAGTAGCCAATGACATGCTTTGGTTATCATTATAACACTCACTTTTGTATACTCACTGTAATGTGATTTCTCGTCGCTGCGCGCTGTCGAAATGACTATTGTCTTGCCTCTTTCTCTTGCGGCAATAACAACTCATAAATCATCTCGTTTACTGGCGTAGGCACTCCAAGTCGTTTACCTTCCCTCATGATATAACCATTAAAGTTTTCTAGTTCGCTAGGCTTTCCAGCCATGATATCGCGTTGTGTTGAAGCTGTGGTCTCAGGCGCTTGCTTGCTAATGGCTTCAAACATATTTTCAATTGTTTTTTCTGGGAGTATAATTTCTTTTGCTTTTGCCACCTCAAATACTTCTTCTGCGGTCTTGCGCATCAGCTCTTTTATGTACGGCTGCTCTCTCATCACTCCTATAGGTACTCTTGTTAGTCCACCTATAGCACTTATGGTTGTTATAAAAAGGAACTTTTGCCAGATGGCTACTTGAATATTATCTGGAACAGCCGCATTAATTCCTGTATTTGTAAATACAGACACTATTTTTTCTAAACGTTCTGTCTTGATATTATCCTGCTCTCCAAAGAGTATTGCAGGCGCTATATCTGGATTAGAGATCACTCCTGGCGCTTCAATAAAACTTATCATACGGCAAAGTCCTGCCAGTACTTGTGACTTAGGCACCACCATATTTAGAACCTCTAAATTACTTGCTCCGTTTTGTAAAGGCAGATATAATGTATTTTCATCACAATATTGCAATATATCTTTTACAGCGCTCTCTATTTGATATGACTTCACTCCAAAGATGACTAAATCTGGCGTTTCAATCTTACTAAGATCATCTGTTGCGAGATACGGAGTCGCTTTAAAGTCTCCTGTTATGCTTTTTACTTGTAGTCCATTTTCTTGTATCGCCTTGAGGTGTTCTCCTCTGGCAATCATGGTCACTTTATTTCCAGCAAGTGCGAGTTTTCCTCCAAAGAATCCCCCCACGCCACCGGCTCCATAAATTAAAATATGCATCGTTTTATAATTTTATAAGAACTAGAGAATGCTAGTCAGTTTAAAAATACAGTAAGCGGATTTATTTTTTCTTTATAATATCTTAATTAAAAACTCTAGTATATCTTTGCAAAATCTCAAAGGGGTGCTTTTTACGAAGCTGAGATTATACCCATTGAACCTAGAACAGGTAATGCTGTTTAGGAATGAGGAACATGTCTTTCCAGATAACGCTATACATATTAGCTTTTCTAGTTTTATCATATTTCTCTTGAGAAGCACTACGGTGCACCCTCTTCAATATGTGCTCACGGCACAGGTATGTAAATGCTAACTTATTAGAATATTTGCCCTTTGTATTCGTAACTAAACCATATACGGATGAAAAAGATCCTATTGAGTATGATTGCGCTTGCAGGAATTACAGCTAGTGCACAAGAGAAAACAGTGTTAGACACTACAAAAGTAGAGTCACTGGATGAAGTTTTAGTACGTTCTGTACGTGTGAAAGCAGACTCACCTATTACGCACTCAAATCTTAATGCAGAAGATCTTGAAAAGCGTAATCTAGGACAAGATCTTGCTACGCAACTTAACTTTTTACCAGGCGTAGTGACTACCTCAGACGCTGGTGCTGGCATAGGTTACACTGGTTTCCGAGTACGTGGTACAGGTAACCAAGGGATTAACGTTACTATAAATGGAATTCCCTATAATGACTCAGAAAGTCTTACTACCTTTTTTGTAAATCTTCAAGATTTTACATCGTCCGTAGAAAGTTTACAACTACAGCGTGGAGTAGGTTCTTCTACGAATGGACCTGGAGCTTTTGGAGCAAGTCTTAATATTCTTACAGATGCAATTTCTAATGAGGCATATGGTGAGATTTCTAACTCTTTTGGGTCTTTTGGGACGCGACGTCACAATTTGAAATTCAGCTCAGGCTTGCTTAATGATCACATTGAGATATCTGGACGTTTATCACAGATTAAATCTGACGGTTATATAGACCGTGCAACATCTGATCTTAAATCTTACTTTTTGCAAGCAGCATATAAGGATGATAATACACTTATCAAACTTATCAACTTTGCAGGGTCTGAGGTTACATACCAATCTTGGTACGGATTTGAAGAAACAAGCCTAGCAACCATAGGTGCAAACACAAATATAGATGAAAATCGCACTTTTAATATTGCGGGTGTACAGCTAGATGATGAGGGAAATATCACTGGTTTCCACAATAATCAAGTGGATGATTACAAACAAGATCACTACCAACTACACTGGAATCAGAAATATGATAACAACTGGAGCTCTACCGCTAGTTTCAACTACACGTATGGTCGTGGATTTTTTGAAGAATATGTAGATGATTTTTATGAGCAGAATTACAACTTCGGCAGTGAGAGCACACTCGCTTTTTACGGGATCACTCCAGTTACCATAGGTGGAGAAACGATTGAAACTTCTGACATTATACGTCGTCGCTGGTTAGATCTGTCTCTTATACACATCTCCGAGCCCACGAGACGGA
>CAJXSW010000164.1 GCA_913060645.1 uncultured Dokdonia sp. | reverse complement strand
ACGAGATAGGAGTCCGTCTCGTGGGCTCGGAGATGTGTATAAGAGACAGGTAGGAACACCTATAAACTTAGGAAGACCGGTAAATACAGAAGGTAGAGAGACTTTTCCATTTATGAGTTCAAAAGGAGTATTATACTTTGGATCAGACGGTCATCCTGGTCTAGGGGGACTTGATGTATTTGCAACAACTCCTAGAACAAATAGTAATGAAAAAGAGGTTATTAGTAATATAGGTGAGCCTATTAATAGTTCTTTTGACGATTTTACTTTTATATTGAATGAGGATACGCAAGTAGGTTACTTTGCTTCAAATCGTAAACGTGGTCAGGGAAGTGATGATATTTATAAGTTCTTAAAAGAGGAAATACCATGTGATATTAAACTAGTGGGTGTTGTTACAGATAAAGATAGTGGCAATCCTATTTCAGAAGCAACAGTCCAGCTTATAGATAGTGAAGGTGAGGTAATTGAGGCTGTTCAGGCAACAGCTGCAGGAGCTTATGCATTTGAGGCAACATGTGTTACGCAGTACGTTATACGTGCTTCAAAAGAAGAATATAGTACTGCAGAGGCTATAACTACAACTCCAGATGTAACAGGCACACTTACAAACGACTTAGTATTGAGCCTTCTCCAAAAACCAATCAATGTAGGTGATGATCTTGCAAAGGTTTTAGAACTCAATCCTATTTACTTTGATTTCGATCGATTCAATATTCGTCCAGATGCTGCGCTTGAATTAGAAAAAGTAATAGCAGTGATGCGTGAGTATCCTACTATGGTTTTAGATGCAAGATCTCATACAGACAGTAGAGGTAAGGATTCTTATAACCTAAGCTTGTCAGATAAGCGTGCAAAATCAACAGTTGCATATATTATTGAACAAGGCATAAGCTCTTCTAGAATCACCGGACAAGGTTATGGAGAAAAGCAACCAGTAAATACATGTTCTAACGGAGTTAAGTGTTCAGAAGAAGAGCATCAACTTAACAGACGTTCAGAATTTATAGTGATAAAGAATTAACTTTAGTTTCTTAATACAAAGTCCCCTTTTCTTTTGAAGAGGGGGCTTTTTTTGTTTGTACGCTTTCGCGAAAGCGTTATATAAACCAACCTAGTACTTTACTAGACGATGTATTTTCAATAAATAGAAATCTGTCAAAGAGAAATCTTCACTCAAGAAGGTTTTAAGCCCATTTAATGAAGTTATAGGTGGTCGAGCTATCAATTGCCGTAATCAATGAGTAATGTCACAACGAGCGTCCTACTAAGCCATAGAGGATTAGCATTCCGCTGCACATAGCTTAAAATTTATTTTTCAATTATCTAATTGCTGATAGTAAGCCAAAAAGCATATTTTTAAAATTTTAAACTAAAATATTAGTTTAAACTAATGTTTTAGTTATATTTGAGTAATTAATAGAAATAAGGATTATAAGTTATTGTGATCTAAAGGAATACAAAGCTCGACTATGAAACAACTTACAAAGGCAGAAGAAGAGGTGATGCAACTATTGTGGATAGCCAAAAAAGCAAATGTCGCAGCTCTTATTGATAAGATGCCAGCGCCAAAACCAGCATATAACACCATCTCAACAATCATAAGGATATTAGAAAACAAAGGTTTTGTAGGCCATGAGAAAGAAGGAAGAGGGTACCTCTACTATCCCTTAGTTACAAAAGAGGTGTATAGCAATGATTCTATGCACAAAATGATGGATAGCTATTTTAATGGAAGTTTTAAAAGCATGGTGAGCTTCTTTGTAAAAAAGAATGATGTAGGTGTACAAGACCTAGAAGCCATACTCAAAGAAATTAATAAAAACGACTAGTCATGATAGCATATGTAGTCCAAGCCATCTGTTTTCAAGCACTATTTTTAGCGGTGTATTACCTATTATTAAGAAAGGAAACCTTCTTTGTATGCAATAGAATTTACCTTCTAGTGACACCTCTCATAGCGCTTTTATTACCATTTATAAAAATTGCAAGTTTACAAACAGTCGTTCCCGTAGAGGTGATGTCTGTCATGTTACCAGAAGTAGTAATAGGTGAAGCAGCTACGAGCCAAACAGAACAAACAAACTCCTTTGTTATTCCGTGGTTGAGTATTTACTTCATAGGTGTTGCAGTAGGTGTATCACTTCTTGTGATAAAGGTCAAAAGTTTTATTGACTATCTATCTTTTAAACGACGTGGGGAGCACATCATTAACATCCCTAACAGTACAGAAGCTTTTACCTTTTTTAAGTACATATTTATTGGAGAGAATATAGATACGCTTTCGCGAAAGCAAATTCTTACCCACGAGCAGATACACGCAAAACAAGGGCATACTTGGGATCTTATCTTTTTTGAGATCATGAAAATTATCTTCTGGTTCAACCCACTAATATATTTCAATCAAAAACTGATAAGCACAGTTCATGAATATCTAGCAGATCAAAAAGCAACAGCAGCCACATCAAAAAAAGCATACTATGAAGAGTTATTAAATACTGCTTTTGGCACTAATAACCTTTCTTTTACAAATACATTTTTCAATCAATCATTAATCAAAAATCGAATCATTATGTTACAAAAATCAAAATCAAAAAAGAGTGCGTTAATCAAGTACATGTTTATCGCACCATTAGTATTATCAATGTTAGTTTATGTTTCATGTAGTGAAGATAATGAGCTGGTGGAAAATCAATCATTAGAGCAAAAAATTAGTGAATTACAACTGCTAGTAGAGCAAAAAGAGAACCTTTCAAAAACAGAGTCTCTAATGATCAATGATCTAAGTATGACATCAGCCAAAAAAACAAAAGGAACATCTGTGCATACTTTTAATATGAATAGGGATGATGGCGAATTAATAGAAGTTGTTGAGCAAGAAGTTGTGTACAATCTAGATGAGAATGGTAATATCCCATTTGCAGTGATAGATGAAGTTCCAGTATTTCCTGGATGTGAGTCACTCACTTCAAATGAGCAACGTAAAGATTGTATGTCACAAAAAGTAAGTGCCTTTGTGAATTCTAATTTTAATGTTGGATTAGGTAAACAGTTAAATCTTACTGGTACTAACAGAATTTTTGCGAGTTTTAAAATTGATAAAAACGGATATGTTACAAACCTAAAAACTCGCTCACCACACCCAGACCTTGATATAGAAGCGCAGCGTGTAATTTCACTATTGCCAAAAATGAATCCAGGTGTTCATAATGGAGAAGAAGTTGGAGTTCTTTACAGCTTACCTATTATTTTTAAAATAGCAGAGTAACCTATGAGAAAACTAATTATACTTTTAAGTATCATAGCATTTTCCAAAGCCGGAGCACAAGCTCCGGCTTTGGCTATTGCAGATAGTTTATATGCTGTGGGAGATTATACACAGGCAATTGCTCAGTATGAATCTATAAAAGATCCTTCGGCTAGAACATATTTGCAAATAGCAAGAGCCTATAACGGTAAAGGGGTAAAAACTGATGCCTTAGTCTATTATAAAAAATCATTAGAACTAAATAACAAGCAACCCATAGCTCAAACAGAGTACGGTAGATTATTACTGTCAAATTCAAAGCATCATCTTGCAGACTCTATTTTTTCTGATTTAGCAATGAGATTCCCTACTAATCCTGAGTATTACTATCAATGGGGACGAGCACTTAAAAAGACCGCGGTAAAGGATACCTTGGTTTTAAATAGAAAAGTAGATAATGAAAAGATAGACACTTCAGAAAAAGCTTTTGCAAAGGCAGTACAGCTAGATTCTACACATCAAAATGCTATGTATGAGCTTGCAAAGCATCATCTAGGATTAAAAGAATACGACATCGTAGAAAAGATTTCTGAGAAAGCACTTGAGAGTTATCCAGAGAATCTTAAGATAATTGGTGTTTTGGCTCAAAATTATTATTATAAAGGATGGTGGGTTGAGGCCATAGCGTGGTTTAATAATCTTCTAGATTTAGAAGTGGATACTGCGTTTGTGAGAAATAAACTAGGGCGTGCCTACTACGAGAAAAGAATGTATCCAGAGGCTATAGAAGCTTATGAAGAGGTACTCGCTTATGATGATGAAGACTGGGGAACACTTATTACCCTTGCTAGGTTATATAACTTTAACAGAGAATACGATAAGGCCGTTGATTATTCGACTAAAGCGCTTAGGTATAAAGATTTGCCACTTGATGATGTGTACTTTACGTTAGGTAGAGCTTACGAGTTTAAGAAAGAATTTCCTAAAGCAATGAAGCATTACCAACTAGCAGTTAAAGAAGATCCTGATAACTTTGATGCCGTATATGCCATTGCCGTAGCAGCCGATAATTATTATGAAGATAAGGAAGAGGTTGTCCAGTTGTATGAGAAGTTTGTGGCTCAATCTGAAAAATCAAAATCAAAGCCATATTTGATAAGAATAGCTAAGGAGAGAATTGTAATCCTCAAAAGAGAAATTTTTGAAGCAAAAAAAGCGCAGGACTAACCCTATTTACAGCACTTTTAAACGAGATTTAAAAATCGTACTTTCGAAGTACGTATGAGAGGCTTATTATATCGTGGTTTAGTAATGATTACAGCAATAGCTGTAATGACTTCTTGCGACCGTATAGAAACAAAAAAAATCTCATCTTCCGAGTATCTTTCACAAAGCTGGAAGGCCATAGATCTTCATAAAGTTGATGGCTATCCTACTTTTGATACATGTAGCTCACAAGCAGAAGGGGAGGCGTTGAGAGTATGTTTTGAGCAGACAGTAACGAGCACTTTTTACGAGTCTTTTGGTAAACACACGATTATTGTAAATAGAGTACTCAACGATACGATTGTAGTCAATTTTGTGGTGAATGAAAAAGGTAAATATTGTATTGACACCCTTGCCATTACACCAGCAATTCGCGCAGAAATCCCAAAACTAGAGCAGTGGATTCATGAAGCAGCCAAACAACTTCCTCAAGCT
>CAJXSW010000163.1 GCA_913060645.1 uncultured Dokdonia sp. | reverse complement strand
GGGAATTCTAGTCATAGGGATGCTACTTAACGTTTGGGTAAAGAGAAGAGCTTAGAATCGCTGTAGTATATTTTTTGTATAGAATTACGCTTTCGCGAAAGCATAAAAAAAGCGAACTCCATCAAGAGTTCGCTTTTTATAATTAAGAGATTTGAGTTTCTAGTTCTTTACAGGTTCTTTACTCTCATTCAAAAGTACAGGAGTACCATAACCTAGCTGCTCTAATTTATCCATCTGTGTTTTCTTATCACCTACTATCAAGTATATCATTTTATCTGGATTAAGATATTTATCTGATAGTTTCTTGATTTCTTCTACTGTCATATTCTCTACGATAGCCTGGCGTTCCTTGATATAATCTGGAGATATACCCAGGTTTGCAATATCATCTAGCATATTTAGCTTTGCTCCCATAGTTTCAAAAGCACGCGCTTGACTTTTTAGTAGAAAACTTTTAGACACGTCAAGATCTTGTTGTGTGAAGTTCTTCCCATAGTTTTTAAGAATATCCTTTACGAGTGCAGTAGACTCATAAGTTACATTAGAACGTACTCCACTCGAGATAGCAAATGCTCCAGGAAGTGTAGATCCAGAAAAACCTGAACGTATGCCATAAGTATATCCTTTTCCTTCTCTAAGTTCCTGCGTAAGTTGTGAGGCAAAACCACCACCACCTAAACGGTAGTTCATCATTTGTGCTGGATAAAAATCTTTATCGGTTTCTGCCATTGCTGGGTATCCAAAGCGAAGTACAGACTGCTTTGCATCTGGCACATCATAAAAATATACGTTAGACTGCTCCGGAGCCTTAGGAACGGCTACTACGGGTATTGTAAACTCTCTAGCTTTCCAGTTATTATTAAGTCCTGCAAGAACTGTAGTTGCTTTTTCTTTACTTACGGCACCTACCACCTGCATCTTAGCAACATTAGGAACTACATAATTGGTATAATAACTCTTTAGATCCCCAATTGTAATTGCATTTACAGAAGCTGGAGTTCCTAAGTTATTTTGAGCTAGTAAGCTACGCTCTCCATATATTAATTTATCAAATTGTATGGCTGCAATACTATTAGGGTTTGCCTGTTGCTGCTCCAGACGACTTAAGGTACTCTGCTTTAATAAGTCAAACTCTGTCTTACCCCAGCGCGGCTGCAAGAGGATTTCTTGAACCAACGCAATGGTTTTATCATAGTTTTTAGCCAGTGTATTACCACCTATGTATATATTTTCCTTGTCTGAGTACGTGTAAATATTTGCTCCTAGGCTTTCTATCTCATTTTCAAGAGCAGCGGTAGTTTTTGTCGCAGTTCCTTTCATAAGTAAATCTGCTAGCAAACTGGAAACGCCTACTCTATTGATATCCTCTAAAAGTAATCCTCCACGTATATTCATCTGGAATTGTACAAGAGGCACTTCGTCATTTTCTATTCCATACACTTCAAGTCCAGAGGAGAGTTTATCTTCCCAAACATTAGGAACAGCAACTTGAGCAGTGGTACCATATGGAGGCTCCTTACTACGATCAAAGGATGAAGGTGTACGCTCATAATCTGCTGCGATGCTAGCATCAAATGTTTCCTCTGCACCTTCTACTATCTTTTCTTCCACTACTTGTGCAAGATCAGAATCTTCAAGTGCAAGTGCTGTTTGACCTATAGGCACAAAACTAGTAGCGATATAGTTTTTACCTTTTATATACTGCTCGTAAACACGTTGTACATCTTCCTTAGTCACCGCGAGAATACGATCTACATCTTCTGTGATGTATGCAGGATCTCCTGCAAAAATCTCATACTGTGCTAGCTGAAACCCCTTTCCTAATACACTTGATAAACCGTTATAAAACTGTGTTTCTTGCCCTGCTTTAATTCTGTCTAAATCTTTTTGTGAGATGCCCTCAAGTTCAAATTTTGTAAAAGCCTCATTAACTCCTACAAGCACATCATCAAGGTCTTTACCAGGATATGCATTGACACTTAGACCAAATTCTCCTGCGATTTCAGAACCAAAATTGAACATTCTCACACCAGCCGTAAGCTGCTTTTCATCAATTAAAATCTTATTGAACGGCGCATTCTTCCCTTTAGAAAGGTAACTAGCCAGAACTTCAAGTGCATAAGAATCCTTATCATAATTAGGTGCCGTAGGCCAGGTCATTGATAATTGTGGTAACCTAGCAAAGTTATCTTCATAATATAGTCGCTTTGTTTCTGCTACTGTAACTGGTTGCTTTTCCATTGCTGGAACTTCTTCTCCTCTTGGAATTTCGCCAAAATATTTTTCCACCCATTCCTTTGTTTGTGCAAGGTCAAAATCTCCAGCGATGGTAAGCGTTGTATTATTAGGCGTATACCAACGATTATAAAAATCCTTTACATCTTGTAAAGTTGCATTTTGTAAATCCTCTAGCGACCCTATTACTTGCCAGTTATATGGATGATTTTCTGGATAAATATTTTTTCCTACTACATAACGTGCGTGACCATAAGGACGGTTATCTACAGACTGTCGTTTTTCATTCTTTACCACTTGCTTTTCTTTTGCAAGAACTGGATCTGTTACCGTGTTTATGAAGTATCCAAGCTTGTCTGCTTCTGCCCAAATCATTTTTTCAAGAGCATCTTTTGGTACTGTTTGAAAATAATTTGTGCGATCACGACTTGTAGATCCGTTTGCTCCAGAACCACCTATACGCGCGCTCATTGCATCTAGCCCTCCTTTTCCAAGATTTTCAGATTCTAAAAATAATAAGTGCTCAAATAAATGAGCAAAACCTGTACGTCCTTCTATCTCTCTTGCAGATCCTACGTGTGCAGTAAGCGCTACTGCAACAACTGGATCTGAGTCGTCTTGATGTAAAATTACGGTAAGCCCATTATCTAGCGTAAACTTTTCAAATGGAACGTTGAATTGTGGGATTTCCGCTTTCGCGAAAGCGGTATTCTCTCCACCTTCTTGCTTACACGAGAATGTGATAGTTACCAGCGCTATGAAGGCTATAAGACGTGTGATTTTCATCGAAAATAAATTAAAATTAAAGAGGATCAAGATAACCAAAACAGAAACCGAAAGGTTGTTAAATAGTGTTAACGCTTTTGATGTTAAAATAAGTGTTGATCATGAGTACTAGCTTTAAAAAATTAACATTTAAAATGGGTAATATTTCACACGCAAATACACTTAGCTATAGATTATATAATCTAATACTGTACTAAGTAGAAGTCAATTTTAAAGAATGGCTTCTAAAAATATTCTTGCAAGAATAGACATAGACTGTGAGTGTCTCTAAATGTTCATGGTAAAATTAATTTTTAAATATTCCTATTATGTTAAAAAACATTTTAAAATTAGAAGGTGTCAAACCTATAGAAAAAAAAGAACAAGGTCTCATTTCAGGTGGTCTAGGAAATTCTGGAAATAGTTGCCCTAAAGGGTTTTGTAGAGTGACTGGCGGTAGTTGCCAAAGACCTGAAACAATGTTGTTCAATAATTGTATAGATTAAATACAAATTTGCACATGCAATAATTTGTAGCGCTATAATTTCCTAAAAGTAAGTAAGTGTCTTACATCAAAAAATTAGACACTTACTTATTATTAAAATTTAAGAGCAACCTCCTATTATAGAAAAATCTTTTAAAACGATATTAAGTGGTTAAAAACACCTTTAAATAAATAATATAGATTCTAAATTAATTGCATAAATTAGGAATATTTCCATAATTTTGGATTAATTCTATATTATGCAACGTACAATAATTCATTTTGATCTTGATACTTTCTTCGTTTCTTGTGAGCGCAGGTTAGATAGTCGCCTTATAGGCAAACCCGTTATTGTAGGTGGTACTGGCGATCGTGGCGTGGTAAGCGCTGCTAGCTATGAAGCTCGCACCTATGGTGTACATAGTGCTATGCCTATTAAAGTAGCCAGACAGCTATGTCCTAATGGGATTTACATACGAGGAAATGGTGGTACTTATTCAAAAATGTCTAAAGAGGTAACGCAAATTCTACAAGAAGAACTTCCCGTACTCGAAAAAGCAAGTGTAGATGAGTTTTATGGTGATCTCACTGGGATGGATAAATTTTTTGGAGCCTATAAATATTCAAAAGAACTGCGCCAGCGTATTATGCGAGAAACAGGTTTACCTATTTCCTTCGGGATGTCTCCTAATAAAACGGTTTCAAAAGTAGCTACCGGAGAAGCAAAACCTAATAATGAGATTAAAATTGACCCTGGTTATGAGAAAGTATTTCTTGCACCATTATCTATCAAAAAAATTCCTTCGGTAGGACAGAAGACTTTTACTCAGTTTTGTAATCTCGGTGTGCGCACGGTAGATCTTGTACAACAAATGCCTGTAGAAATGATGACTTCTGTTTTTGGGAAAAATGGACGCATTATCTGGGAGCGTTGTAATGGTATTGATGACAGTCCTATTGTGGAGTATCACGAACGTAAATCTATCTCTAGTGAACGCACTTATGGTCAAGATACTATTGATATGGTTAAGTTACATACTACAATAACTGCCATGGCAGAAAACCTAACTTTCCAGCTTAGACGAGGCAACAAACTCACTTCTGTAGTAACAGTAAAAATCAGATATTCAGATTTTCAAACATACTCAAAACAGTTACGTGTGCCCTACACTGCTGCAGATCATGTGCTCATCCCAACCGTAACAGAACTTTTCAATAAACTCAATAATCGTAGGATGCTTATTAGGTTAGTAGGCGTTCGCTTTGGTGGTCTTACAGAGGGACATTATCAAATAGACCTTTTTGAAAATACTAATAAGACCGTAAATCTGTATAAAGCAATGGATGAATTAAGAAATAAATATGGTGATCATAGCGTGCGACGAGCAAATACCATAGGTGAAGGATCTAGGACTATAGGTAATCAAGGTAATCCCTGTCTCTTATACACATCTCCGAGCCCACGAGACGGACTCCTATCTCG
>CAJXSW010000162.1 GCA_913060645.1 uncultured Dokdonia sp. | reverse complement strand
ACTATCCTCTTCGTCGGCAGCGTCAGATGTGTATAAGAGACAGTTGATAAGCTTCTAAGTGCAAACTCATTATTTGCAACTGTCATAGGCGGATTAACACAACCACTTTTGAATCAGCGAAAGTTGAGAACGCAGCGTGAAGTTGCCATTGCTCAACAAGAACAGAGCTTACTAGCATTCAAAAAAACATTGCTTGTTGCGGGAACTGAAGTATCCAATGCATTATATGAATATGAAGCAGAAACTAAAAAATTCGAATTTATCAATAAAGAGGTGACTGCCCTCCGCGCAGCAGAGGCCAACTCTGACGAGCTCTTGAAGAATGGATATGCAACATACCTAGATTTACTTACAGCGAGACAAAGCGCATTAAATGCAGAGCTTAATATCATCGAGAGTAAATTGCAGCAGCTTGTGTCTATTGTTGATTTATATGAAGCCCTAGGTGGTGGATGGAGATAAAAGTATAAGATGGCTACTAAGGAAATCTTGCTGCAGCATGCCATTACTAAGTTTACACAGCTTGGTAGTAAACATGTGACGCTGGATGAGATTGCAGATGATCTTGGAATTTCTAAAAAGACTATTTATACTTTCTTTAAAACAAAAGGAGATTTAGTTACAGCAAGTGTGATGGTATTGCTTGATGAATATCAACTTGATATTAATGCTATCACTGATTGTAAAAGTACAGATGCGCTTTCAAAAGTAATTCTAATCTATAAAAGAGGGTTTGAGTATATAGCATACTTCAAACCCTCATTTCTTTCTGACCTTTCTAGATATTATCCTAAGGCAAATAAAGTATATACCGCATTTCTTGAACGTTTATCTAAGGTGACTGTTTATAATCTTTTGGTACAAGCACAAGAAGCCGGCAACATAAGAAGTGATATTAATGTGTCACTAGTAGTAGCCATCTATTTTACTAGAATAGACCTTTTAGTGTTGGGTAACAATAATTTAATAGCATTGTATGGAAAAGAAGCTACTTTCCATCATCTAGTAATTTCAAATCTAAGAGGTATTATCTCACCCACGTATACAAATGACTATTTTCAATCATGTGGCAATTAATTTCTAGTACCGAAATCACAAAGTTTAGGCAATGTAGCGCTAGTAAAGAGATGAACTTACTATAAGTCTTTAAACAGTATACATATCTTCTGCTCACATGTTCCCAACAGGGAAAAAAGCCTTATAAAGGACTTTTAAAAACTATTCTAGCTTGGTGTGTTTGTGTTATTTATCTCGTCACTATTATCTTGTTGTTCCTCTAGTGTTTTTCTAATGTGCTCGCTGTCCCAGTGATTATCGTAAGCAACTATACCGCGATTAAAATCTTCGTTTAAATAGCGTTCTTGCTTTTCAAGTTCTTGGCGTGCGATAAAGATGTAACTATCCTCTCCTTTTTTGGGTTCCTTAGCAAGTCGTCTTAAAATGGCTTCATCATATTTTATGAAGTTTTGAACTTGTCTATTTAAAGTATATTTCCTGAATCCTAGTTTATTTAAAACATCGCTGGCCATGCTGAGTGAGGTATCTAGGGATTCCCTGTAAATATTTTCTATACCTAGGTTGAGTAAGTCATAAGCATCATCCCTATTTCTTGCCCTAATCATAAGCTCTACGTGTGGGTATTTTTCTTTGACAAGTTTTGTAATTTCCTTTGTAACGGTAGGGTTATCAATCGCACAAATTAAAATTTTTGCTTGCGCAATCCCGGCAGACTCTAATAAATCTATGCGCGTAGCATCTCCATAATACACTTCAAATCCCATCTTGCGTAGAAAATCTACACGGTTTGAGTCTTGGTCAAGAATGGTTGCCTCTACGCCATGAGATCTCAAAAATCGTCCTATTGTACTCCCAAAATGTCCAAAACCAACAAGTATCACATTTTGCGACTTTGCGATGTGATCCATAGGTCGTTTTATAGATTCTTTGGTTCCTATTTTAGGTAATATGTATCGCTCATTTATCATTCCCGTGATAGGGGTAAGCGACATCGTAAGTGCCGTAATCACAAGCATCATGTCCATTTGATCTTGCTCTAATAATTGCAAGCTGAATGCGAAAGAAAGCAAGACAAAGGCAAACTCTCCAATCTGTGACAAACTAAAGGTAAGCAATAATTTTTGATCTAGTTTTAGCTTAAAAACATGTCCAGTAACAAATAAAACAATCGCCTTTATGATTACAATAGCTATTAATATCCCGCTTATAGTTAGCGGATTTTTTGCAATCACAATAAAGTTAATGGAGGCTCCAACTGCCATAAAGAATAAACCTAGTAATAGATTTTTAAAAGGCTCTAGCGTGCTCTCTAATTCATGTTTGAATTCGCTATTAGACAGCACTACTCCACCTAAGAACGCCCCCAGCGCAGGACTGAGACCTACATACTCCATTAAAAAGGAAATAGAAAACACGATCAATAAAGCAGAGGCAATGAGTAACTCCCGCACTCCTGTTTTTGCTACTTTACGCAGCATGGGTACAATTAAAAATTTACCTGCAACGATAATAAGTACTACAGAGAGAATAATAGCGAGCGTTTGAAAACCGATGGGTAAACTATCTAGTAAATTTCCAGATGCTCCATGACCATCACCTCCTGCAACAGTAGTCGCTGTAGATAATAGTGGCAACACACCTAGCATGAAAATCACTATAATATCTTGAAAAAGTAAAATGGAAAATGAGGATGCCCCATAAGTAGTATCCATCATTCCTTTCTCCTTGATAGTTTGTAAGGCTATAGCGGTAGATGACAGTGCTACTGCCATCGAAATGACTAGAGATACTTTCCAATCATATCCTAAAAAGGTAAACAAGAAATACGTTAACAGCATAGTCCCTCCTACTTGCAGTCCTCCCATGCCAATTATGGTCTTACGCATGTTCCAAAAATTCTTAGGTTCAATCTCTAAGCCTATTAAGAACAGCATCACCACCACACCAAACTCGGCAAAGTGTAAGATATCTTCTCCTTCTTGACCTATAAAACCTAATACGTATGGGCCTATAAGAACTCCTGCTAGTAAATAACCTATTACAGAACTTAATCCAAAACGTTTTACGATATACACACAAATAATAGCTCCTGCGAGAAAAACAATCGCATCAAAAAGAATACTTCCTGTCATAGCTTAATGGTTCTTTAATTCTGGTAGATCGTTTAAAAAAATACAATTATCAACGTCTGGAATTATAATATTCTTTTGAAGCAACTGTAATAAAGACTTGTAGGTAATTGCGTGGGCGTCTAACTGGATATTACTCAGCTGGTGCGTACCCATCACTGTAAAGGGAGGATAATACCGCATCCCACATAAGGTTGCTGTCTGTTCAAAAGGTCTTAAAAATTCATTGATGGTAAAGCTATTGCTTCCTTGAGCACAATACACCTCTTTTGAGCCACCTGTGGTAATTACATTCAAACAGGTTTTTCCCTTAAGGGCATTACCATTTGGTCCATATGCCCAGCCAAATTCTAACACCATATCAATCCACTGCTTCATTAAAGGCGGACAGCTATACCAATATAATGGATGGTGCCATACGATGATATCATGTGCAGCAAGCAACTCCTTTTCGGCATCTACGTCAATATGGAAATCTGGGTATTGCTCATAAAGATCATGAAAAGTAACATCCTCCATATCTTGAATGTGTGATACTAGTGACGTATTTGCCCTAGATTTTTCAAATTTAGGATGCGAGAATAATACAAGTATCTTCTTCATGTATGTGTACCGTTAATGTTGGCGAAAGCCAACTAGAAATAGTTATAAGTTTACAACACGTTTTTAGCAAAGATCTCTTCTAGCATACTCGCTGGATCTTCACACAAACCCGGATGCGTTTTAGAGCTTTGTATGATAGTGCTTCTACAAGCAGTAAGCCATCTAAACCTGTCCGATAGTTCCATAGCGCCTATGCGACCTCCAGCAGGTGAACCTTTACACACAAGTTCCCAGGCTTCTAGATATGCTTGATACCTTGCAATCTCTACATCTGTACAGAAGGCTTTCCACTTGTCTGGACATATATGAAACTTTATCCCTAGGTATTTTTTCTTTTTTGAAAAGACAATGACACCTACATTAAAGAACTCTTCACGTTCTACTTTAGGCACAATTCTGATAGTGGCGTACTCAAAGGTATATTTATCTTGCATCCTCTCCTTCTTTTACTAAAATATCAATTTTTGATAATCTAGAATTAATAAACTCAAGGTAAGCTGCTCTCATATCACTAGGAGCCATGGTATCAAACTCAGATATTAACCAGTCTTCTGGTATATTTGAGATGATATCTTCTAGTTTCTCTTGCGTTAATAGCTCCTTTATTGCAGTTCCAGCTTCTGGTAAGCGCGTTGCTTTCTCAAGCAATACATGATCTTTTACTAGCGGAAAGGTGCGCTCTAGGTGATTTTTCCAGTTTTTCCAATCATGGTGAAAATAGAAACTCGCGCCATTATCAATCACCCATATCTCATTATGCCACTGCAAGAGATTTGTGTTTTTTGCTGTTCTGTCTATATTACTTATAATACAGTCTAGTAACACTATTTTTGAAGCAGTAAGCGCATCTACCGTACTAACCAGCGGATCATAAGTAATCGCTTCTGATAAGAAATGAAGCCCAAAGTTTAACCCTACGCTAAATTTCAGTAAATCTTGAATCTCTTCATCTGGCTCTGTTTTACTAAAAGAGTCATCTAGATTCATAAACACAAGCTCAGGAACATGAAGTCCTATCGCTCTGGCTATTTCGCCTCCTAGAAGTTCGGCTATAAGTGCTTTCTTTCCTTGCCCCGCTCCTCTAAACTTGAGCACATATAAATAATCATCATCTGCTTTGACTAAAGCTGGAAGTGATCCTCCTTCTCGTAAAGGTTGCAAGTATTGCACAACATTTACAGTTCTTAATTGTAGTGTATTCATAGTACAGTATTCTCTTTTCTAGAGTTCTCTTATAACTGCAAATTTAAGTGATTACTTATTGGTCTTTCCTACTATAAGTATAGGTCTTTTTTACTCAAATATAATTCTGTCTCTTATACACATCTCCGAGCCCACGAGACGGACTCCTATCTCG
>CAJXSW010000161.1 GCA_913060645.1 uncultured Dokdonia sp. | reverse complement strand
CGAGATAGGAGTCCGTCTCGTGGGCTCGGAGATGTGTATAAGAGACAGATGTATGAAAGTTTAATACTCATCTCAATATTATTTATATACATATTTCTTGCTAATAATATTACGGGCGTTGATATTAAAAACAAGGTAAAACCTAATAAAAAATATGTATACAATTCCCTAAGGGGATTGTATAAGCTATTTGTCTTAAAGAGTCCTATTATGTAAAGAAATAAACTTATTAGAGCTATTAGATAGCCCGTAGTTTTAGAGACAAAAAGAACTTCCTTGAAGCCTTTAAATATTAGTTCTACAAGAAAAATTAATAGCGCTATACCAGAAAGTATGAGAGTTGTATTCTTGAATTTTTTAATCTTAATGTATTTGTAACTCATCCATAACACAAAAAATGTAGTGATGAATCCATAGAGGTTAGTGAGTTGAAATCTTATAATACCTTCTCTAAGTAAGAAATATGCTGCAGCTTCATGCAATACTACATACCATAAGTACACACAAAAATATTTGAGAGGTGTTGATTTATATTTCCAAAGAGTAAATAATGAACACAATGCCGCTACTAGCTCTATTGTATGAATCAATATGCGTATCGTGTTCATTATTTTAATACATTTTTATTAATGATAATCGTTAGGATCATTTTGTCTCGGCGGTGGTGGATATTCCCAGTCATCACCAGCGAGACTTTGTATACCACCATTAAGTGATTTTGTATCAGAAGGCTTTGGTATTTTACCATCAATCACATCTCCTACGGTGATTGCTTCTTTAATGCCGTCTAAATCTGTATGAATCGCATAAGATATATTACCATCAACACCTTTAAAGGCAGCTACTGGATTTAGAAAAACAGTTTCTCTTCCAGGTTTCCCTTTTGCAGGTTTTGTAGCGCCAAAATAGATGCGAAGCCCTTTTGGAGTTACCCCAGCTTCTTTTGATTCTTTCTCAATAAAAGCCATATAAGCTTTCATCTTCTCATAATCTGCAGTCACAAATCTTGTCGCTTCATAAGGTTTATCAAGTCCTTCATACAGTTCGTTTACACCAGCCTCAATAAAAGGTGCTCTGTTTTGACCATAAGTTCTGTAAAGGCTATCTGCCTCTTCAACAGAGATAATGTTATCTGGTATGTCTTCCATTGTTTGATTTGGTTGGTGCGTTCATTCCTAATAGTCTTAAGTTTATTTATCACAATCTAATGTGAAGCAATATTAAAAAAGAAAGAACACGCGTTTATAATTTGATTCTAGAAATAGTTTGGATTGTTATTTCACCACCAAAATACAACTTATGATTGTAATGGATACAATATCAAATATTTCAAGATGAATATGCCCTTTTGAACTTGAACTTGAACTTGAACCTGAACTTGAAATTGAAATTGAAATTGAAATTGAAGCTGAAATCGAAATTGAACCTACCGTCATTTCGACCTTGTGGAGAAATCACATATGAGTAAGCACGCAGGAGTAAGAACTGCTAGTAAGCAACTTCTCTGAGCTAGATAATGAGATCTCTCCTAACGTCGAGATGACAAAAGTTGAAATTTACTCTGTACTTAAGTTCCCTCCTTCGAAGGAGGGCTAGGGAGGATGTCTCGCAGGAGTAAGCACGCAAGAGTAAGCATCCAATCCCCACAAAAAAATCCAACATACCTAAGTACATTGGATTTAAAATAGTTGATATATTCAAATTTTCGCGAAAGCGAAAACAAGTATTTTCTAAAACTCAGCGTGACCAGGGAAACGTGGGTAAGGTATTACGTCACGTATGTTTGTCATTCCCGTTACAAATAGCACAAGACGCTCAAAGCCAAGGCCAAAACCACTATGCGTACACGTTCCAAACTTACGAGTATCCAAGTACCATGAAAGCTCCTCCTCAGAAATATCTAACGCAGCCATTTTCTCCTTAAGAACATCTAGACGCTCCTCACGCTGTGATCCTCCTACCATCTCACCTATTCCAGGGAAAAGTACATCCATCGCGCGTACGGTCTTACCATCTTCGTTAAGACGCATGTAAAATGCCTTGATGTTTGCTGGGTAATCAAATAAGATTACTGGGCAGTTAAAGTGCTTTTCTACAAGGTAACGCTCATGCTCAGACTGTAAATCTGCTCCCCATTCATTAATAGGGTACTTGAACTTTTTCTTCTTATTAGGCTTACTATTACGTAAGATGTCAATTGCCTCTGTATAGCTTACACGCTTAAAGTTGTTGTCTACTATAAAGCTTAGTTTTTCACGCAGTGGCATAGGCGCACGGTCTGCTTCTGGCTTGCTCTTATCTTCTTGAATTAATCTGTTTTCTAGAAACTCAAGATCATCTTGACAGTTTTCTAGTGCGTAGTTAATTACGTACTTGATAAAATCCTCGGCAAGATCCATGTTGCCATCTAGATCACAAAAAGCCATCTCTGGTTCTACCATCCAGAACTCTGCAAGGTGACGAGAAGTGTTACTATTTTCTGCTCTAAAAGTTGGCCCAAATGTATAAATCTTCCCAAGTCCTAATGCATATGTCTCTCCTTCTAGCTGTCCAGAAACCGTAAGGTTAGTCTCTTTACCAAAGAAGTCTTTGCTGTAATCAATCTTTCCATCTTCTGTGCGTGGCGGATTTTCTGGATCCAGTGCGCTTACGCGAAACATCTCACCAGCTCCCTCTGCATCACTACCGGTAATAATAGGTGTGTGTGCATGGAAGTAGCCATTTTTATTAAAATACTCGTGTATGGCAAAAGATAACTTTGAGCGTAAACGCATTACAGCGCCAAAGGTATTGGTGCGAACTCTTAAGTGTGCCTGCTCACGTAGTTTTTCTAGTGTGTGACGCTTAGGAGAGAGTATCGTGTTTTTTAATTCTTGAGGATCTGCATCGCCCTCAATCTGGATATCTTTTACTTTTATTTCTATACGTTGCCCTCCACCTTGACTTTCTTCTAAGGTTCCTTTGATGGCAACGGCAGCACCTGTCGTGATACGCTTTAAAAGTGCTTCATCTGTATTTTCAAAATCGACTACACACTGAAGGTTATTAATAGTAGAACCATCATTAAGTGCGATAAACTGGTTTCCGCGGAAGGATCTTACCCATCCTTTTACCGTAAATTCTTGATGAATTTTGTCACTTTCGAGTAGCGCTATAATAGGCGTATGTGTCATTGTATCTTATTTAAATGAATTCTCTAGATAGAGGGCAAATATAAAAGATTTTTGTGGTAGGGTAAGGGGTAAATGGACTGAAATATACGCTACGGGACAATACTGTTTTTAAAGATTCACGGCGGTTATCAAGTTGAGGTGTAAAAAAGGTTTTCACGCTTTCGCGAAAGCGTACCCTTACGGGTTTAAAAACTGCCCGTTCCATGTGCCATCTTCGAGTGTAAAACTCGCTCTAATGTGGTTAGGTCTCTTAAGCTGAAGGAACTCTAAATGTGTAGGTGTAATCTCAATAATAGTAAAATAGTGTGTGTTCTCAAGGTAGTCTACCGCATCTGGATTAGAAATCTCTGCGCCAGGAGCATCAGTAGTAGTGTAATCTTTTTTTGATGAAGGCTGCACGCCGCTGTAATAGCGTTGCAGCTCTACGGGATCTGTAATGATGGAAGCGTTTCCTGTAACTTTAATCTGCAGCAATTTTTTAGGGTGGTAGAAGAGCAAGCTAGTAACATCATTTTGGAGTAACTGAGCTACTTTATTTGATCTACTGTCCGTATAAATTCTCAGTTTAAAATCCTCTGTAACTTGTCTTAGTACAACTGTTCTAAGCGCAGGAACTCCAGAAGCATCTACCGTTCCCATAGTGGTGTACCTAAACGGGTGTCCCTTTTTGTTGACGCCAAGTTGTAACTCTTCTTGTGCTTCCTTAAAATACTGATCTGTCATACCTTTTTGTATAAAGATACAAAGGGAATATCTAGTTACTCAAGCTCTTTATCAGCAGTTTCTTCATCACCTTCACGTTCTACTATTTGTAGCGCAGGTTCTTTAAAGGTGTCTTTATTTGCAATCTCTTTTTCTAGGGATAACAACAGTGACGGTAATAGTAAAAGGTTAGCTAGCATTGCAAATAATAGAGTTGCACTTACAAGACCACCTAGTGCTACAGTTCCTCCAAAGCTACTAATCATGAATACAGAGAAGCCAAAGAATAATACAATTGAGGTGTAAAACATACTTACACCTGTCTCACGTAGCGAACCGTAAACAGACTTTTTAATCTTCCATTTGTTAGCTTTTAGTTCTTGACGGTATTTGGCCAGAAAGTGAATCGTATCATCTACAGAAATACCAAAGGCAATACTAAATACAAGTATTGTAGATGGCTTGATAGGGATGCCTATAAAGCCCATCATGCCCGCCGTAACTAGCAGTGGTAATAAGTTAGGAATGAGAGACACTATAATCATACGTAGTGACTTAAACATCCACGCCATAAATAATGCGATGAGTAAGATGGCAAGTGATAGACTTATCACAAGGTTCATTACTAGGTAATCTGTTCCTTTCTGAAAAACGAGTGCAGTACCTGTCATGGTAACCTCATATCGTTCTTCTGGAAAGAGCTTGTCTATTTTTAATTGGATATTTTCTTCAGCGCGCTCCATTTTATCAGTACCTACATCTTTCATGAAGGTAGTAATTCTGGCATATTGACCCGTACTATCTACGTAGGCTCCCATGAGGTTTTGGTCATTGTCAAAACTCTTTGCATACGGCAGTATAAAATTACGCTCGTTACTTGTAGGTAGTTGGTAATATTTAGGATTCCCATTAAAGTATGCTTGCTTTGCATACTTCACAAGGTTTACAATAGATATAGGAGCAGAGAGTTCTGGTTGCTCCTCTATGGTAGCGCTTAGCTCTTCCATGCGCTTAAGCGTGGCAAGCTTCATGACTCCTTGTTTTTTCTTGGTGTCAATCAGAATTTCTAATGGCATGATCCCATCAAATTCTTCCTCAAAAAACTTTATATCCTTATAGAAATCAGCTTTTTTAGGCATGTCTTCTATGAGTGAACCAGAAATACGTATTTGATATATACCTATAATACCTGTCTCTTATACACATCTGACGCTGCCGACGAAGAGGATAGTGTAG
>CAJXSW010000160.1 GCA_913060645.1 uncultured Dokdonia sp. | reverse complement strand
GATCTACACTATCCTCTTCGTCGGCAGCGTCAGATGTGTATAAGAGACAGTTTGTTGATTTATTGTCGAGATTTTAGGTCTTAATGATCACATATACAGGTGTTTGTGTGATTGTGTTGATTTGTTAGTAAAATTGAAAAAATGTTGAATATTTATTATGTTTTTAACACAGTCGAAATGTGTTACTTTTCAATTGGAATTATAGCCCTAGTAGATGAATGATGTATAAAAAGAAAGCCACTCATAACATGAGTGGCTTTTTAGCTGTCAATTAGGAAAGTCTAGTTAACATCCCAAAATAATTTACTTATTATTAAATCGCCATTCGACAAGTTGGCTGCCGCAGCATCTCTGTTTGCTCCGTTTAAATTCTGTAATATCTGAGGGTATCTTAATCTAAATGGTATATCAGACACCGAAGGATCTACTGGTCCAGCTTCAAAAACGTATGTCTCAACCCTATTGTCGGGAGCAAGTCCATCAATTTGCTGTTGAGGAAGTGCAACGGTTTCATCTATTTGAACTAAAGTATTAGGAAATCCTGTTCTTCTATACTCAGTGTATGCTTGATGTGCTTGCATATATAGAGCAATATATTTTTGATTTAATACATTAGCTTGATTTGCTGCCGGCAAGTTTGCAACAAAAGTAGTGACGTCTGCCTCGGGAACTCCCCACTTTTCCATACTTGCTGTCACACCGTTTTCATAGTTTGCTTGCGCGAAACCATTTCTTTCAGAAATTAAAAACTCGACTTCTGCATACTCCATAAATACTTCACGATAATCTGGTTTGATTACATTACTACTTGGGAATGAATAGGTCGTTCTATCTAAGAAGTTTGTGTTCCTAAAAGCGTAAGGTACACCTAAATAATCTCCGTAGTCTAATGTGTCTAAGTCTGCTTCGTATCCAGCTTTTACTTCATTTATGCTGGCAGCAATAGGTACAGCCATCTGAAATAAACGTGGATCTGGATTAAAGTTTCCTCTTTCTCCTTTAAGAAGTTCAACAAATGGGGCGGCGACAGCAAAATCTGTTCTGGTTATATATGCAGTCCATAAGGGTGAAGCACTTACATCAATTGTGTCATACTCTTGAGATGCATTGTCGTCATTTGATGTCATTACTCCACTAGTGATAGCCGTATCAAACGCCGTTTCATATGCTTCTGTATCAACACCCTTTATAGTTGTCGCGACTCTTAAAATAAGAGAATTAGCAAATTTTTTCCACTTTAATGCGTCGCCATTAAATATATTGTCTCCGTTTGTAAAAACAATTTCATCTTCGTTAATCATATCTGCAGATTCTCTAAGCTCTTTGAGGATATCAGTGTAGATATCTTGCTGAGCTGCAAATACAGGGGTGAAGTTTCCAGCTTCTAATTGTCCTGCTTGGAATGTTTCATTGTCTGACCCGTATGAATAATATGGAACATCACCGAAGAAGTTAGTCAACTCATAAAACATATAAGATAACATAATTCTAGATGCCGCAATTTGATTGTCGTTATTACCATACAATGCCGCAGTCTCTTTAGTCTCTTCGTTTGTGTTTAAATCCAAAATAGCTTTGAAATCTCTCATCGTCAAATACGTATTAGTGTAAATTGATTCGGCGGTAGTTTCACGATAAAGAAATCTGTCTTCGTCCGCATAGGCAGTTTGACCCCAATACTGCATCCAAGGTAATGTTAATCGCCCTTCGTTGAATCCATCTCTAGAAAAATCAATAAACTCCTTAGTTGCACTAGTAAAAATATTGGCAGTAGGTGCAATCTCAGGTTCATTTGGATTGATATTTAGTTCTACTAAGTCATCTGTGCATGATAAAAATGCAGTAGAGATAACTAGTAACATCATTATAAAAAATTTAGTTTTCATTTTTTTAGAATTTTAATTGTACGTTAAATCCATAGCTTTTAGTTGATGGAAGAGATCCTCCTTCTGAGCCTTGAATATTTCCACTTCCTGAAGTCGCTACCTCTGGATCAAAGTTGTCGTTATCTAGACCCCAAACACCTAAGTTTCTACCGAACGCTGAAAGCATAACATCAGATACTCCTAGATTTTTAATCCAATCTGATGGTAGCCTATAGCTTAGAGACACTTCTCTTAGTTTAATATAATCTGCGTCAAATACATTTGCTGCATCTGGTCCAAAGAAATAATCTGTACCTTCTTGTTGTGCAGAAATAACTTGTGTGTTCGTTGCAGTGTCAGTCACTGTATAATCACCATTACCATCGTATGTTATTGTACCAGTTACACCTTCCAATACGGTTCCTACTTCTCGTTTATTATCTGTTGCAGTCTGTTCAAGAATACCAGAGTAATTACCCCATATGTTAGTTAATGATCTGTATTTGCCACCTTCTTGTATATCAACTAGAAAGCCTAAGCTAAGGTTTTTGTAACGAAATGTGTTTCTAATTCCCAAATTGAAGTCTGGTAATATAGACCCAAGATTTTCTTGGTCCTGAGTTTCAGCAAAACTTCCATTTGAGTTTACCACTTTATTGCCTTCATTATCAAAAACAAAGTTTGTTCCTCTGATGATTCCGTAAGATTCACCTACAACAGCATTTAATGTAACGGAGTTGAATGGGAAACTTGCTATTTGTAATGATTGTACACCATCTATAAGTTCAAGTAACTCGTTATTGTTTTTTGAGAAGTTAAATGTCGTATCCCAAGAAAAATCTTCAGTTTGAATTACTGTAGCATTGACTAGAGCTTCAATACCTCTATTCCTTAACGTCCCACCATTAGTAAATGTAGAAGTGAATCCACTAGCAGGGTCAACCTGAACAGGTGTTATTAAGTTCGATGTTTCCTCATTATAATAAGTAAGATCTAAACTTATTCTATTTTGAAAGAATGCCATTTCCAAACCAACTTCATATGTGTTTTTAAATTCTGGTTGGAGATCAGGATTTAGTTTAGTGTTTGAAAAACTAAATGGTAAATCACCTAAAAACTGATTTGCTGGTCTAAAGGTTGTTATTAATGAGTAAGCATCTGTGTCACTTCCTACTTCTGCATACCCACCTCGTATTTTTCCAAAAGAAAGCCAGTCTGCTTCAATAAATTTTGAAAACACAAAGCTACCATTTATACTTGGGTAGAAAAATGAAGCGTTTTCAGCAGAAAGCGTAGAGGACCAATCATTTCTTCCAGTGATTGTTACATAAGCAAAGTTGTCATATCCTATAGATGCAGAACCGAACACACTGTTTACTCGCTTTCTAGAATCAAATTCACTTGCAATAGATGGGTCTTTTGAGTTAGCTATAGTATATAGTCCTGGAACAACAAGACTTCCTGATGTTGTTGCCGAAAGTCTATGAAACTCAGCATCTCTTCTATTAGTACCTAAAAAAGTATTAAGACTTATTTTGTTATCAAGTAATTTTGTATCGTAATGAATGCGTGCTTCATAATTAACTTCTTCAAAATCACGATCAGATTCGCTGTAACTACTCACTCCTTGAGATCCTAAAGCTACCCTTTCGTTTATTCTAAAGTCATACGTGTCAGCATAGACTTTACCTACTACATATAGATTATCTGTAAAATTGTATGTAGCCCCTAAGTTACCATACCAGCGAGTACGTTTGTCCTTTGATGTGTTTTCATACAAGGTCCAGTAAGGGTTATCTGAGTATCTTGGATTTCCGTTTGTAGCAGAAATTCTATTCCAAGGTCTTTGAGATCCATCTGATTCGAGTTTGTAATTTTTTAAGCGTCCATAATCAAGCGATGTTTGACCAAATTGATATAATTGTTGTACAACACCCGCACCAGTATATCCAGAGGCAGGTCTATTAAATCCTTCTGTGATTGTTAAATTTACAATAGCGTCAACCTTTAGTTTATCAGATATCTGACTGCTTGCATTAAAATTAACTGAATTCTTTCTCAAATTAGAATTTGGCACAATACCATCGGTTCTAGTGTTGTTTGCACTTAAACGTATTGTTGACTTATCTGTTCCTTGAGAGAAAGAAACTCCATTGTTATAAGAAACACCAGTGTCCCAAAATGAATCAATATTGTTCTTAGGTGCAGACCATGCGCGAGTTTGAAGGAAATCATCTGCAAATTCAGCATCAAAAGCATCCCAATGAAGTACTTGTTGTCCTTCAAATCGTGGTCCCCATGATTCATCAGTTCCGTAATCCACAACGTCATACGTAGTTCCATTTATGGTCGCTTGATTAAATCCAGCCTGCCCTATTGTGCTAGCATCTCCTGCACCACCACCGTATAGCTTCTGAATTTTAGGAAGAATGTTTACCGTTTCAAAAGTAATTCCGGAGTTCACAGTAACTTCTGCTTTTCCTTTTTTACCTGATTTTGTTGTGATAAGAATTACACCATTGAGAGCTCTAGATCCATATAGTGCTGCCGCAGGACCTCCTTTAAGAACATTCATAGTGGCAATGTCGTCAGGGTTGATATCAAACCCAGCATCGCCATAATCTCTACCGCCACCACCGGATTGGGTTGAAGTGGAATTGTAGTTGGTGTTGTCTAATGGAATACCATCTACAACAATAAGAGGTCTGTTTTCACCTGTGATTGACGATGCTCCACGAATTACAATACGCGTAGAACCTCCTAAGTTACCAGTGGCATTAGAAATTTGAACACCCGCAACTTTACCTGAGATCGAATTAAGTGCATTCGGATTTCTAGTTTCGGCGATTTCTTCACCAGATACTTCTTGAGTTGAGTACCCTAGAGATTTTTTTTCTCTTGAAATACCTAAAGCTGTAATTACAACTTCGTCAAGTGCATCTCCAGCAGCTAGAATCACATTAATAGTAGAAGAAGTACCTACCATTATAGTTTGGTCTGTAAAACCTACGTACGTAAAGACAAGCGATTGTCCTTGCTCAGCTTCTATTGAGTAATTACCATCAAAATCTGTTTGTGTACCTGTGTTTGTTCCTTTTAAAAGAACATTTGCTCCTGGAAGTGGTACGCCGGTGTCGTCTTTCACCGTTCCAGTTACTGTTAACTGTGCAAACGAAACTTGCACTACAAACGCTAGTAGTAGCGTTAAAATTCCACTAAACTTTGTTTTCATTTTTATAAATTATTTGAATTAG
>CAJXSW010000159.1 GCA_913060645.1 uncultured Dokdonia sp. | reverse complement strand
ATGTAACAGAAGAGTGGGAGTATACAGGAGTGTATGTAATCACGCAAGACGATATAGATGCAGGCGAAGTAATCAACCAAGCTACAGCAGAAGGAACTGCTCCTGATGGAACTGCCGTAACTGACGATTCTGGAAGTACAGTAGCTACGGATGAAGTAACTACAACTGAATTATGTCAAACACCAGCCATAGCGATTGTTAAGAGAAGTAGTTATGACGATGGCGGCGACTGTTCACAAGTAGGCGAAGAGATCAACTACACGTTCACGGTAACTAATGAAGGAAACGTAAGTTTAGCTTCAGTCAATGTAACCGATCCATTGATCGCAACGATCAACGGACCAACGGGAGACACGGATGGTGATGGTGAGTTAGATGTAACAGAAGAGTGGGAGTATACAGGAGTGTATGTAATCACGCAAGACGATATTGATGCAGGTGAAGTAATCAACCAGGCAACAGCAGAAGGAACTGCTCCTGATGGAACTGTTGTAACTGATGATTCTGGAAGTACAGTAGCTACGGATGAAGTTACAACAACAGACCTTTGTCAAACCCCAGCAATTGCAATCGTGAAAACTGGAGTATTTAATGATGAAGACCAAGATGGATGTAGTAATGTAGGAGAAACCATCAGTTATACATTTACAGTAACTAATCAAGGAAATGTAAGTTTGGCATTTGTTTCAGTAGCAGATCCATTATTAGGGGGAACCATTGCAGGACCCGATAGTGGTGATGCGGATGGTGATGGTGAGTTAGATGTAACTGAAACTTGGATATATACTGGGAATTATACTATTACACAAGCAGATATTGATGCTGGAGAAGTAGTGAACCAAGCAACAGCTAAAGGTGAAGCACCATCAGGTGAAATAGTAAGTGATGATTCTGGAGCAACAGTTAGTGATGATGATCCAACTGTTACAGTACTATGTCAAAATGCAGCGATAGCAATCGTGAAAACTGGAATATTTAATGATGAAGACCAAGATGGATGTAGTAATGTAGGGGAAACTATTAGTTACACCTTTACTGTTACCAACCAAGGAAGTGTAAGTTTAGCTTCCGTAAGTGTAACCGATCCGTTAATTACGACAATCAATGGTCCAACAGGTGACACAGATGGTGACAGTCAATTAGATATTACTGAGACTTGGGAATATACAGGAACGTACGCAATCACTCAAGCTGATATAACTGCAGGAGAAGTTGTAAACCAAGCCACAGCAGAAGGAACTGCTCCTGATGGAACTACAGTAAGTGATAATTCTGGAGCAACCATAAATGATGACGATCCAACGATAACAACGCTTTGTCAAAATGGAACAATAGCGCTTGTAAAAATTGGAACCTTTTCTGATGAAAATGGAGATGGGTGTACACAAGTAGGAGAAACTATCGTGTATGATTTCATAGTAACGAATACAGGTATAGTGGATCTAACGAATGTGATTGTAACTGACCCACTTGTAACTGTAAGTGGTGGCCCTATTAACTTAGCTTCAGGAGCAACAGATGCAACTACCTTTACAGCAGTTTATACGGTAACTCAAGCAGATATCGATGCTGGAGAAGTTGTTAACCAAGCTACAGTTGAAGGTACTACACCAGATGGAAATATAGTGAGTGATGATTCTGGAGAAACGATAAGTGATGATAATCCAACAATCACGACACTATGTCAAGCTCCATCTATGTCTTTAGAAAAAGTAGGTGTGTTAAATGATGAAAATGGAGATGGTATTCCACAAGAAGGTGAAACTATTACATACACCTTTAGTGTAACGAATACAGGAAGTGTAACATTGTATAATATAACAATAGATGATCCTTTACCAGGTATAGACATTCAAGGTGGTCCAATAGCTTCTCTTGAACCGGGTATGACCGATGATACAACATTTACGGCTACCTATGCTATTAATGATGCAGATATAGAGGCGGGTCAAGTTATTAATCAGGCTATTGTCACTGGAGATGATGATGAAGGTACCGTTGTAACCGATGAGTCTGATGATCCAAACAATGATGATAACGTTGACAACAATGGAGATGGAGAACCAGATGATCCTACGGTAGTAGTTATTGGAAATGTTGATCCTGTAGGAGACTTTGAAATATTCAATGGTATTACTCCTAACGGAGACAACCTGAATGATTACTTTGTAATAGCAGGTATTCAAGATTTCCCAGAAAACAATGTGAAGATATACAACCGTTGGGGTGTATTGGTATGGGAAACTGAAGGCTACGGAGGTTCTAATGGTCAAGAGAATGTATTCACAGGAGAGTCGAATGGTAGATCAACAATACGTGCCAATGAAGAATTACCAACAGGAACGTATTTCTATATACTTACCTTCCCATCGGATAATCCAGGGAAAGCAAGTTATTCAGGATACCTATATATAAATAGATAGAAAGTCAAAAGACCTCCCGGAGGTAATCTTCCGGGGGTATAAAAATATGTAACGATGAAACACAGTTATTATTTAGCCATTATAGTTTTGATTTTACTTGGGAGCTGCTTTTCGAGCAATGCCCAACAAGATCCGCAGTACACGCAATATATGTACAATACACAAATTGTTAATCCTGCCTATGCTGGATCGCGTGATGCGTTAAGTTTTGGATTATTGCTCCGGTCACAATGGGTAGGTCTGGAAGGAGCACCAAAAACAGGCACGTTTACGGTCAATTCACCTATTGGTGTATTAGACAATATGGGCTTAGGCCTATCGATTGTTCGTGACGAAATAGGACCAGCGGTAGAATCAAATGTAAATATTGATTATTCATATACGATCAATACTTCAGATTATGCTGAATTAAGTTTCGGACTTAAAGCTGGATTAGATCTTTTAGATGTTAATTTTAATAAACTGAGCATATTTGACCAAGGAGATATTTTTGAAAATAATATAGATAATAAATTACAGCCACAGATAGGTGCTGGGGTATATTACAATACAGAACGTTTCTATGCAGGATTGTCTGTACCCAATTTTTTAACCACGAAGCATTTTGATTCGTCTACATTAGAAAATTTTGATTTTGATAAAGATGTTGCACCAGCTGAGCGTTTACACTATTTTTTAATTGCTGGTTATGTGTTTGATATCAATGAAAACTTAAAGTTTAAACCAGCAACACTTATTAAAGCAGTAAGCGGTTCTCCTTTACAGTGGGATGCCTCTGCCAATTTTTTAATATATGATAAATTAACTTTAGGAGCTTCGTATCGATGGAGTGCAGCTTTGAGTGCTATGGCAGGTTTTCAGGTAAGTGATGAAATATTCATAGGGTTTGGTTATGATTACCAAACCACCGATATTGAAGATTACAGTGATGGATCCTACGAAGTATTTTTACGATTTGATCTCTTTAATAAGCCAGAGCGTGTGTTAACACCAAGATTCTTTTAATAAAATTCCCGCCATGAATAAGCCTATACTTAATAAATCAATTTTTTTCCTTCTCCTCTTCTTTACTATTGGAGTATCTTTTTCTCAACGTAAAGACATAAAAAAAGCCGATAAAGACTTTGATAAGTTTGCTTATATAGATGCACGTGAAATCTATTTAAAAGTTGTTAAGGACGGATATAAATCAGCAGAAATATATAAAAAACTAGGGGATACCTATTACTATAATAGTGACTACGATAATGCTGCTAAATGGTATTCGAAACTCGTAAACGAATACCCTGATAAAATAGAAACAGAATATTATTACCGTGCTGCCCAGTCTTTAAAAAGTTTAGGGAAGTATAAAGAGTCTGATGAATTGATGAAGCAGTTTACAGCTCGTGGAGGCAATGGAGTAATAGTAAAAAACTTTGAGAGTGATCCAAATTATTTAAATAGCATAGCAAAAGAATCACGAGAATTCATTTTAAAAGACGTTTCTATAAACAGTGATGTATCAGACTTTGGACCTTCTTTTTATGGAGATAAAGTAGTCTATGCAACATCAAGGGCTAGTTCAGAAGGAGGAAAGGTTTCAGAATGGAATAATCAGCCTTTTCTAGATTTATTTATAGCTGATGTTAATAAGGATGGAAACTTAATTAACGCACAGCCTCTTCCTGGAGATGTAAACACTAAATATCACGAATCTACCCCAACCTTCAGTAAAGATGGGAGTACTATGTATTTTACCAGAAATAATTTTTTAGATGGTAAAAAAGGAAAAGATAGACAAAAAACGATACGGTTAAAATTATATAAAGCCACTAAAAGTGGAGAATTCTTTTGGACAAATATTGTTGAACTTCCATTTAATAGCGATACTTATTCAGTAGCACACCCAACATTGAGTAGAGACGGAAAGCGCCTATATTTCTCTTCTGATATGCCAGGAACTATAGGGATGTCAGATTTATGGTACGTGGATATTTTAGGAAAAGACAGCTATGGAGAACCTGTAAATCTCGGAGATGAAATTAATACCGAAGCCAGAGAGTCCTTTCCGTTTATTAGCGAAGAAAATAACCTTTACTTTTCAACTGATGGTCGCGCAGGATTAGGAGGATTTGATATATACATTACTCCATTAAATAACGAAGGAAAACCTGGGGTTGTAAAAAACTTGGGTGAACCTGCCAACAGTAGTCAAGATGATTTTGGATTTATCATAAAAGAAACAAAACGCAGAGGATATTTAACCTCCAATAGAGGTGGAGCTCGTGGTAGTGTAGATGATGAAATATACTTGCTTAAAGAAAAATGTCAGATAACAATTACGGGTCTAGTGACAGATGTTGATAGTGGCGAACTATTACCGGGGGCAACCGTAGTACTTTTAGATGCTGATAATAAAGAGGTTAAAAGTGTAGTAGTAGGTGAAGATGCGAGATATACCTTAGTTGCAGATTGCGATAGTAAATATGCAGTTCGGGGAACAAAAGAAAGTTACCAGCCCAATGAAAAGTTGGTAGAGACACCTACAAAAACAGGAACTGTAGAAGTACCATTGCCATTAAAACTAGTTGATTGTCCACCTGATGATTTAGGATGCCGACTTAGCTTGCAACCTATTTATTTTGATTTTGATCGCTATAACATCCGTCCTGATGCAGAAGTGGAGCTTGCAAAAATTTTGGCTGCCCTTCGAGAGTATCCAGAATTGATAATCCATATAGAATCTCATACCGATTCACGAGGTAATGACGATTATAACTGTCTCTTATACACATCTGACGCTGCCGACGAAGAGGATAGTGTAGA
>CAJXSW010000158.1 GCA_913060645.1 uncultured Dokdonia sp. | reverse complement strand
TCTACACTATCCTCTTCGTCGGCAGCGTCAGATGTGTATAAGAGACAGGTACTACGTTTTATATATTTTTAGGATTGATCATTATAGTAGCTTTCCTTCTTATTGTCGTTATTATGGTTCAAAACCCTAAAGGAGGCGGATTATCTTCTTCTTTTGGCGGTGGTGGAACACAGCAAATGGGTGGCGTTCAGAAAACAACAGATTTTCTTGACAAAGCAACATGGGCACTAGCGACTATCTTATTAGTACTTATTCTTGCTAGTAACCTAAGTATTTTTGACGGTACTATAAGAAGCGAGTCTCAAGTTTTTGATGCAGATGCTGTAGAACAAACTACTCCTGCTCCAGAACCAGTAAGTCTTCCAGATAATGGAGGAGATCAATAGACTCTCACAACATAACATATTAAAGAGCCAGCTATTTTAGCTGGCTCTTTTTTGTTATGCAAATTTGTCAGTGCATGGTGAGTGGCATAATTTCTGTCTTTTACGCTCGCGTAACCAGTTAAGGGTTACAATAACAATTCAACTCAATAATTAAATCTATAACAATGGCAATTAAAATCAAACCATTAGCAGACCGCGTTGTAATCGAGCCTGTTGCGGCAGAAACTCAAACAGCATCTGGTTTATATATCCCAGATAGCGCACAAGAAAAACAACAAAAAGGCAAAGTAGTAGCTGTAGGATCTGGAACTAAAGATCACGAGATGACAGTAGTCGTAGGTGATACAGTTATTTATGGAAAATACTCAGGTAGCGAACTCAAATTTGACGGAGTAGATTATATGATCATGAAAGAGGATGATATCCTTGCGATAGTATAAATAGATATTCGCTTTCGCGAAAGCGTACCAAGAGTAATTAAAATATTTTAAACATAGCGCTTAAAGCATAAAGCCGCAAGCCTTTGTAAAAACAAAACAAAATGGCAAAAGACATAACATTTAATATAGAAGCACGCGACGGTTTAAAACGTGGCGTAGATAAACTAGCAAACGCAGTAAAAGTTACTTTAGGACCTAAAGGTCGTAACGTGATTATTTCAAAATCATTTGGCGCACCACAGGTGACTAAAGATGGGGTAACAGTTGCAAAAGAAATTGAACTGGAAGACGCTTTAGAAAACATGGGAGCTCAGATGGTAAAAGAAGTAGCTTCTAAGACTAACGATCTTGCTGGAGATGGTACAACTACCGCTACAGTTCTTGCTCAGGCAATCGTTACTGAAGGACTTAAAAACGTTGCTGCAGGAGCAAACCCAATGGATCTTAAGCGCGGTATCGATAAAGCTGTAGAAGCTATCGTTGCAGATCTTGAGAAGCAAACTACTAAAGTGGGTAACTCTTCTGATAAAATCAAGCAAGTAGCATCTATCTCTGCAAACAATGATGATGTAATAGGTGATCTTATTGCTCAAGCATTTGGAAAAGTAGGAAAAGAAGGTGTTATTACTGTAGAAGAAGCAAAAGGAACAGAAACATATGTGGACGTTGTAGAAGGTATGCAGTTTGACCGTGGATTCCTTTCTCCTTACTTTGTTACTAATAGTGAGAAAATGAGTGCAGAACTTGAGCAGCCATATATCTTACTTTTTGACAAGAAGATTTCAAACATGAAAGATTTGCTACCTGTACTTGAGCCTGTAGCTCAAACTGGAAAGCCACTTCTTATCATTGCAGAGGATGTAGACGGAGAAGCACTAGCAACATTAGTAGTAAATAAATTACGTGGAGCTCTCAAAATTGCTGCTGTAAAAGCACCAGGTTTTGGAGATCGTCGTAAAGCTATGTTAGAAGACATCGCAATTCTTACTGGAGGAACTGTAATCTCAGAAGAGAGAGGTTTCACTTTAGAAAATACTACACTTGATATGCTAGGTACGGCAGAAACTGTATCTATAGATAAGGACAACACTACGATTGTAAACGGAGCTGGAGATTCAAAAGTTATTAAAGCTCGTGTAGGTCAAATCAAATCTCAGATTGAGACTACTACATCAGATTACGATAAGGAAAAACTTCAAGAACGTCTAGCTAAACTTGCTGGAGGTGTTGCTGTACTATATGTAGGTGCTGCTTCTGAAGTTGAGATGAAAGAAAAGAAAGACCGCGTGGATGATGCTTTACATGCAACTCGCGCAGCTGTAGAAGAAGGTATCGTAGCTGGAGGTGGTGTTGCACTTGTGCGCGCTAAGAAAGCTCTTGAAAAAATCAAAACAGAAAATGCAGATGAAGCAACTGGTGTACAGATTGTAAATCGCGCTATAGAGGCACCTTTACGTACTATCGTTTCTAACGCTGGTGGTGAAGGAGCTGTTGTTATTTCTAAAGTTATGGAAGGCAAAAAAGACTTCGGTTTTAATGCTAAAAATGGCGAGTATACAGACATGCTTAAAGCTGGTATTATCGATCCTAAAAAAGTAACACGTGTAGCCCTTGAGAATGCTGCATCTGTTTCAGGAATGATTCTTACTACTGAGTGTGCTCTTACAGATATTAAAGAAGATGCACCTGCAATGCCTCCTATGGGAGGTGGCGGAATGCCAGGAATGATGTAAGTCGCATTGCGACAAACTTTATTTGGGTTACCTCTGGGTATATTCAATAAAAAACCTCTGCTTTTCGGCAGAGGTTTTTTTATGGTTATTGTTACGCTTTCGCGAAAGCGTACTACTTCTTTTTAAAATATTGCCAGACAGAAACTGCAATCATAATTACCAGTATTGGTAGAATAAAAATCAAATCGTACCGAACCTCAACTCCATAATCGAGATGCTCGTCTTTCAGATATACTTGAATATTATATTCCCAAATTATATAGAAAACTACTAACACAATGGTGCAAATCTGGGCAGTGGTAAACTTTAACTTCATACAAGTCTTATAAGCATAATAATTGCCATTATGATCATAATAGCATTCTCAATAAAAGTTGCTTCTGTCATAGGTAGCTTTAAAGCTGTGCCTAAACATGCGCATTGAATTTCCTTTTTACTCAACAGTGTTTTAGTCACACCCACCGTGGTAACACCAAGAATCACAATAGTAGCTATAAGTGCTATTTCTACTTGAAAACGCATTAAAAACATAAGTCCTAGTACGGTCTCGATAAACGGATAGACTTTACCATAAGCCGGTATTGTACGAGCCAGCGGATCATACATAGAAAAACTTGTTGAAAAGCCTTTAAGATCTAGCATTTTAAAGAAGCTAAAGACAATATAAAAAAGCCCCATAAAATCTAGCATGCCAGACTGCCAGCTTGCTTCTGCATAATTGAGCAATACAGATGCTACAGTGATGTAAAATAATATCAAAAGCAACGGTTTGAGTTGCTGCAATTTTGACTCTTAAACTGCTTGCGAAGCTGACTCACTATTTACAAACACTCCAGAACTACTCTCTTGCTTTTCACTTATTGCTTTCGAGACCTTCTTAGATGACAAGCTATATTTTTCTGGCAAAGCATCTTGCAGTGTCTTTATAGAAATGTGATCAACCATCGTGAGGATAGCTTCTTCATCTTCTAGAGACACAATTACATTTGCAACACCATCAATATCGCCTAGCTTTTTTTCTACACCTGCTCTGCAACCATTACAGGTCATTCCCTTTACTGTATACGCTTGCTTTATCATAGTCATTAGTGATTATAGTCATCATGGTGTTCCTCCTCAAGAGGAGCTTCTACGAGCACTTCTTTTTGCTCATATACACTCAGTGACTTCCCTTTATAATTAGTTACATATAATATATCACCTACCAGCAACATATCTGTAGGTTTTAAAATAGCATCATTAATTTCTTGTTTAAAATTTCCTTCATGATCAAAAATTAAGACTCTATTATTCTCAAAGTCTGTAGAGAACACTTCTTTGTCTGAAACGTAGATACCAGTGGCTGCATTCATCTTTTGATCTTCCCCTACTGTCATCAAGTGATTTCCTTTTTTATCAAATTTTTGAAGTCTATTGTTATAAGCATCGGCTACCCAGATGGCATCATCTGTAATTTGCACGTCTGTAGGGTAGTAAAAATCTCCATCTGCTTTACCCTCTTTTCCAAATGAAGACCAAGTCACACCATCTTCAGTATATAAAATACGATTGTTATAAAAATCTGCTATAGCTATCGCATTACCTCTAGCATCTATACCAGCAGGTGCATCAAGACTATCGGTTATTGCGATAGCCTTTTTTGTAGCTCCTAACACAGACAGCACCTCATCATTACCGTATTGCGGGATATAAACTATACCAGCATCTGTTGCGATATGCATAGGTCTATCTAGAGAATCTATAGTTTGCTGTATATCTCCATTAAGGTTTACTTGAACAACCCTATTGTGATCTCCATCACTTAACCACAGTCCATTTTCATCTTGCGCAATCCCAATCGGGTTTATGCCTTGAAGATTAATTGTCTTGGTATGTACCCAAGCGATTTGAGTTTTTGGCTCCTCTTTGCAGCTATATAGAGTGAGAGCTGCAATGATTATAATGTATAAATTTTTCATAGTTATTTTGTGTTTAAAAAAGAGAGGCAGCGGCATGCTTATCACATAACTGCCTCACTCGTCTTTACCTTAGGGGTGAAAGACACTATTGTACTAAGCGCTCATATTTACAACAAGCCGGAAGATTATCATAAGCTCCTGCTGTTGCTTTATGAGCTTTTGTGTCGTGACCAGCCTTAGCTATTTCTTTTTGTATCGCATCTGTTGTTGTCTGGCTATTATCAAAGCTAACCTCTAACATCTGATTATTCTGATTCCAAGCAGCATCTGTTACTCCTTCTATACCGTTTGTAACTTTTAAAATACGCGCCTCACACATTCCACACTTACCTGCTACAAGCATTTTCTGAGTTTTTACAATGCTCTCTTTTGTAAGCTTTGTAGTATTCGTTTCAGAGAGTTCCACTTCACCATTAGCTCTTGTGATTTTTGAGGTAATAGGTGTATATCCAGCTTTTTCTACTTGTTTCACAACAGCATCCATAGTCAGTGCTTTTTCTGCAGGATACTCAAAACTAAAGTCTCCTGTTTCAATATCGATAGCTACTTTCTTTATTCCTTTAAACTCTTTGAATTTTTTCTCTAATCCATATGCACAGAATGGACAACCTAGACCGTCTACCTGCACTTCAAATTGATCCATTTCCTTTTGCGCTTGCACACCCATCGTGGTAAACAAGGCTATTACTAATATTGATATTATTGTTTTCATAGTATTTAATTTAATTCTCTATATGAGATCTGTCTCTTATACACATCTCC
>CAJXSW010000157.1 GCA_913060645.1 uncultured Dokdonia sp. | reverse complement strand
AGCGTCAGATGTGTATAAGAGACAGCATCTATAGTTAGCAATTAATGATGATTCATTTACCATTGATTTGCTGAACAAAAGTCTTAAACAAGCATTATTTATTGAGTCTGAGGATTCAAAAATTAAGAGTACTTTGCTCTCTATTCTGCTGTAGGATATTCCGAAACTTACTAGTTCTACATCCAGAATGTATCGCACAAAAAAGAGGCGATGATTTTATAATCATCGCCTCTTTCAGGTATTAATTTGAGTTCCTAAAATTACTTTAGAAGACCTTCTATTTTTTCGATTACACCTTCTGCTGCTCTCTCCCCAGAAACCATTGCTGCATTTAATGAACCATTTAATAAATGATCTCCAGCAAGAAAAATGTTATTGGTAAGCTGCGTTTCTGATGGCGCGCAATTGTTACGGAGATTGCTAAGCTCAGGTAATGCTTTTCTTATTTCATAAGATTTGAAAAAAGTAGCTCCTTTTATACCGCAATAAGTACTAAGCTCTGACGATACCATAGCGATAAGCGCTTCTATGCTCAGATCGCTATCATCTACTACGGTAACGGATAATAAACTCTTTGCGCCACTTGTAGCTGTTTGTAGGGTGTCGTGATAGAATATGTTATTAATTCTTGTATTCTCATCTGCCACAAGACCAATGAGTGGTTTACGGTCTTTGGGAGCATCTGCTTCAAAGTATAAGTTTACACATGATTTCCAAGGAGTCTCTTGACCTCTCAGGTTGGGAACTATATGACTTGCTTCTGTTGCAATGATGATGTAGTCACTCTCTAGCACCTCGCCATTTTCTAATGTGATTGTTTGCCCGGACACTTCCTTAACGGCGGTGTCTAGTCTAATCTGAGTATTAGCTAGCTGTTCTTGTAATTGTTTTGGTATTGCTCCTATTCCAGCTTTTGGCAATGTTGCCATACCAGAACCAAACATCTTATAAACGAACTCAAACATCCTACTAGATGTTTCTAGTGAAGATTCTAAAAATATCCCACTAAAGAACGGCTTAAAGAAATCTGTTATCATCGCTTTACTAAAGCCTTTATCTTGCAAATACTTTAAAGTGGTTATTTCTTCTTCCTTAAAAATATCCTCTAGCGATTTCTTCTTAAGACTTTTATTAAGCTTTAAGATCTTAACCTTATCCCCTAGTGTGCCTATAGATGAGCTCATAGTCGGGATAAGCATTTTAAGACTACGCGTAGGATCTCCTATAGTTTGCGAGTTTCTATTTTTATAAATAGTAGCTCCAGGTAAAAAGGACTGTAATTCAAGTTTGTTGTAATCAAGATACTCTTTGGCTTTCGGGTAGCTTTCTAGTAGCACTTGAAAACCATGATCTAGCTGATATCCTTTTACAATATCAGTTTTTACACGTCCTCCTATTCTATCTGTAGCTTCAAGAATTATGGGTGCGTAGCCTTTTTTCTCTAAGTTAATAGCTGCAACAAGGCCGCTTATTCCAGCGCCTATGATGTAAATCTTCTGGTCAGTTTGATTCATAACTCAAAAATAAGGTAAGTATGTATTGTTTGGTCTGTTGGTTTGATAATTCTTGTACTATAAAATCCCCTAGCTGTAGTGTGATTGCTTACTAATAAGAGTTTGTTTCACATTTTCGCGAAAGCGAGATTGTTTTAGAATGGATATCCAATAGCAAAGTTGAAAATAGGTTCGTCAAATTTGAAATCCCATCGCTCGCCCTCCGGTAATGATGGATCATGAAAAGGAGCTGCGAGATCAAAACGAATCACAAAGCCCTGAACATCTACTCTAAGCCCAAAGCCACCGCCTATTCCTAATTCATTAATAAAATCTGAGGTGAACTTATCTTTACCTTCAAGATCCTCATTTTCTGTGCTATTCCATATGTTTCCAGCATCTACAAAAAAGGCTCCTTTGAGATAACTGAAAATTGGAAAACGGTACTCTGCATTTGCTTCTAGCCTGATGTTTCCTATTTGATCAAAGAAGTTTCCGCTAGATTGATTTCCAGAGGATGTTCCAGGACCCAAAGAGCGTATTCTAAAGGCGCGCACACTATATGGCCCACCAGAATAGTATTGCTTTACAAATGGTAATATCTCTGAGTTGCCGTATGCATACCCATATCCCGCAAAGAGTCTCGTTGCGATTTTCTGCTCATTTGGCATATTAAAATGATACCTAAAATCTACATCTAACTTAGCAAACTGCGCATATTCAAGTCCTATGAATGTTTTATTTTGAGTGTCTGCATCATCTTTTCCTAGCAAACTAACGGCGTTACCTGCAAGCTCAAAATTAGAATTGAAAAAGATTTGATGTGTTTTTTGCGTATCTACCATCCCGTTATAGGTAAAACTGTAATTGAGTCCCGCAATAAACTGCTGATCAAAACTCTGTCTTAATAAGGGATTTTCGGTGAGTATATCTTCAAATTCTGTCGTGGTATTAGAGAGTCTCGTATAACTTACAGAAATAGGATTTATACGGTGTGTGACATATTTATTTGCATCCCACACATAGCCAAATCCTACATTACCAGATAATAAGGTGTATAATTTAGAACGACTCAAATAATCCACGCCGAGTGCTGCAACCGTTTTTGGAATATTATACTCAAAAAAATCTGTTGAAATATCAATAGGAAATATCACTCTTGGGAATACGAGTTCGCTAGCCATACCTAACTCTATACTACTTAATGACTCACCTCCTCCTAGTTGTACTTCGTATCCTGCAGATCCTGTGATATTAAGAATCTCTCCACCGTTAAAAAGATTTCTGTTGCTATAGGTTAAAGCCAATCCAGGTCCAGCAAAGTTGTTGGATTTAGTCACTGCTTGCACTTCTGCTCGTATTGCTCTTTTATTTAATGGCGACAAATAAATATTTGCCTCAAGAATACCCAAGCTATCTGTGCGCAAGCTATCAATCTCGTCATACTGGATATTTACAAATTTATAGGCTCCTATGGTAGACAGGCGTCGCGCGGTGTTACGGGAGACATCTGGATGATACAATTGCCCTTCTTCAAGTTGTACAAATGGCGCAAGGTATTTAGGTTTAAAATAAAGCTCTTCTTGAATAAAATTTAAACTATCAAAGCGAACCACATCAGATTGTAACGAGTCTTTGAGCGCATAATTAGGATACACATTTACCTTGCTTATTTTGTAAGGAACAATGACCTTATTAGGCACATCCTTCTTAATCTTCAAGAACATATCAAAACGCTTATTGCTGTATTGATTGGTATCTATCTCAAATATTAAAAACGAAGGATTGAAGTTGTAATATCCTTTTCTTTTAAGGAGATAATCAATACGATCGCGCTCAAGTTTAAGATTAGACAAGTCATATCTCATGCCTTTTTCAAGCGGTGAGGAAGCCACCGTGCTTATCATCTCTCTATAAATAGGCGGTGATAATGTATCAAGTTGATACGTCTCCATGCGGTATGGTGTAGGGACTTTCAAATCATAGGTGATGGAGGCTCTTTTTTTTGTCTCGCTTTCGCGAAAGCGTGAACTCACCGTACTATAGAAAAATCCGCGGTTTTCTAGTCTGTTACGTAGTAATGATTCTACTTCAAATTCCTCTACATCAGATTGATAAACAGGCTCCTCTCCTATCTTTTTATTAAGCCATTTATTGATTACTCCTGGTTTTTCACGCTGTGCTTTGTAATAAACACTTAAATAAGGATAACCTCCTAAGATTTTAGAATTAGGTGTTGGTCGCAAGACGCCTTCAAGCTCTGTCTGTAGCGAGCTTTGATTTGTGATGGTGCTATCTGGCGTTATGATAATTTCAGCGCCAGTATATAAACGTTCTCCCTCTGGAATGTACTTTTCAACACTACAAGATGCACATAAAGCAATCAAAACTAGAGCTGAAAAATATGTAGATAATCGGTATTGCACGTGCTAGTTGTTTTTATTGTTTTCAATAGTTTCCTCAGGTGGAGTCGCTTCTTTCTTAGCTTTTTCCTCTTCTACAAGCTGCTGCTGTTTCTTTCTTAAAATAGCATCCCACAGCTGACTAAATTTATTGAACTCTTGCTGGAATATAAGTGAAATACCACTTACAATCGTTTGTCCATCTATTACATTCTCAAACTCACTACGACGAAAACCTTTAAGACGGTATTGACCATCCTCGGTAAGCTCATATTCAAGACTCACATTCCCTATAAGCGGATTGCTCTCGCCAGAGGCACTCTGACCAGCTACATCAACACTACTGCCTACGCGTACTGTAAGCTTATCCCCAAAAAACTTACGTTGTGCGGCAATATCTAGTTGTGTGCGCTCTTGCGGTGTGGTTCCTTGATAATCTGTAAAACTATCCAATCCGAAATCAAGTTGAAACCCTGTTTTTCCCAACAACTTATCAGAAAAAATATTAAGCTGGTCCGATAAAGCGTCATTTAAGTTATCTCTTGCAATACTTGCAAAACCACCGCGACTTCCATCAGAATTAGAATCTGGATAAAATCTATTTAATACCAGCAATGAGAACACCTGACGGTTGAGCTCTCCTTCTTGCTGGTTTACTTGCTGCACACGGCTATAAACTTGACCACCTATGGCACCTTGCTCGTCTTCTGGTAAGTCAAGTGCAAAATTAATTTTTGGACTCAGCAGTTCACCATCTATATTTAAGTATACTAAGAATGGTAGCTGCTGTCTATACTTACTACTTTGAGCAGGATCTGCTCCTGCATTTGCACTTGCCATTAAAGGTGATGCAGAAGCCTCAACCTCATATACAGCACGTACATCAAGTTTTGCATCAAATGGATCACCAGACCAGCTTACTCTACTACCAGGATCTAATTTAAATGTGCGGTTCACTAGGTTGTAAAGATTCATTTCATACTGACCACTAGTTACGTCATATACACCCGTAAGTGTCATTCTACCATTAGGTTGTAATGTAAAATTAAAATCTCCTTCTCCTTGTACTTTAAGATTATCGCCTGTTTCTTTATCTATAAGAACAGTTACTTGCGCTTCTTTATTAACCATAAAAAGTCCTTTAAAATCAAAACCTGTAATTGTACCGGTCTCCTCTTCTGTTCTTGTAAGTATGGCATCTGGATTTTCACGATTTACAAAAACAACAATTCCGTCACTAGATTCAATATTTGCTGCCGCCGTAGGCATCACATAAGTAACATCTGTAGCACCTCCTACTGTTGCATCAAGTGTAACTATTGGAATTTGTAAATCCCCCTTGATACTCGCTTTTGCATCAAAAACAGCCGTACCATAAATGAAGTCATTATCTTCTGG
>CAJXSW010000156.1 GCA_913060645.1 uncultured Dokdonia sp. | reverse complement strand
CCGTTTAAAAAGCGCCTTTTTGGTATTTTGCAGAGATTTTGTTTTTGGGAATAGTACTCTTTTTTACATTTTTCACGCTTTCGCGAAAGCGTAACTGTAGTAATCCCACTTAGATGCAACCTTATTTATGAAAATATATCCCATTGAAGCCGGAAATTTTAAGTTAGATGGTGGTGCCATGTTTGGCGTTGTTCCAAAGACTATCTGGAGCCGAACAAACCCTGCAGATGCTAATAATCTTATAGATATCGCCGCAAGATGTATGCTTATAGAGGATGGCAACAGACTTATCCTCATTGATAATGGAATGGGTGATAAGCAATCTGAAAAGTTTTTTGGCTATTACCATCAGTGGGGAGACCACTCTATAGATGCATCACTTGCTCAATATGGTTTTCACCGTGATGACATTACAGATGTATTTATGACGCACCTACATTTTGATCACGTAGGTGGAGCCATACAGTGGAATAAAGACCACACAGGTTATGAACCTGCATTTAAAAATGCAAAATTCTGGACCAATGAAAATCACTGGCAATGGGCTGTTGAACCTAACAATAGAGAGAAAGCTAGTTTCTTAAAGGAAAACCTCATCCCTATGCAAGAAAGTGGACAGCTTCACTTTATAGAACGAGGAGAACAGGCTTTTCAAAAAAATAGCGAACTCAACTTTGGTATTCTCTTTGCAGATGGTCATACAGAAAAACAAATGCTTCCACATATTGAGTATCAAGGCAAGACCATTGTTTTCATGGCAGATCTGCTCCCTACTTTAGGGCATTTACCTATTCCTTATGTGACAGGTTATGATACGAGACCGCTACTTTCCATAAGCGAGAAAGAACAATTCTTAAACATCGCTGCAGATAATAATTACTATCTATGGCTAGAGCACGATGCTCACAATGAAATTATTACCGTACAGCATACCGAGAAAGGCGTGCGTGCAAATGAAATTTATACCTTTAAAGACTTATTTAACTAATATGATGAATTTACAACACACAAAATCTCTTGTGATTGCAGCAATGGCTGCCACTTTTTTAGCCTCTTGTGAGACTCCATCTGCACTGGTAACTGTACCCGTAGAAAATGTAGATAGCAACCCTCTCAAAGTTTCTGCACTTACAGAAAGTGAGAAACAAGCATGGAGCTCAAGAGATCTTAGAACTGATACCATCCCAGGCATGAGCGTAGATCGTACGTATGCCGAAATTCTTCCTGGTAAGTCTGGACAGCAAGTAATTGTTGCTGTGATAGATTCTGGTATTGACATTAACCACGAAGATCTTAAAGGTCGCATCTGGACTAACCCAAAAGAGATTGCTGGTAACGGTAAGGATGATGATAACAATGGATATATAGATGATGTACATGGCTGGAATTTTCTAGGTGATGTAGGTGCAGAGCAACTTGAATTTGTACGTATCATCAAACGTTTTGAAAGTGAGTTTGCTGGTAAAACACTAGCAACTATTCCTGCGTCTCAAAAAGATATCTTCTTACAATATCAAAAAGCAAAAGCTGAGTATGACGAGAAAGTTGCAGGTGCACAGCGTCAAAAAACACAATACGAGCAAATTGCTAGCCAGCTTAAATCTTCACATCCTGCGATAGTAAAAGCATTAGGAAAAGAAGATTACACGCAAGCAGATCTTGCAACTATTAAAAACCCTTCTGCCGAGATGCAGAACCACATTGGGTTTATTACTCAAATGTTTCAGTACACAGAGAGTATTCCTGATTTTATGAAAAACATAGATGAAGGTGTTGAATACTTTACTGGTCAGCTAGAAGCAAACTATAATAAAACAGCCGATTTTAGAAAAGTACTAGGTGATGATCCTTACGATATTACAGATACTAAGTACGGTAATAATAATGTATATGGTCCTGAGCCAGACGGCGCAAAACACGGTACGCACGTAGCAGGAATCATTGCTGCAACACGTAACAACGGTAAAGGAATGAATGGTGTTGCGAATAGTAACATTAAAATCATGGCAGTACGCGCTGTGCCAGATGGAGATGAGTATGATAAAGATATCGCACTTGCAATACGCTACGCAGTAGATAATGGTGCAAAAGTGATTAATACCTCTTTTGGAAAGTATTATGCACAAAACCCGGAGTGGGTATATGATGCAATAAAGTATGCTGCAAAAAATGATGTGCTTATCGTAAACGCTGCGGGTAATGAGGGACTTTCTCTTGATGATCCAGCAAACCGTGTGTATCCTAATGATCAACTAGATAACGTAACAGAAATGGCAGATACTTTCTTAACGATAGGCGCTCTAGCACCTAAGTATGGAAGCCAGTTGCTTGCAAACTTCTCAAACTATGGGAAATCTAATGTAGATGTATTTGCTCCTGGAGTAGATATTTACTCTACTACACCAGAAGATACGTATGAGTATCTAGGCGGTACGTCTATGGCTGCGCCTAACACAGCTGGAGTTGCTGCAATGTTACGTAGCTACTACCCTAAGCTTTCTGCAAATGAGGTTAAAAATATTATCATGAAGAGTGGTCTTACTACTAATACTTCGGTAATTTTAGGTGGAGATACAGAGAAGCAAGCACGCTTCAATGAAGTATCAAAATCTGGTGAAATGGTAAATATGTACAACGCTTTTAAACTAGCAGAACTACAAAAATAATTTTAGTAATTTCTCAAAATCCCAAATTCCTCAATAACGGAGTTTGGGATTTTAACTTTAAATCAATCTATAATGAAAAACGCTTACAAATTACTGGTGATGGTATCGTTGTTCGCTTTCGCGAAAGCGTATGCACAAAACAACACCTCTTACTGGCAACAGCACGTCGATTACGAAATGGAAATCGACATGAATGTAAAAAACTATCAATATGACGGTACACAAAAGCTTGAGTACACAAACAACTCTCCAGAGACGCTAGACCGTGTATTTTATCACCTATACTTTAACGCATTCCAACCTGGAAGTGAGATGGATGTGCGCTCACGCAACATTGCAGATCCAGATGGTCGTGTAAAAGATCGTATCAGTAAGCTAGCACCAGATGAGATTGGGTTTATTAAAGTAAATAGCCTTACTCAAGATGGTAAGAAATTAACTTACGAAGTAGCGGGAACGGTACTTGAAGTACAACTTGCAAATCCTATTGCTCCCGGAGCAAAGACTACTTTTGAGATGGATTTTAAAGGTCAAGTACCAGTACAGATACGCCGTAGTGGTCGTAACAATAAGGAAGGTGTTGCACTATCTATGACACAGTGGTACCCAAAAATGGCCGAATATGATTTTGAAGGATGGCACGCAGATCCTTATATCGCCCGTGAGTTTCATGGAGTTTGGGGAGATTTTGATGTAAAAATCAATATTGATGAAAACTACACCGTAGGTGGTACAGGATATTTACAGGATCCAGAAGATATGGGCCATGGATATGCAGGAACTTCTATGAAGCCAGGTAAAAATGCAAAGCGTGGTAAATTACAATGGCACTTTAAAGCACCAAACGTTCACGACTTTACATGGGCTGCAGATCCTGAGTATGTGCACGACATGATCATGGGAGAAAATGATACAGAGCTTCACTTTTTCTATAAAAATAAAGAGTCTATCAAAGCAAACTGGAAGAAACTCCAGCCTATGACGGCAGATTTGCTTGCCTTCTATAACAAGCACGTAGGTACATACCCTTACAAGCAGTACTCCGTGATACAAGGTGGTGATGGTGGTATGGAGTATGCGATGAGCACACTTATTACTGGTGAGCGCAAGTTTGGAAGCCTATTTGGCGTGACTGCACACGAGATGGCACACACTTGGTTCCAGTTCTTACTAGCAAGTAACGAAGCAAAGCACGAGTGGATGGATGAAGGATTTACGTCATACATCTCTTCTCTTGCCGAAAATGAACTTACTGGTGGTGATAATCCTAATCCGCTTTCTGGGTCATACAGAGGCTACTATTACCTCGTTAAAAGCGGTAAAGAGCAACCACAAACAACACACGCAGATCGTTATAACGAGAACATGCCTTACAGCATCGCTGCATATAGCAAAGGAGCAGTATTTCTTGCACAGTTAGGATACGTTATTGGTGAAGACAACCTTAAGAAAACGCTTAGAAAGTACTTTGACGATTTTGCTTTCAAGCACCCTACACCTAACGATATTAAACGTACTGCAGAAAAAGTTTCTGGAATGGAGCTAGACTGGTACTTAATGGACTGGGCGCAGACTACAAATACCATTGATTATGGTATCACAAGTGTAGAAGCAGATGGAAATAAAACAAAGATTACGCTTACGCGAAAAGGACTCATGCCTATGCCTATAGATCTTTATGTTGATATGGCAGATGGTTCTCAAAAATCATACTACATGCCTTTACGTATGATGCGCGCCGAAAAGCCAAACCCAACGCCAAACATCACTCGTGAGCAACTAGCAGACTGGCCTTGGACAAATCCTACCTATACATTCACCATTGATGCACCACTAAGTGAGGTAAAAATGATGAAGATTGATCCTACATCAATGATGGCAGATATTGATCAAACAGATAACGTTTGGGAGAAGGAGTAAGGAACCTCTCTGAAAACATAAAAATTATAAACCAACCCATTGCGGGTTGGTTTTTTTATTCCCCTATCTCCAGTAAACTATCCCACTGCGTGGTATATCTAGGGCTGCGCTCTTCTTTGATGAGTTCCCATTCCTTGTTACTTTTTGTTGTTCCTGATAATCCTGCAGAAACTGTAGACTTCCCGTAGCGATTATTTATTGCATCAAAGGCTTTTATAAGGCGTTTATCTCCGGTCGCTTCTGGCATAAAGAGATTACCTTGTACTTGCTCCTCTGGTATTAAACCTAAGAGGTCTACTCCTACTTTTTTATACTTAAATCCTGGCTTGTAGATTCGCTTCAATGCTTTTTTTGCTTCTACTATGAGTATGAATGTATCATTTGTGGGTACAGATAAGGTTACAATGGTCTTATCTGCGTGTTGCACATCATTTGTGCTGTGGTAGTTTGTGGTAAGATAGATACGCAATTGTGTACAACAACATTTTTGAAAACGTAACACCTCGCTTACTTCGCTTATGTAGTAGGCACAAGCCTCCTCAATTTGAGAAAGATTATCCAGTTTTTTACCAAAGGATTTTGCCGTTCCTATTGCTTTTTTCTTTCGCGGAAGCGTATCAAAAGGAATACATGATTCTCCATTGAGTTCGCGCCAGAGCCGCTCCCCTATTACCGTCATTTCTTTACGTACCCACGCTAGCGGCAATCTGTCTCTTATACACATCTCCGAGCCCACGAGACGGACTCCTATCTCGTA
>CAJXSW010000155.1 GCA_913060645.1 uncultured Dokdonia sp. | reverse complement strand
ATAGGAGTCCGTCTCGTGGGCTCGGAGATGTGTATAAGAGACAGAGGTACGCTTTCGCGAAAACTTGAATTCCTGAAATATAAGCTGGAAATAAATGTAAAGTTGATGCACTTTTAAAGACCAACATTCAAATTGAAAACGTCAAATTATGAAACTTACCGCATCACTAAAAGAACTTGCAGATAACAGTATTAAACGTCATCCTGGCGCTGCTCAAGACATCATGAGAAAAGCCATTGAAGATCTTGAAGCTACAGATATATTGAAGCACGCTGTAAAGACAGGAGATAAATTTCCAGACTTTACATTGCCAAATGCTCAAGGAAAAACTATCACACTGAGTGAGCAGTTACAAAAGGGTAAAGTAGTGATTACCTTTTATAGAGGTGGATGGTGTCCTTATTGTAACTTAGAGCTTAAAGCATTTCAAGAGGTATTACCTCAAATTAAAAAGAAAGGAGCAACGCTTATTGCTATTACTCCAGAAACACCAGACAATTCGCTATCTACTAAGGAGAAAAATGAGCTGGATTTTGAAGTCCTTACTAGTGAAAATAACGAATTAGCAAGATCACTCAATTTGGTTTTTAAACTTCCAGAGGCGCTTGCAGAATTATATGGGAAATTTGGTATTGATCTTTTAGAGAGTCAAGGTAATGATGCAAATGAGCTTCCTATCGCAGCCACGTATATTATTGACCAGAACGGAGAAGTTTCTTACCACTTTCTATCAGAAGATTATAAACTTAGAGCAGATCCAGAAGTGATTATAGCAGCATTATAGCATCATATTTTCGCGAAAGCGTAACATTCAAGATGTTATATAAAATAGAAAGCCCGCTATATATAGCGGGCTTTCTGTTTATATGTATAAAAGATAATTAATCTTTTCTTTGAAGAACTCTGTACTCTTCATAACATTCACTTATTGCATCGAGAATTTGAAGATCATTCGCGCTCATGATAAAATTATCTGAGTAGCTACAATTTTTAAGTATTGCGTCTATATCAACACGATCTATTTGAAGTAAAGCGCTTAGCGTCTCGCGGTCAAATTTGCGCTCTAGTAGATTGCGTACTTTGTCATCTTCCTTCATTTGCCTAAGCTTACGAAGTTGGCCTTTCTTTCTGCTAAAAATATTATAAAGAAAATCTGCAGGATTAAAAATAGAGCTCAACACTCTAGATATAGCTCCTGGCTGACTTTTACCTACTTCATAACCAGAATTTAATCCAGATATACTGTATCGTTGATTGCTGTAAATAGGAACTCTCTTTGCATCAATTTCTAGATATCCAGTAAGCTCAATTTCTTGAACCACAACTTCTTCAAGTGCGATACCTATCTCTGTCATTTGGATTTTTACGTCACCGTATTTAATCCAGTCACCGCTCACGCGTACTTTAAGAGATTTGTATCCTAGGTAAGAGAAGTATAAAGTATCATTTACCTCAGCCTTAATTTCAAATTTACCATACTCATTAGTAGTAGCTCCTTTAAAATTTGAGAGGTTGAGAATGTTTACGTTCTGTAATGCAATATCTGTACTACTGCTTAATACTTTTCCATCGATAAATCCATCCTCTAGCTTTTCTTGAGCTTCGGTTGGGTCTGATGTAGTATCTTTTTCTTGTGAATATCCTACTGCAACGGCAGAGAATATAAGTAGGTTTAGTATGATCTTCTTCATATGCTAAGGCAATTTATGCATTCCATAGGGAAAATCATACCAAATCTATTTATTTACAATAATTCTAACATTTAACGTGAATCAGACTAGCTTCTGCGACGTCTTTTACCAGAAAATGGGCTCTTATTTCCTTCAGATCTGTTATCTGGAGTTCGTGGAGAAGAACTGCGTTCTGATCTCTCAAATCTTGCTGGTCTTTCTGGTCTTTCTGATCTGCTTCTAGAGCGACCACCTTGGTCATCTCCATAGCTCGATTTACGATCACTACGTTGTCTGTCTGAAGATCCTCCGCCACTACGACGACGATCTCCGCCACCGCTGCGACCTCCGCCACCACTGCGACCACCGCCACCTTGAGTTTCCTCAACGCTTACACGACGACCGTCAAGTTCGAAGTTTTCAAAATGTGCTATGATTTTATCTTTGTGCTCTGTATCTGTATTAAAGAATGAGAAGGCATCTTTACAGTCTACACGGTAAACACCATCTTGACCTAATCCTAATTCTTCTTTTAAGAAATCCTTAAGCTTCATCCAGTCAAAATCATCCTTGCTACCTACGTTAATAAAGTAACGAGTAGAGTCACCAGATTGCTCCTTAGCCGCTCCAACTGCATTTTGATTAAGATCTTTTGATTTCTTATAGTAATTAAAGAAACGTGTAAACTCTACAGAAAATACTTTTTTAATAAGCTCTTCTTTAGTGTTGTCTTTTAAAACTTCTTCTATTTCTGGTAAGTAAGCCTCGATCTCGTCATTAATCTCTGTAGTATTAATGCTGTTTGCAAGGTGCATTAACTGTACTTGAGTGATTTCCTTTCCGTCTGGAATGGTTTTTTGCTCAAACTTCTTACCTAAGATCTTCTCAAGTTGTTTGATCTTACGCATCTCACTTTTAGTAACAATTACTAGAGAGATACCTGTTTTACCAGCACGACCTGTACGACCAGAACGGTGTGTATACGTTTCTATCTCATCAGGTAATTGGTAGTTTACTACGTGTGTAATATCATCTACGTCAATACCACGTGCAGCAACATCTGTTGCAACAAGCATTTGTATCTGACGATTTCTAAAGCTCTTCATTACCAGATCACGCTGGTTCTGACTTAAATCTCCGTGTAATGCTCCTGCGTTGTATCCATCTTCAATAAGTTGTTCGGCAACTTTTTGAGTATCGCGTTTAGTACGGCAAAAGATTACAGAGAAGATATCTGGATTTGCATCAGAAAGTCTTTTAAGTGCTTGGTAACGATCTCTAGTGTGTACTACAAAGTACTCATGAGATACGTTCTTTGCTCCTTCATTTTTATGTCCTACCGTTATTTCTAACGGGTTTACCATAAATTCTTTTGCTATACGTGATACTTCTCTAGGCATTGTAGCACTAAATAACCATGTAAGCTTGTCTTCTGGAGTATCTGCAAGAATATTTGTGATATCCTCATAGAATCCCATGTTAAGCATCTCATCTGCTTCATCAAGTACGCAGTAGCTTAATTTTGTAATATCTACCATACGACGACGCATCATATCTTGCATACGTCCTGGTGTAGCTACTACAATTTGTGCTCCGCGAGAAATCTCACGAGCCTGCTCTTGTATGTTTGCTCCTCCATAAACTGCAACAACACGCACACCTTTCATGTGCTTTGCATACAATTTCATCTCGTTTGTAATCTGGAGACATAGTTCGCGAGTAGGAGCGATAATAAGACCTTGAGTAGTCTTACTATTTGCATCTATATTTTGTAATAGTGGAAATCCAAAAGCTGCTGTTTTTCCTGTTCCTGTTTGTGCAAGAGCAACCATATCGCGGTCTTCTGCAATAAGTTGTGGGATAGCTTCTTCTTGAATTTTAGAAGGTTTTTCAAAACCTAAATCGGCGATAGCCTGTAGTAAAGGCGCATTTAGGCCTAGTTCATCAAATGTCATAAGACAATAGTATTTATAAGTGTTAGCGTGTATAGGAAGCGCAACGACTTATAAACCAATTGCTTCGATCAACACGTGCCAAAAAATCTGGCAATACCTCACCCTGAGGTTTTTCAAGCTGCAAAAGTACTCAATAAAACTACAATAAAAGCATTAGGGCGTAAAAAACTTATTCCTGATTATGTAGAAATTCAAGAAATGCAGATACAGCAAGCCCTCTGTGGCTTATTTTTCCTTTTAAAGATGGAGCCATTTGTGCAAAAGTTGCATCATAACCTTCTGGTTGGAAGATAGGGTCATATCCAAAACCGCCATCACCGTGACGTTCTTTAGTGATTTTACCTCTGCATATTCCTGTAAAGGTTTCTGCTTTGTTTGCTTTCGCGAAAGCGATAACTGTTTTAAACTGTGCTCCACGATCCTGTTTAGTAGCAAGAGTAATTAAGAGCTTGTTCATGTTATCCGAATCATCTTTTTGCTCACCAGCATATCTCGCCGAATATACTCCTGGCGCACCATCAAGTGCATCCACCTCAAGACCGGTATCATCTGCAAAACAATCGTACCCATAGTTAGTTAGCACATGATTTGCTTTAAGAAGTGCGTTACCTTCGATGGTATCTGCATCCTCAATGATTTCTTCTGTGCATCCTATGTCTGTTAAAGATAGGAGGGTAATATGATCAGGCACTAATGCTTGAACTTCGCGAAGTTTATTGTGATTGTGTGTTGCAAAAACTAGTTTCATTAGGATACAAGGCTAAAAATTGCTGCTCCGTAAATTGCATATCTTACAAAACGAGCAAGACCAAATAATGCCCAATATTTAAACTCGAAGCGAATCATACCTGCAGCAAGACTTGCTACGGCAAAAGGAAGCGGAAGTAAAGCTCCTACTAGAATTAAAAAACCTCCCCATTTACGAGCATTTTTTAAGTGCTTCTCCATTTTTACCTCTAGGTAATTATGAACGGATGGAATTTTTAAAGCTGCTCTTCCTGTAAAATAGGAAACTGCTCCCCCAGCATATGATAATAGTGCAATGAGACTAAGATATAAGATAGGATTACTTGTTTTATCACTCCAGGCAATAAAAAGCTCTGGAGGAATTATACCAAGTATAGATTCTGAAACAAAAAATAAGGTAAGGACAAGCAGGTTTGAATAGTTGTCTATTACATATTGCAATGCCGTATTAAGGTCTATTACAAAGAAGTGAATAAGAACTATAGCTGCTACTACAAGTAAGATAGGAGGGAGTGCTTTTTTAAGAGCGTCCTTTAAAAAAGTATAAAAACCAGTGTACACATAGTACTGGTGCAGTAATTGCAGCCTGTTTTTCTTTTTTGTACCTGATTGTGATCCCATTAAATTGTAGTCGTATTAAGGATACAAAAATAACACGTAGCGGTAATAATTATGCTACTTATGCTCATAAAAATAGGTTAAACCCAATAATTATTTAGCATTAATAAATTAGGGCAATTAAAAGACGATTCTAATTCTAGAAATTATGTTTATTGATGATGATATGGCTCACCTTTTAAGATAGTATATGCTCTATAAATTTGCTCGGTAATAAATAGTCTTACCATCTGGTGAGAAAATGTCATAGATGATAATGATACTTTTCCTTGTGCTTTTGCATAAACCTCTTCAGAAAATCCATAAGGACCACCTATAACCTGTCTCTTATACACATCTCCGAGCCCACGAGACGGACTCCTATCTC
>CAJXSW010000154.1 GCA_913060645.1 uncultured Dokdonia sp. | reverse complement strand
CCGGAGGTGTGACCCTCAACAGTTTTCAAGACTGCCGCATTCGACCACTCTGCCAATTCTCCTAGAGTGCCTCATCAAGCTATATGCTTGATTGCGGGTGCAAATATACAGTGCTTTTTCCTTTACAACAACACTTTTTTGTAGTTTTTTTTAATCTACCACATAACTCCCACTACCCGAGCACTTTTAGCACTAAAAAAAATATAAACACACCTTTCCTCAACACCTAACATCCTTACCCAACCAAAAAAAACCTTTCCCGCAAGGGGAAGAAAATGAAGTCTCTCTTCGAAGAGAGATTTAGAGAGATGTTTCACAACAGTGAGCACACAACAACAAGAAAACCTTCCCTGCCAAGGGAAGAAAAACTAAACACTTCTGTTCATCAAAATTTCAATAACGTCCCTCTAGTTCTAAAAATAGTTAAACAATTATCATAATATAATTATATTTGCCGCAAGATCCCTAGTTATGAAATCTGTGTACACCATCTGTTACTTTAGTAAAGCCTCTGAGGATCTATCTGAAGAAGAAATTCAAGAAATCTTTGATCATACTAATGAGCGCAATAATGAGCGTGGTGTGCGCGGTATCTTGCTACACTCATTTGGCAACTTCTTCCAAGTACTAGAAGGTGACGAAGAATATCTCACCAACTTATACACTACTAAAATCAAACATGATACGCGTCACCATAGCGTGTTTGAGGTAATTAATAAGGAAAGTACTAAATCACTTTTTGAAGAATATAACTCACGTTTTCAAACCATTGAAAATAGAGAGCAGCTAGATGAGATCAAAGCGTATCTCAAAGTACACTCGATACAATCTACTACCTCAGATAAGCTATCACGCCTTTTACGATCTTTTATTATACTTGACTAACCATCAAATGACCATCATAAAAAAGCCTCACTGTTTTCACAGTGAGGCTTTTTACTTATTAATGCTTGTACCTATACGTTAAATAAGAAATGCATTACATCTCCATCCTTAACAATGTATTCTTTTCCTTGTACTGCTAGCTTTCCAGCCTCGCGTACTTTTGACTCACTACCGTAGGTTACAAAATCTTCATATTGTATTACCTCTGCACGTATAAAGCCTTTCTCAAAGTCTGTGTGGATTACTCCAGCTGCTTGTGGTCCAGTTGCCCCTATGTTTACCGTCCATGCGCGTACTTCCTTTACACCTGCTGTAAAGTATGTTTGCTGGTTCAATAACTTGTAGGCTCCACGTATTAAGACAGCGCTTCCTGGCTCTTCAAGACCTATATCTGCAAGAAACATCTGGCGCTCTTCATAATCATCTAGCTCTGTAATATCTGCTTCTGTGCCTACAGCAAGTACTACTACCTCTGCATTTTCTTCTTTTACAGCCTCACGTACCTTTGTTACATACTCATTACCATTTACAGCAGCTCCTTCATCTACGTTACACACGTACATTACTGGCTTGTCTGTAATAAATTGTAATGGCTTTACATACTCTTCTCTCGTATCCTCATCTATATCAATAGCTCGTATAGAGATTCCTGCTTCTAGTGAAGATTTTATTTTTAAAAGTACTGCTTCCTCTGCTTGTGCTTCTTTATTACCCGTACGAGCAGCGCGTTTTACTTTTTCAAGTTTCTTATCTGTAGTCTCAAGATCTTTAAGCTGTAGCTCTATATCTATCGTTTCCTTATCTCTTATAGGATCTACACTTCCATCTACGTGTACAATATTATCGTTGTCAAAACAACGTAGCACATGTATAATAGCATCTGTCTCACGTATGTTTCCTAGAAATTGATTTCCTAGTCCTTCTCCTTTACTTGCTCCTTTTACAAGACCTGCAATATCTACAATCTCTACCGTAGCAGGGACTACACGCTCGGGCTTTACAAGCTCTTCAAGTTTTGACAGACGTTCATCTGGTACATTTACCACACCTACGTTAGGCTCTATAGTACAAAACGGGTAGTTTGCACTTTGCGCTTTGGCATTAGACAGACAGTTAAAAAGGGTTGACTTCCCTACGTTAGGTAATCCTACGATTCCAGCTTTCATAAAATAATGTGTATTAATAGTACGCTTTCGCGAAAGCGGAAAAAATACCTTTCCACTCTTTTTTCAGGATGCAAAGATAATTCTTATTTATAGATCTACCGACTGCCGGACCAAGCTTATATAAACAACCGAAAGTTGTGATATTTTAAGAGAAAGAGGAGGTTGCTACATAAACTTTGGCAAAGACTTAGCAAAGCATTACCATACCCTTAAGCATCATAGAGGGATTGCATAGGTACTTTTGTACAGAACCAAAACAAGACAACATGAAGAAGTTAATATATACAGTATGTGCAGCGCTTTTTACAATCACAGCAGCACAAGCACAAGAAACGATAGAAGAAACGACTACGACAAGAACGACTGTAAAATCTTCACTAGGTAACGAGACTGTGTACAAAACAGAAAAGGTATCTACAGTAACGCCTACCCAACTAGATCCTACAGAGGAAGGAAAATTAAATCAAACGTTACAGCGAGGAAATACTGTTGTAAAACGTGAGGTGACGTATACTTATAATGACTCTGAGTTTCAACTTGAAGAATCTGAAAACGGGTATACTATCATGAGAACTCGTGAGAATAATACATCTGAGTACGGAACCATGCGCCAACTTGCAAAAGGTGACGTGTACTTACTAAAAACTGCAAACGGGATTTCTGTAAGCTACTTTGATGAGGATGGAAATATGGTGTCTGAAGAGTATAACAATGATGATGATTCTGTAACGACGGTGACTTATAAGATTAAAAAAACGCCAACTTCTACTAAGTTTTAAGAAGTAACGCATGATACAACAGCCATAGACAACTTTGGTTGGTTAGATTCCCGAGAGCGCAAGCCTCGGGTTTCTTTTTGTTAGGCTTTCGCCAAAATTTGAACACTTTACCCTCAATCCATACATTTACAAGTATCTTAGTATTCTATATATTCTTTACTAGTACATTATGAAAGCATTATTTACACTCATCCTAGGTTTTTTAATCACGCTTACCTCCTACTCACAAGAAATCACAGGAGACTGGACAGGCACGGTAAACTTCCAAGGACAAAAGCTGGACTTTGCTTTTCACATTCAAGAAGAAAACAGCGCTCTTGCCACCACAATGGATATCCCTAGCCAAGGACTTATGGCGGGCAAAGCAGCAACTACTACGTTTACAAATGACACACTCGTTGCGACTTTTCCAGATTTTAATATCATATACAAAGGCACTTTTGAGAATGACAGCTTTACAGGTAATATTATCCAGAATAATTTTCCCGTAGCACTCAACCTCGAGCGTGGTGTGATCACATTGAACAGACCACAACAACCGAAGGCTCCCTTTAATTACACCACAAAAGAACTAGTTTTTAAGAATAAGGAGGACGATATCGAACTTAGCGGTACACTCACACTTCCTAATTATATTAAGAATCCTCCCGTAGCTATTATCATAAGTGGTAGCGGCCCGCAGAATAGAGATGGAGATATGTTTGGCCACCAGCTTTACTATGTGCTAGCAGATTATCTCACAAGGCAAGGGATTGCCGTTTTTAGATACGACGAGCGCGGCGTGGGCGAGTCTACAGGAACTTTTAAAACTGCAGGTATCACCGAGTTTACGAGAGATGCTACGGCTGCACTTGAGTATCTTAAAAAACGTTCTTATCTCAAGGAGTCTAAATTTGGTTTCATAGGTCATAGTATCGGAGGGATTATCGCTCCGCAAATTGCAGCAACTAATGACGATGTAGATTTTACAGTAATGCTCGCAGGACCTGGAATAAATGGTGACCAACTCATGCTCTCACAAAAAGCAGCACTAGAACGGTTACTTAATGTGCCAGAAGCTCAAATACAACAAGGACTAGAAATCGTGGCACTAGCTTATGAGATCATTGTAAATGCCCCAGACAATCATAAAGATTTAAAAAATGAAGTAAATGCGGCATTACTTAACAAACTTGGTCCTAATGTTCCCGCACAGCAAGTGGAATCCATCACAAATCAAATTACAACTCCAGAAATCATAAGCCTACTAAGAGCTAAGCCTAGCACTTATTTAAGTAAAATCAAAACTCCTATTATCGCAATGAATGGCAAAAAGGATTTGCAAGTTCCTTATGAGGAAAATCTGGAAGCTATAAAAGAAGCTTTTGCATCTAGTAATAATGAGCGTACAAGAACGGTAGCCTTTGAAGGGCTTAATCATCTCTTTCAAGAAAGCACCACTGGCGCATTAACAGAATACTCAGAAATAGAGCAAACCATGGCTCCAAGAGCACTAGCTCTCATTGCAAAGTGGATTAAGGAAGAAACAATACGATAATTAATTAAGAACCTTATCTATAGCTTCCTCATAAGCAGGAAACTCAATGAGGTTATTATGTCCACCTTCTGGAATGGTGATTAGCATCTTTTCTTCTTCATTAATACTATCAAATAATCGCTTTCCGTGCTCGTATGCGACCACTTCGTCTTCTGTGCCGTGAAGCACTGTAATTGGTGATTGTACATCGTTTATAAATCGATAGGTAGGGAATTCATATTTGAGTAATTTCTTGACTGGAAGTATAGAAAACCTTGAGCTTGCCTCGTTTTCAATACTATAAAAAGGAGTTTCTAGTACGAGTTGGCTCACAGTTTCTTGAGCTGCAACATAAGTCGCAAAGGTTGTCCCAAGACTTCTACCGTAGCTTATTATTGGAGTTGTGGGATATTGCGCTTTCGCGAAAGCGTACCACAGCAAACTATCATCATATAAATTTTGCTCAGTAAGCGCTCCTCCACTCTTTCCATACTGACGATAATCCATCACCACGACATTATATTGTTTCTTGACAAAAAACTGCACAATCTCTCCCCAGCGAGCAAGACTTGACGCGTTACCGTGAAAGTATAAAATGGTTCCTTTGGCTTCATCCACCTGAAAGTTAAGTCCGTGTAAGCGCGCTCCATCTTGAGCATCGAGCCAAACCTCCTCAGCCGGATGTTCAAAATCAAAATCATAATCCTGCGGCAACTGCTGCGGATGAAAAATAAGATTATCTTGAAAGAAGTATAAACCTCCACAGAGAATCGCGTATAGATTCCCCAATATAAATAGTATAATCAATGATTTTTTGAGATTTTTCATGTGTGCTGCCTTGATGGATGCGCTGCAAAAATACTATTCTTCTGTTCGTTTACAGAAAATACCGCAGCATGAGGCGTGGCTTCAATAAATGCTGTAAGATTAAAAATCCATAAACAATGAGGTATTTATGATACTAGATGAAGTCTATATCGCCTGTCTCTTATACACATCTCCGAGCCCACGAGACGGACTCCTATCTCG
>CAJXSW010000153.1 GCA_913060645.1 uncultured Dokdonia sp. | reverse complement strand
ATCTACACTATCCTCTTCGTCGGCAGCGTCAGATGTGTATAAGAGACAGATCTACAAGCTCATCATCATCCATCACTAATCCTATCATACCTACAGCAACAGTTCCCCAAGTGCTGTGATTATGTATACGGTTAAAAAATTGTGGTGTTTCTACAGACAGAAAATCTGCAAACGGACGAAATAACTTTGCATCAAGAGTCTCACGATCTTCCTCTGGTATCCAACTACGTATGGCGTCATACGCCTGGCTCATATGCACTAACCAGTTTGCATCATTGAGACATTGCCAGAATATCTTCCCACGAGAATATGATCGCTCTTGTGGATGACGTGGTAATGAAGGATACATCTCTGCATATTTCATTAATACATCTCTCGTATACTGTGCATATTTCTCTTCTCCCGTAAGCTGAAAAATCACCCCTGCCTTATGAAGTATGGTATAATTTAATTTATGCTGTGTGTGGGTATAACCTCCTGCCATATCCTTTGGGATAGGTACTTGTATCCCTTTTTCCATAGCTGCATCTACTTCTTGTTTTGCTACAGCTAGCGAACTATCAAACAACGGCACACTTCCTAACTTAGCTCTAATGTCTCCAACCTCAGTTGCGGTAAGCACTACATTTGGGTTTGCGCTACTCGCTGTAGCAACAGATGTGTCATTTGTTACTGCATTCTCATCACAAGAAACGAATAAAGTCGAAAGTGTGATACCAACTACAAGAGCCGTATTTCTGCTAATTAATTTCATAAAGTCTTACTTAATTTTATATTCAAACCGAGCTGCGAGAGCTAGTTGCTGAGATATGTTTTGTTTTCCTTGGGTAATCGTAACAGTGGTAGGCTTATCACTTAATAGCGTAATGTATAAACGGTCATTTTCTACTTGCGTCATCACATCAGCCTCTTGTGAAAGATCAATAATCACATCGCCTATTGTTATTTGCGAAGTAGTAAATGATATTGTAGTATCATCCTTAGATAAAGTGATACTATTGTTTTGAGTATCGCTAGTAGTACTAATTAACCAATCGGCAAATTTGTTACCCATGCTATCTTCATGTATCCTCTTATCGTAGGTGTCAAATGGATAAAGCACCGTCACAAAACTGAAGTTGTTTGTAGCTACTTTTTGCACCACAGACCACTCTTTACCACGTTTACCGTCTGTAACTACCGTATCTATGGCTTGTAGTTGTAAAATATCTAGTCCGCTTCCATTATCAAAAGTAGCTCTAAGAAGCGCTGGGCTATGCTCACTACTATAATGACCTTGCCATACTTGCTTATAAGTATGAGGAGCTTTTGATTTAAAATTATCTTTTACAATCCAAAATTCATTCTCAACATTTATTACTTGTCTACTATAGTTGACACCTACATTTTCAAATCCGTCGTGAGAACCCACAAAAACATCTGCTGTAGCATTTGCGCTCCACCCCAAGACATTTGGCGTAGGAAGTTCTTTAAATTTCCCAAATCCGCTTCCACCTTTGTTTGAGGTATACTGCCTGCCTTGCAGCTCGTTATCCACAAGAGCAACATTTTTTACCATACTATTTTTAAATAGCTCAAGGTCTTCTAGCGAGTAACGCACTTGATAGTTAGGCAATACTACCTTCCCATTTGCCATAGCTTGAATACCCAGCATATCCCCATGCTGATGATCTGGTTTATCTGCATCAAGTCCCGCAGCTATAACAAGCATATTGTCTTGATCATTCCAGCCTTCCCTCATAATATAATATCCAGTGTCTTTGAAAGCATAAGAACCTACTTGAGGTACCGTAGCTTTAATCTCTTTTAAGGCACCTAATTGCTCTTTACTTAAATTCCATAAATATTTAGGTTTTACCGTGCTTTTTGCAAAGTATCCCATCTCAGGATCATCAAATAAAAGATACCCTAAGGTAAGTGTTCCAGAAATATCGTTTTTCTCTGCCCAAGGAGCATCTGTATCGTCAGATAATACTGGTGCAGATCCGTCTGGAAAAGCAATTTTAGTAAGCGTAGTAAAAAGGGATTTTAAACGTTCTTCCCAGATAGCACTTACTTTCTTATTGCTTTTTTGAGCGAGTTGATAGATATAAAAGTAGTTATCAATATCGCTTTGATGATAATGAATGGTACGTTCAAACTGAAAACCATCTTCATTGATCTCGCGCTGCAAGTGCTGCTCGAGAATACTCATCGCCCTTTCATACCACAAATCTGCATCTTGAAAATCATTGAATATAATGGCAAGCATAGCCAGCGCACTTAATCCTCTAGTTTGATGATTTCCAGATTTAAACTCGGCATTATTCTCATATAGGTGTGAGGCGTGTTGCAACAATGTTGCTACCGTAGTAAGTTGTTCTTTATCTGAATATGCTTTCTCCCCTAGGAATGAGTTATGAATTTGCAGCCAATTGAGGATTCTGTAACCAGATCTAAAGGCTTCATAAACTCCGTTTCCATCGGGAATAGATTCATATTCACCTGCGATTAAAGCATCATTGAGTGACTGTAATTGGCCAGTGAAGTAATCTATATATTGCGCATCTTTATCCTTGTAGCGATATAGAAAAGCAATATCTACCATTTTATGCTGTCTCGCTAGGTGCCTGAGACCGTATGCATTAATAGGAGTTTCATTTTTGTAATTAAAAGGTAACTTCCAGTGCGTACTTGCATCAAATTTTTCAAGATGATCTTGTGCACGAGCAGTATGAGAAACCTCCATCGCTGGGTATAAAGTTTTATACTCCTCAAAACGAGTATCATTCTCTGCCCAGTCGTAAAAATATCGTTCTTGAAAAACAGTTCTAAAATGAGCAGCAAGCTTCTCAAGTGAGTCATCCCCAAACTCATTTTGAATATCTTTTTTGAGATACTTAGAGAGTTCATCTACAGCTACCACCTTATCTGAGGGCAATTGCTGAGCGCAAAGTGCAAGTGATAATAAACAAAAACACCACTTCAGTAGGGAGAACTGTTGCCACTTGATCATTAGTAAACCAATTTAAGTTTCAGATTTTGAACTACTTTTATTTCGCCAGAGTTAGATACTGTATTGTCTATTGGTTCTTGACCTTTTTCTCCCCAAAGTATTGCGACATACTTCACACGATTATTTCTAAACGTGTTATTTGCTAGGGTAACATTTACGATACCTCTTGTCTGTAATAAAATGTTAGCGCTATCACTAGCACCACATTTTGTAAATGTGTTACCAGTAACTACAAGGCTTCCACCTATAGTAGACTCATCATAACCTCCACGGTAATAATCTAGCACGTCACTGGCCACATTTTCAAACTGAGAATCTTCTATAAATACAAAAGCTGCATTATAATCTCCTTTATCATTTACCTCTTTATTGAGTTGGATACCACGTTGCGTGTTTTTAATCACACTATTTTTAACCATGATGGTATCTGCAAAAGATGCTTTACTTGTTTCTAGCACACTTTTAAATCCATCTATTTCTACATTATCTAGCCACAATTCATAAGACTGTCCCATGTTTTTATCAAGGGTTGCAAAAGCATCTGTAGCCGATGTTCCTTTAAGTGAAATGTTTTTGAGCTTGAGTTTTGCTCTTGGTTGAAGCTCAAAACCTTTGGTAGTGTTACTAAATGTAAGTACCGGTTTTTCTGAAGATGAGGATTGAATGGTTACCGCTTTCGCGAAAGCGTACTTTTCATTTATCTCATAATTACCAGCATTAATCTCGATAGTATCTCCATCATTACTTGTCGCAACAGCCTCTGTAAGCTCTGCTGTAGTTGAAACTTTTATCGTTTTTCCTGCTTGCTTTTCTGGATGCGGGTTGAACCAAGAAGTTCCATAATTAGTTACGTCTAACAATGCCGATGCACCCGTACTCGCTCCTGCAATTGCCCCAACCTTATTAGTTGACGCTCTTTTATTACCAAAAATATCAGTCTCAATCTTATCAAAGTCAAACCCATTATACATCTCAGTTTCTAGTGATTCTGGTGACTGGAAGATTTCTGTAGGTGATGATAATGTTACCTCTTTAGTTAACAAACCATCCGTTTGATAAGTACTTTTATTTTCTACATTGAGAATGTTATTCTTAAAAGCAACTCCAGTGATGCTATCGTAATTTTTGATGATTTCTGTAGTTGCAATATCTCCGTACACTAAGTTATTTGCTACAATCATACGCTCTGCACGTGCCGAGCGTATTTCTGAAGCCGGAAGCACTTCTGCCTGACTTAGATTTGCTCCTACTCCAAAGTGCCAAGGCGTCTTTGTGTTTATAAATGAATTGTGAGCGACTACCACATCTGTAACCTGATTATAACGATTAAGCGGGGACTTAGGAATACCATTCATTACTGCGAGCGGTGCGCGAAATTCATTTCCTTTTAAGTTATAGAAGTAGTTATTTACAATAAGATGACCCGTATTTATAACTCGTATACCTCCTATAAACTCAGATGCATCATTACCTATAAATACATTACCATCTATGGTCGCATAATTACCGTGACGAAGCACTAGCGAACCTTCAGACTCAAAAAAGACATTATTTTTAAACGTATTGTAATTAGACTTACTTGAGATAATCTCTACTTCTCCATTACACTTTTCAAAATAATTGTGTTCTACATTTACATAGCCCGGTGTCATAGACGTATAACTATCGCCTAACTGCATAGTCTCAGCACGAGGCCCACCTTTTCTAGGACGTGGTCCAAAATGGTTATCCTTAATCTGGTGATAGGTATTTACATTTTCATTTCCTTTTAAAAACACGCGAAGCGTAGGCCCTTGATTTGTTTTACCAGTAATATAATTATGATCAAATGTATTGTGCTGTCCCCATAATTCTATCCAGTGGTTTTTACTATCGCGATCTGGATTTGTAAAATCTTCTATTACACAATCTGTTACTTGCGAGTGATATGCAATCCTCTCATCATCTATTTTAAAACGTATAATGGCATTCTCTGTGGTATAACCATTTTTAAAATAAAGTCCTTCTACTACAAGGTGCTTCCCTCCTAGTTTAAGTGAAGAGTTTCCTTCTAAGATTACTTTCCCAGCATTTTCTGCCTTAAGAGTAATAGGATTAGCCTCCGTTCCTTCTCCGTAAAATTTAATCGCTACATCTTTCCACACCCCATCTTTGAGACTAATTACATCTCCTGGTTTTGCATCTTTAATTGCTTCTTTTAATTCCTCTGGGGTAGTGACTATCTGCGACAATATAGGCATAGGCTCCTTACAAGAAGTAAAGACAATAAGGCTACAAAGAAGAATAAAGAGATATCGAGTCATAAAAATGTTGTGAGTACTAAGAGTACGCTTTCGCGAAAGCAAAAAAGCAATACACTCATATTAGAATTATCTAAAATCAATCACTCGCCACATTGCTATTTGAGAGTGTAAAAATTTTAAAATTGAGTTTTTAATGAATTGGTTATCCAAACTGGTTGACCAATTTACAATCTCAAATATATCTGTCTCTTATACACATCTCCGAGCCCACGAGACGGACTCCTATCTC
>CAJXSW010000152.1 GCA_913060645.1 uncultured Dokdonia sp. | reverse complement strand
CGAGATAGGAGTCCGTCTCGTGGGCTCGGAGATGTGTATAAGAGACAGACATAAAGTAAAGCGTTTAGTTAATAATGAAATATCGCAATATCACGATAATAGTTATTCGCTCAAGACACCTATGAGTCCGCACGCTGCTGCAGCGATTGATGGCATTACAGTTACTGCTGCCTCTATAAAGCGTCCTGAAACGACTAGATCTCTCGTAGTAGAAGGAGCTGGTGGTATACTCGTACCTATAAATAATACAGAAACCATAGCCGATTTAATAGTGCCTTCAGATAAAGTGATCGTAGTATCTCGTCATTATCTAGGAAGTATAAATCACACCTTATTGACTATCGAGCTACTCAAAGCAAGAGGGCTTTCTGTGGCTGGAATTATTTTTTCTGGAGAAGAACATCCTACAACGGAGGCAATCATTGAGAATATGACTGGTGTTACCATCATAGGTCGCATTGATGAAGAGCCTTATTTTGATGAAAATGTAATAGCAGAATATGCAGAACGTTTTCGCGAAAGCTTACAAGCCCTATAAATCTTTATTAACGAGAGATTTTAGATAATCAATTCCTTAGCTAACTTTACTCAAAAATTATTACTGTGACTACTCAAGAAAAAGATAAAAAACATCTCTGGCATCCACTTACTCAGCATCAGACTGCGCAGGATCCTGTTGTGATTACGAGAGCAAAAGGAGCGGTAATGTATGATGAAGATGGTAAGGAATATATAGACGGTATTGCTTCATGGTATACCGCCATGTATGGTCACGGTAATGAGCATATTACTACGGGAATGCATAAGCAGATGCAGCAGTTAGATTTTGTTATGTTCAGCGGGTTTACGCACCCGCCAGCAATCACCCTTGCTGAAAAGTTAATGGAGATACTACCAGAAAATCAAGAGAAGATTTTCTTTAATGACAACGGTTCTACAGCGGTTGAGGCAGCTATAAAAATGGCCATCCAGTTGTATCACAATAAAGGAGATAAGAGAGATACACTTATCGCTTTTGAAGACGGTTTTCATGGAGACACTTTTGGAGCGATGAGTGCCTCTGGATTGAGCTCGTATAATGGACCTTTTGAAGATTTTTTACTTAAAGTTGTAAGAATACCTACCCCTCAAGAAGATAATCTAGAGGAAGTGATGGCTAAGCTAGATGCGATACTCGCAACAAATAAATGCGCTGCTTTTATTTTTGAGCCACTAGTGCAAGGAGCTGCCGGAATGAAATTTCACTCTGTAAATGGTCTTGATGCACTCATTAAAAAATGCCGAGAGGCAAATGTACTCACCATTGCAGATGAGATAATGACTGGTTTTGGAAAAACGGGAACCATCTTTGCCTGTGACCAATTAGAAAATAAGCCAGATATAATGTGCCTGAGTAAAGCACTTACCGCAGGGATGTTTCCGCTAAGTATTACAAGTTGTACGCAGGCAGTTTTTGATAGTTTTTTGAGCGACGAGGTACACAAAGGTTTTTTTCATGCACATACATTTAGTGCGCACCCTGTAGGCTGCGCAGCTGCAATTGCAGGAATGGAAGTATTGCAAAGCTCAGAAATTACAGACAGTCGAAAGCGTATAGAAAAGGCACATCAAGTATTTGCACAACAAGTAGCAGCACATCCTCAAGTGCGAGATGTACGCACAAAAGGTGTAATTATAGCCATAGATCTCAACATAGAAATGGAGCGCTATGGGAATTTACGTGATGAGCTCTACCAATTTTTTATGAAACGTGGCGTGGCACTTAGACCGCTAGGAAATACGGTTTATGTACTACCTCCGTATGTGATAACAGATAGTGAGCTTACTCAGGTTTATACAGCAATACAAGAGGCTTTAGATCATTTTTAAAGACTACTCTATCGCTTTTGGATCTAGCTCAATTACTTGGTCGCTGCCGTCTATAGTTACATTATAAACTTCGTACACTTTCTTATCATCTTCACCGCTCGTGATGAGATGTATGACGCCGGTTCCATTAGGGCCTTTTATGGGGGTAGTGGCATTACTTCTTTTTTCTCCATTATTAATAGAGATATTAAAACTCCCAAAACCGTCACTTTCTATAGGTTCGCCTAGCACAGCAATCACTTCTTGATTGGATTGAACTTGAATGAGCGCTTCGTCACTTCCAGAGGCTGTTTTAATTTTATTTGCAAAAGCAAAGGCACCACCCACTATCAAAACGACTGCGATAATGATTACGGAAAGGCATCCTCCTACAGGTACTGCCCACTTCCAATTGCGTTTCCACCAGCTAGGGCGTTCTATAAGTTCATTTTGATTATCCATTGTGATTGATTTTTAGATAGGTACCGTTTTGGCTGTAAAAGTTACAGAACTTTTCAAGAAAACTTAGAAATAGATGGGGTACGCTTACGCGAAATTGTACTTTTGTAGACGCAAACCAAAATTCAATTATACTTTGAAAACTCCCATAGCCATTACCGGTCTAGGTTCTATCTCTCCATTAGGTTCAAATGCTGAAGAGCAGTGGAACGCATACCAAGAAACAACTACAAAAATTATTTGGGAAGAAGATTTAGAAGCATTTACGGCAAGGTTAACTCCAGAAGGGCAAAAAGCCATCCAAGCTATACGACGAGAAGATAAAAACTATTTACGTATAGATCCATCTGTTCTTTATGCTATATATGCAGGAAGAATTGCAGTAACGCAAGCAGGATGGAAAGATGGTGATTTTGGAATTAATGTAGGTTCATCAAGAGGAGCAACACAGCTTTTTGAAAAGTTTTTTGAGACGTATAAAGAACGTAATATTGTACCTACCCAAGCATCTCCGTCTACCACACTAGGTAATATATCTTCATGGCTAGCAAATGATTTAAAATCTAACGGTCCAGATATCTCTCATTCTATTACTTGTAGTACAGCGTTACACTCATTACTAAATGGAGTAGCATGGTTACAATCAGGAATGGCCAAAAAGTTTCTAGTAGGAGGTTCTGAGGCAGCACTTACGCCATTTACAATTGCTCAAATAAGAGCAATGAAACTTACGCCTACAGAAGAGGGGACGAGTGCATACCCTAGTATGGCGCTTAATCTTTTTAAGAAAAATAATACAATGGTACTAGGTGAAGGCGCAGCAATGGCCTGTCTAGAACATGGTAAAAAGAAAAATGCACTTGCATATGTTACAAGTGTAGGATATGCTACAGAAAAGCTAGAACATGCAGTTTCTATTTCAAGTGAAGGTGAGTGTTTTCAGAAGTCTATAGCTATGGCACTTGATGGTATTGATCTATCAGAAATAGATGCTATTGTAATGCATGCTCCTGGGACTATTAAAGGAGATACCTCTGAGATGGCAGCTATAAAGAAAGTTTTTGGAGAAGACGTACCAATGCTTACTACTAATAAATGGAAAATAGGACACACTTTTGGTGCAAGTGGCTTGTTGAGCTTAGAGCTTGCTATAAAAATGCTACAAGAACAACGTTTTATAGGAGTGCCTTATCTTAAAGATAAATCTAAGGATAGCGAACTGAAAAAGATACTTGTGAATGCTGTTGGTTTCGGAGGAAACGCGGTAAGTATTATTGTTGAGAAAGCTTAGGCGAATGGTGTGCACTTTTTCGCGAAAGCGTAATTAGAACCACCATATCTTATAATACACGAGCAAGGGTTATTAAAATCAAAAAAATCAAGCAATAGCCGTTTACTTGCTTAAGACTATTTCATATTTTTACGTTATGACAGAAATAAGACACAACTGGAGCAAAGAGGAAATACTCGCTATTTATAATAAACCGATGATGGAGCTTTTATATGAAGCTGCAACAACACATCGCGAGCATCACGATCCTAATACAGTACAAGTTTCTACATTACTTTCTATAAAAACTGGTGGATGTCCAGAAGATTGTGGGTATTGCCCGCAAGCAGCAAGATATCACACAGACATAGAGGGGAATGATTTAATGTCTGTACAGCAAGTGAAAGCACAGGCGTTAAGAGCAAAATCGTCTGGAAGTTCTCGTGTATGCATGGGTGCAGCGTGGCGTAATGTAAAAGATGGACCAGAATTTGACAACGTGCTAGAAATGGTGCGCACGATTAATAAGCTTGATATGGAAGTGTGCTGTACGCTAGGTATGGTAACCGAGAATCAAGCAGAACGTCTTGCAGAAGCAGGATTATATGCATACAATCATAACTTAGATACCTCAGAAGATTACTATAAAGATGTAATCTCTACAAGAGCTTTTGAGGATCGTCTTGATACTATCTCAAACGTACGCAAAACAAATGTTACGGTATGTTCTGGTGGAATTATAGGAATGGGAGAAGCTGTAGAGGATAGAGCCGGAATGCTTGTAGCGCTTGCAAAACTTGATCCGCAGCCAGAATCTACGCCTATAAATGCACTTGTAGCTGTACCTGGAACTCCAATGGAGGATTTAGATCCTATCTCAATCTGGGAGATGATACGTATGGTAGCAACTACGAGAATTGTATTGCCACAAACACAAGTGAGACTATCTGCAGGTAGAACTGAGATGAGTAGAGAAGGGCAAGCTATGTGCTTCTTTGCAGGAGCAAATTCTATTTTTGCAGGAGATAAATTACTTACTACACCTAATCCGGATGTAAATGAAGATATGAAGATGTTTGACCTACTAGGTCTTACACCTCAAAAACCATTTGTAAAGAAAGCTCAGCCAGCATCTGTAGAGGCGGTAGACTCAAAGTATGAGTCGTTAGGAGAGAAACCTAAATGGTCAAGGCCAGGACACAAAATTGACAGAAACGAAGAAGCAAAGCTTGCAGGGAAATCTTTGAAATAAAGAAAACTGTTATTTTGTAAACATCGTAGGTATATACTATAGTTACATTCTTAGCACTAACTCCCATCAGGGAGTTAGTGCTTTTAGGTATTTAAATATCGAGGTTAATTAATTCTATTACACATGCAGTTACAAGCCATTCCCAGAGTAGATTCTATAACTAAGAAGGAGTTCGTAAGAGATTACGTAAAGCCCCAAAAACCTGTCGTTATTGAGCATCTTGTAGATGACTGGGATGCTTATGAGAAATGGCGTCTTTCTTACATCAAGGAGGTAGCTGGTGATAAAGAAGTACCTCTTTATGATGATAGGCCAGTAAAGCATGATGAAGGTTTTAATCAAGCTCATGCTACTATGAGTATGAGTGATTACATAGATCTACTTAAAAAAGGACCTACTAATTATCGCATCTTTTTGTATAACCTCATGAAGGAGGTACCTTCTCTTAAAAATGATTTTAAATTTCCTAAAATAGGTTTGAGGTTACTCAAGCAGATACCTATGCTCTTTTTTGGAGGCGAAGGAAGTAAGGTGTTTATGCACCATGATATAGACTGGGCAAATATTTTGCATTTTCATTTTGAAGGAAGAAAGCAATGTGTATTGTTCCCTCCTAGTGAAACACCTAACCTTTACAAGGTACCTTATTCTTTAATTACGAGGGAGGATATTAACTTTGATGATCCAGACTATACTAAATTTCCTAAGTTAAAAAACGCAAAAGGGTTTATATGCCATCTCAATCACGGCGAGACCTTATATATGCCAGAAGGATACTGGCATTACATGAAGTATGAAACACCTGGATTTAGTATGAGTTTGAGATCGCTTCCGCGAAAATTTTCTAACCTTAGAAAGGCATTGTATAACGTTTTTTACATGAGGCATTATGATAATTTCATGAGACGACGAAAAGGACAAGATTGGATAGATGAAAAAAATGAGAAGGCACTTTTATAAGAAAGACCCTTATACAATCTTGTGT
>CAJXSW010000151.1 GCA_913060645.1 uncultured Dokdonia sp. | reverse complement strand
ACTATCCTCTTCGTCGGCAGCGTCAGATGTGTATAAGAGACAGGGAATAATGTGTTTGGTATGCGTTAGACTTATTCTCATTGCGAAGATGCAATAATAATTAAATGGTTGCGTCTTCATCGATAAGAATTATGTTAAAAATATTTCGCTTTCGCGAAAGCGTACCTTGTTTACCCATTATTTAACAATTAAATTTACAATACAAAACTGAAGATATGAGTAGTGAAAAAGATGCAAAATTAAAAGCCCTTAAACTCACCCTAGACAAGCTAGACAAGACTTACGGTAAAGGAGCCGTGATGAAAATGGGAGATCAAGCTATCGTGGATGTAGAGTCTATACCAACGGGTTCTCTAGGGCTAGATGTTGCTTTAGGTGTAGGAGGATATCCTAGAGGTCGTGTGATTGAAATCTATGGACCAGAATCTTCTGGTAAAACCACCTTAACGCTACATGCCATCGCTCAGGCTCAGAAAGCTGGAGGAATTGCGGCATTTATTGACGCAGAGCACGCTTTTGATCGTTTCTATGCAGAAAAGCTAGGGGTGGATATTGATAACTTGATCATATCACAACCAGATAACGGAGAGCAAGCACTTGAAATCGCAGACAATCTTATACGCTCTGGAGCTATTGATATCGTTGTAGTCGATTCTGTTGCTGCACTTACTCCTAAAAGTGAGATAGAAGGTGAGATGGGAGATTCAAAAATGGGACTTCACGCTCGTTTAATGTCTCAAGCACTTCGTAAACTTACTGGTTCCATTAGCAAGACTAATTGTACAGTAATCTTTATTAACCAACTTCGTGAGAAAATTGGTGTAATGTTTGGAAATCCAGAAACTACAACTGGTGGTAACGCACTTAAGTTTTATGCATCTGTACGTCTTGACATACGTCGTTCTACACAGATTAAGGATAGTAATGCTAATGTAATGGGTAATAAGACCCGTGTTAAAGTTGTAAAAAACAAAGTTGCACCACCTTTCCGTATGGCAGAATTTGATATCATGTATGGTGAAGGAATCTCAAAAGTAGGAGAGATTATTGATATAGGTGTAAACTATGAGATTGTAAAGAAAGCTGGATCATGGTTTAGCTATCAAGATACTAAGTTAGGTCAAGGTCGTGATGCTGTAAAAGCATTATTACTAGATAATCCAGACCTTATGGATGAGCTAGAAGCAAAAATTCATGAAGCTATCAAATTATCTAACGAGTAAGCAATTATATCATATTGATAATAAAAACCTCCCATAAGGGAGGTTTTTGTATTTTAAACGCAACCTTTTTATTTTTTTAGCATCTACGTAGTGTTAACCAGGTAAAATTTTATAGAAAGTATACGAGTAGACGTTCATAAATGATATCATAATGTAGCTCATGAGCACTTTAAATAGATATCTGTTCTTATCTTGTTATGAGAACATTAAAACCAAACAACCGGTTGAGTCAAGACCAACTCATAAAGAACTGTAAGAAGAAGCTCCCTAAAGCTCAAGCAGAATTATACAACCGCTACTCGAGCGTCTTGTTTTCTGTATGCTTAAAGTATGCTCCTAATTATGCAGAAGCAGAAGATATTCTGCAAGATGCCTTTATGACCATTTTTGACAAAGTAAGTCAGTACAAAAACAAAGGTTCGTTTGAAGGGTGGCTTAAAAGAGTTGTTATAAATACTGCGCTACAGCGCTACCGTAAGCCTGGTGTCTTTAATCTAGTTAACGAAGAAAATATAAAGGAAGTAGAAGTTGAGATAGAAGAAGAAAGTATTCCTCTCGATTTCCTACTTAAGATTATACAAGAGCTTCCAGATAGATACAGAATGGTTTTTAACCTTTATGTAATGGATGGGCACTCACACAAAGAAATATCAACATTGCTTACCATTTCTCAGGGTACTTCAAAATCAAACCTTGCACGCGCCCGGGGAATATTGAAAGAAAAAATAGAGATGAGCCAGTTTAACCCCAGAAGCAAATCTCACATACAATAATGAAGGAGAAGAAGAACATAGATAGATTATTCCAAGAGAAATTCAAAGATTTTGAATCGCATCCTAGTGACCGTGTGTGGAATAATATTCTTGCAGCACAAAAAGAAAAAGAAGATAAAAAGGTCATCCCATTATGGTGGAAGTTGGGCGGTATAGCTGCAGCACTTCTTTTACTTTTTGGTTTAGGTAGTTTATTTATCAACTCTTCTAGTCAAAATAATATACAGATTGTAGATACTCCAATCATAAATGATGAAAACGCAGTCTTAGAAGAGAACACAGCTACAACATCAATTACTACTCAAGTATCAAAAAATAATGAAGAAGGCAATAAGTTTGTAACTGCTGATGAATCTCAAATTACTTCAAGTATAAAAAACAACACGACCTCAAGAAGTCCAAAAAGCGCTAACCCAGCATCTAGAAGAGACGACAATAACTCTAGAAATGGATCTCAAAACAGTCCAAATAAAGCAAAACTCGCAACATCTGAGCAAAACGCTGGGGTTATTGCTTATCAAGCAAATTCACCTCAACTAAACACAGGAAACACAAACAGCCAGCTTAATGTTAATAAAGCTGAGGTTGAAAATAATGTGTCTCCTCAAGAAGATAATAATTCAGTTGCTCAAGTAACCATATTAGAAGAGGAAAACAACCCTAATAAAAACCTCATAGACGAAGCTCAGAAAATAGAAACCCTACAAGAAGACAAACTTGCTCAAGTAGATAATAATACTAAAATGAAGCGCTGGGACGTTGGAGCCGTAGCTGCTCCTGTTTACTATGGAGATTTTGGTGGTTCTGGATTAGACAAACAGTTTGCAGATAATGATAAATCTGGTGATGTGAATTTAAGTTATGGAGTTCAAGTGAGCTATGCTATAAGTCCAAAATTTAAGATACGTACTGGGGTGAGCAACGTAGACTTAAGTTACAATACTAATGAAATATCATTTTCGACAAATGGATTAGGTCGTAGTGTGCGAGGCATTTCTTTTACTGATAACGCAAAAGTGTTAGCAATTCTAGACAATCCCGCTACTCAACATAGTTTTACTGCAGATAATGCGCTATCGAGAACAGGTGTATCTTCAAATGGCTCCTTACAACAGCAACTTAGCTACGTAGAAGTGCCGCTAGAAGCTATTTATGTGATCTCAGATAAACGTGTAGGACTATCTCTTATAGGTGGAGTAAGCACTTTATTTCTCAATGAGAATGACGTTGTCTTAAAGTCATCACAACTCACTACAAGTTTAGGAACAGCAAATGGTGTAAATGAGGTGAGTTTCACCACAAACCTAGGTATAGGCTTAGATTATAAATTCACACAAAAAATCATATTTAATATAGAACCTTCACTTAAATATCAACTTAATAGTTTTGATAATAAGGTGGTAGATTTTCAGCCATATTACATAGGTGTATATACTGGCGTAAGCTATAAGTTCTAGTAAAGAAGCTATACCGAGTGTAGTTTACTTGGTATTAGGTTAGTTTTTTAGTTGGTTAGGTAATCGTTGCTCTTGCAATGATAACAAGAAAGGCTCCGCTGGTTACGGAGCCTTTTGTTTTTTATTTGTTTTATAACGCTTTCGCGAAAGCGATCTCATCCTACTTAGTTAATTCATGTAAGATAACCTCGCGTGTTTGCTCTCTCAAAGCTCTCTTATCATCTTGCGTCATCTCTATCGTAGAAATAAAATGATGCACCTTTGCTCTCATCACTCCTGGAACTCCTTTGAAAAATGAGTAAGGAAATCGCTTCTTATTATCATAAAAGGTGATAGGTACAATAGGAAGATGATGGTCTATTGCTAGTCTAAAAGCTCCATCCTTAAAAGTATCTAGCACTAGTGACAAATCATTAGGAACGCCACCTTCTGGAAAAATACAGATACTAAAACCCTGACTAAGGCGTCGCTGCGCTTGATCAAATACTTGCTTACGACTGCGTGCATTACCTCTATCTACTAAGATACAAGTGCGCTTATAAAAGAACCCAAACAATGGCAGCTTTGCCAGCTCTGCTTTACCTACAAATACAAAAGGACTTTTTGCAAGATGAAGCATTAACAGAATATCCATCATAGAGGTGTGGTTACTCACCAGCATATACCCTTTGCCTCGCTCAAACTTCTCTTCACGAGTCACCTTTGGAAACAAGCCCATGAGTAACATAATAGTACGAGCCCATATTTGCGCTAGACGGAAAAACATTCCGTACCACGTTTCTTTGAGGATACTTATAATGAGAAGTGGAGATAAAATAAGTATCACCACAAGCATTAAAAAGTAAAACCATACTTTCCAAACAGCAACCGCTATATTTCTTAAAAAATGCATGGTGCCAAAAATAGGTAATTCGCCCTAGCCAATGCGTAGAAAAAGTTAACTTTGCTTTTTACTTAATTTTATGTCAAGAATACTTACTGGTGTACAAAGTACAGGTACACCCCACTTAGGAAATTTATTAGGAGCGATTATCCCTGCCATCGAGATGGCAAATAATCCTGCAAACGAGGCGTTTCTCTTCATTGCAGATATGCACTCGCTTACTCAGATAAAAGACGGTGCACAACTACGTCACAACACCTACAGTACAGCAGCAACGTGGCTTGCCTTTGGTCTTGATATTAATAAAACGGTTTTTTACAGACAGAGTGACGTACCACAAACGGCAGAGCTTACTTGGTATTTGAGCTGTTTCTTCCCGTACCAGCGACTTACACTTGCTCACAGTTTTAAGGATAAAGCAGACCGTCTAGAAGATGTAAACGCAGGTTTATTTACCTACCCTATGCTTATGGCCGCAGATATATTACTGTATGATGCAGAGATTGTACCCGTGGGGAAAGATCAAGCGCAGCATATAGAAATGACTCGTGATGTTGCTAGCCGTTTTCATGCAGCTACTGGCAAGGAAGTTTTTGTACTACCAGAAGCTAGTCATAATGAAGAAACCATGTATATTCCAGGTACAGACGGTGCAAAGATGTCTAAGTCTAAAGGAAATATTATTGATATCTTCTTACCAGACAAGAAGCTACGTAAGCAAATTATGGGAATTAAAACAGACAGCACTCCTATGGAAGAACCTATGGAAACAGAGGGCTGTAATGTGTTCAACCTTTATAAATTACTAGCATCACCAGAACAAATAGACCGCTTACGCGAAAATTATAAACGCACAGACTTTGGCTATGGTCACGCAAAGCAGGCTGTTTATGAGGTGATTTTAGAGAGATATGCGACACAGCGTGAGAAATACCATTATTATATGGACAACCTCAACGAGATAGATGCTGCACTAAAAGTAGGAGCAGAAAAAGCAACCAAGGTAGCAAATGGAGTGCTTGATCGTGTGCGTAAAGTGGTTGGTTATTAATAATCTAAAATTGAAATAGTATGGACTTCATGAGCTTTTTAAGCGGTAACGGTTTGTTCCTCATCTTGGGACTTGTATTGATTATCGTAGTTTTGTACAACAAATTTAAAAGAAGACGTTAATTACGGTATTCATATTTTCGCGAAAGCGAAAACCAATAATATAGTATGTCAAAAATTAGAATTACAAAACAATTTACATTTGAAACTGGTCATGCACTTTACGGCTATGATGGGAAGTGTAAGAATGTGCACGGTCATAGTTACAAACTAAGTGTGACGGTGATAGGACAGCCTATTTTTGATACAGATAACGCAAAACTGGGGATGGTTATCGATTTTGGCGATTTAAAGAAAATTGTAAATCGTGAGATTGTAAATGTCTTTGATCACGCTACCGTTTTTAATAAAAACACGCCTCACGTAGAGCTTGCAAAAGAGCTTTCTGACCGTGGTCATGATGTGCTTTTAGTAGACTATCAACCTACAAGTGAAATGATGGTGATAGACTTTGCTGCAAAAATTCAATCATTTTTACCAGATAGTATAAAATTACACTCATTACGCCTGTCTGAAACGGCAACCAGCTATGCAGAATGGCACGCTGCAGATCAAGATTAAATGAAGATAACACTCCCAAAAGGAAAGAAAATCTATTTCCTGTCTCTTATACACATCTCCGAGCCCACGAGACGGACTCCTATCT
>CAJXSW010000150.1 GCA_913060645.1 uncultured Dokdonia sp. | reverse complement strand
CACTGCTGCCTCCCGTAGGAGTCTGGTCCGTGTCTCAGTACCAGTGTGGGGGATCTCCCTCTCAGGACCCCTATCTATCGTAGTCTTGGTAAGCCGTTACCTTACCAACAAACTAATAGAACGCATAGTCATCTTATACCGCCGAAACTTTAATGTCCAAATGATGCCATTCAAACATACTATGGGGTATTAATCTTCGTTTCCAAAGGCTATCCCCCAGTATAAGGTAGATTCTATACGCGTTACGCACCCGTGCGCCGGTCGTCAGCAAGTAGCAAGCTACCTCTGTTACCCCTCGACTTGCATGTGTTAAGCCTGCCGCTAGCGTTCATCCTGAGCCAGGATCAAACTCTTCATCGTGTATTGTAAATAAATTTAACTCCTCACGACTCGAAATATCTGGTCAATAATAAACTTCTAGTTTTCAAATTCTTTGTAATAATACCCGAAGGTATTAATACGCGCTGTCAATTCAATAAATCAATGAACTTTCCCTACTATTATAAATAATAGAAAACTCTTGTAAATGCTAAGGATTCGAACCCTAAATTAGACTAGCTAATCTTCCAAAACATCTCAATAAATTACTTTTGAACTTCGCTAGATATGTTACTGTTTCTCTAAGCGGGTGCAAATATACAACTGTTTTTTAAACTCACAACTTAATCTTAAAAATAATTGAAAATTTAATTTCAAACCTTAAAAACTAAGTAACAATCGTAATGAACATAACTCCCAAATAACCTCCATTTGTTAGCGGCTGCAAAACTACAACCTTTTTATTAATCTAAAACTATCTTTTTAAAAATAATTTGAAGAAATAAAAACCAACTCTTGAAGACATTTAAAAGAACAACCGCTTGCTGTTAAGCGGGTGGCAAAGATACACCGAAGTTCTAATCTGACAAGAATATTCTTAAGAAAATTTTAAGGAAATATGCAACTCACTGTAAATACAAGAAGTAGCTTTTAAAATAATTTGACAGACACCTCAACAACCATAAAAGAACTCTATTTCACACTCCATAAACCCAGAGAAACTAGCAATTCTTACCTCAGCAACCATCAAATAGCCACAAAAACCACCCTGGAAATTTTCGCGAAAGCGTAAACCATCTATAAAAAGAAGTTCCACACAATACCAAAACGTATATTAAAGTCTCTATATGGGTATCCAGGGGCACTGTAAAAGTCGCTTCCTGTAAAACTACTATTGAAATGCTCTGCTTTTATAAAGATTCTTGTTTGGCGGACTTTCATATTAATAAAGAAGTCCAATAATGGAAAGTTACCTAGCTCTTCTGTGTTTTGTACATAAAACTCGGCTAAGATAGGATCATAGCCATTGAGGTTATACTTAGTAAAGTAGTTTGCTGTTATACCTGTCTGAAGAAACAATGCTTTCTTAAAGAGACGATCTGTAAAGTAAAAACTACCTCTCCCTACTACATCTGGAACATTGAGTACACCCTCTGCCCCTGATACATTTTGATAGGTGGCGGTAAGATCAAGGTTAAACTTACCAAACTTGATATCTCTATTTGCGCTTATCTTTAAATGATTTACCGCTTCTCCAGATTGAAGTGAGGCTACAAGCCCGTCTTCCCCAAGTCCAAAATATGCGTAGTCCTTTATAGTAGATGCAGACGCCTCAAGATTTACGAGACTCTTTGCGTCTAGTTGTGCTGCTAGCGTATTTGTCTTTACAGTAGCATAGTTGTCTTGATTAGACCAGTTATAGTTTAAATAATTACTTTGAAACAGTAAGTGATTAAAACTAGCTTGTCTTGCATTACTAAGAATGCTTACAGAGAATCGCTTATCATCTGCTATCGAATATCCCGCTTCTCCATATATATTGTACCCATCAAAATCACCCACCACATTTACCTGCGCCTCTCCTTCTATATCAAATCCTCCAATCCTATTTTTGTAGGCTCCACCTACAGCAATGTTTGTTCCCTGTAATCTGTTAGGCACACGCTCAGAAACACCATCCCCATCTGCATCTTGAATAAGTACTGCGTTATATCCATAATCATAATACAAGGCGTTTGCTTGAAACTTGAGTTGCCCTAGCTTTTTATCTTCATAAACAGCATTGATTTCATTATAGGTTTCTTCATGATCTGTTCTATCTGAAAAACTGGTCTGACTAAACGCATCACCAAAAATTGCATTTGCCGCATCTTGTCTATAGGTATAGAACTTATTCTCACTATTAAAAATATGCCCTACCCTAAGACTATAATCCTTGAGACTATCTCTTTTCTGTACAAGGTTATAATGATGGTTCACATATATACGTGTTCCGTCGAGTATATTTTCTGCATCCTCAAAATTTACAGGTAACCTTGACCTATCACTAAAGTCTCCTTCGCCACTATTAAACTGCTCTATACCTTGCTCTGTTAGTCCGCCGTTTTCTTGATTTAATAAATCTTGTGCAACCCAGTGTGCTCTTATATGATATCTATCGTTTTTAGTACGATAGCTACTTGCAAATCTAAAGTTACCAGAACTCGTTAAGGCGTTTTGATATTTACCTAAACTACGCACTCCTTTATATGCAATAGACATATTAAGTCGTGGATGTATATTTAAGGTAAAGAATGCATCTAGCTGCTGCCCTTGCTCAAAGGCACTTCTGTAAAACAATTCTGTAAGCGGCGTAGGTAGATGATAGTAATTGATATCTTCTACCTCCATATATGCAAAATGTCTAGCCTGCGCTATATATCCCGGTGTAGTGCGTCTATTATTAAAGTTATAGATGAGCGTATTATTAGTTTGCCCAGTGTTTGCAAACGGCAATAAGCCATATCTATCTTTACGCAGATAATTAAATTTGTAATCCTTCTTTATATTAAGCGTAGTATCTACATGCGTAGTATCTCTAGCAATTGATATGATTTTATAATCCTCAACGGGTGGTCTTTCAAACTTCTTGATATTTGTAGACGTGACGTCTCTGGCATTGAGAGGGTCATCACCATTTTGACTACTAGTGCCTATAGGAGAAATTCCTTTGCGTATCTCAGGAATTTGCGCAAAAAGCATGGTTTGCAACAAGCAAAATAATAAAATCAAAACTCCTCTCATACAAAAAAATTATAGCGTCAAAATTACATTTTTATCCTCGAACCTCGTATTTTCAACTCCACAAAGATGCTTAAACTCAAATATCATACTCATCTCATAGAATGCGGCACGGACGAAGCTGGCCGCGGCTGCCTCGCAGGCCCTGTTACTGCTGCTGCCGTAATGCTTCCAGACAACTTCATTAACGAGATACTTACAGATTCTAAACTTCTCACAGAGAAGAAACGTGAATTACTTAAACCTATTATAGAAGAAGAAGCAATTGCTTTCGGATTTGCTCATGTAATGATGAGTGAGATAGACGATATTAATATCCTTAATGCTTCTATATTAGGAATGCACCGCAGTATTGAAAGTATGATAGGTACGCTTTCGCGAAAGCAAAAAAAACCACAACACATTCTTGTAGACGGCAATCGGTTTAAACCTTTCCCAAAGATTGACCATACTACGGTTATAAAAGGTGACGGAAAGTACTTGCCTATCGCTGCCGCGTCCATTATTGCAAAAACTGCTCGTGATGAATATATGAATATCATACACGAAGAGTTCCCCATGTACAATTGGAAGAAAAACAAGGGTTACCCTACCAAGGAACATCGAGAGGCAATACGCAAACATGGTATTACAAAGTATCATCGCAAGAGCTTTAAGTTACTTCCAGAACAATACGAACTGGATTTTACGTTTAAGAATAACAGTTAATCCCTTGTTTAAAAAGTAGTCAATAACAATATGAGGTTCTCAAGAAGTTCTCAAGACTGAGGTTGTATTTTTGAACCCACCTTAAGCGCACTTATGAAATCTTTCTTTTACATACTTTTTAGCCTTGTTATTCTCGCTAGTTGCGATACTACACCAAAGGCATCATCTTCTCTTACTAAATATATACCTCGCAAAGCGGCGGTTGTCATAAAGACTAATGACTTTAAGGATCTTAAAAGTGCACTTGTAAATAATGACCTTATACAAGAGCTAGCTCCTACGGCACTTTATAAAACCCTAGTTAAAGGGCAGACATTGTTTAAAGACATACAGCCAGATGGCGAGACCTTGTTATGTTATACAAAACTAGGTCGTAATGACTATGACATTAGTATGATCACAAAAGCACATGCTTCTCTTTTTAAAGGAGACTCGTTACTAATGAAAGAAGCAGCACTTAAGGATCCTACTATTAAAACATTAGGCGGAACTGCACATTATCTTATATATAAGGACGTGCTCATTGCTAGTACATCAAAAATCCTGTTAGAAAATGTATTGAGAGAGGATAATACAGACATATATGAAGATGACCTTTTTGAAAAAGCATACACCTCATCTAGCAATAGCGCTACGGCTTCTATATTTATAAGAGGATCAGAAGGTGCTAGCTTGTATAAGAGTATATTTCCTAATGCAACAGCAAATGCGCTTAAAAATTCGTTTTCTTGGACTGCGGCAGATGTTGACTTGGATAACAATGACATAAGACTGAGTGGTGTTGCCCTTGTACAAGATTCTACATCACAAAGATTGAGTTTGCTTAAAGACACACAACCGGTAGTGAATAGAATTGCATCTATTACTCCTACGGCTGCAATTGCTGTAGAGGCTATCACCTATGACGACTGGCAGCAGTTCAAATCTAGTAAAGCAGATTTTTTAAAACTAGATCTCTCCAAATACACGCTTGCACGAGAGGATCTTTTTGCTAGTTTCTCAGAGGTAGGAATGATTCATCTGCCTAAAGGAAAAGTAATAGTGGGAGTTTCTACAGATATCACGGTTACCGGCAATGAACTCGCGAGTGCTTCAGAAAAAACCGAATTTAGAAAGGTTTCCATCTATGAGATTAATATGGGTTCTGCTTTCGCGAAAGCGTACTCACCTCTACTCAATCTTTCATCTCCTAATTTATACGCATCGATAGATGACTTTTACCTATTTGCCGAAAATCAAGAAGCGCTAGAAACTGTGATTGCCAACTATCAAAATAAAGCAACCTTATCTAACAGCGCTACCTTCCAGAACACGGAGAGCACATTAAGTCGAGCCTCTAGTTATTTATACATTTCTAGTCTGGGCAGTAACGCATATAAAGAGCTCGCCTCAGAAGATGGTCAAAAAGTATTAAAAGATATCACTCTGGATGGCTATGATTATAGCGCACTACAACTCATACAAGAAAAGGACTACTTGCTACTAAATATGGCAATTCTCAAGAACGACGAAGCTACGACAGATGCAAATATTGCTCAAATTGCCAATGTAAAACTAAGCGCAGATATCACAATGACGCCGCAGCTAATAACAAATCATCGTACAAATGGGCAGGATGTAGTGGTACAAGACGTAAACAACACGCTATATCTAATAAGTAATGCAGGAAAAGTGTTGTGGCAAAAGGATCTAGATGGTCAAATACTAGGTGATGTGCAGCAGATAGATTTATATCGTAATGGCAGATTGCAACTCGCTTTTACGACGCCGTCTTCATTTTATGTGTTGGATCGTAATGGTAAAGAAGTGAGTCCTTATCCGCTCTCTTTTAAAGATAACATCACCCAACCGCTTTCTATCTTCGACTATGACAATAACAGTAATTACCGTTTTGTCATCGTACAAAACGATAAAGTACTGATGTATGATAAAAATGCCAAGGCTGTTTCTGGATTTACCTTTAGAGAAGCAGGAAGTGCAATTTTATATCCTCCAGCACATATGCGCATAGGTAACAAAGATTATATCACGATTGCCGAGAATAGCGGGGAGCTGCACATCTTAAACCGAACAGGAAAAACGCGAATTGATGTAAAAGAAAAAATCAACTTTGGAGATACTCCTATATATAGGTACGGCAACAACTTTGAAACCTTTACAGTTAATGGTGAGAAAGTGAGCATTAATACCTCTGGGAAGCTTACTCAAAGTATTTCAGATTTTCAATCGGATTCAAAAATCGCTATTGAGGATAAATTGAAAGTAGGTTTGAGAGAAAACAAACTTGTGGTAAATGGTAAGAAGAGAGAAATTGCCTTTGGCACCTATACTTCACCTAGCATCTCAAGCACTGGAAAATCACAATACATTGCTATCACTAATACAGAATCTAGCGAAGTCTATATCTATGACAATAAAGGCTGTCTCTTATACACATCTGACGCTGCCGACGAAGAGGATAGTGTAG
>CAJXSW010000149.1 GCA_913060645.1 uncultured Dokdonia sp. | reverse complement strand
ATCTACACTATCCTCTTCGTCGGCAGCGTCAGATGTGTATAAGAGACAGATTTATACAAGTTATGGCTTGTAATCACCCAAGACGTAAACTTTGGAAAACTGGAGCGGAACGAGATGAAAACCATCTCTTCTTTTAAAACTGAGTCCGAGAGTAACCTCAAAAGACTACAGCAAAAAGAAACGATTGTACGCTATAAGTATATCAATGAAGTTTTGAGAGAAACTCAAACCATAGATATTGAGAATGCAAAAGATTTAAGAGCTCGCTTAGACCGCATACTTACACATAAGGTGTGGGGTTACGTGATTTTCTTTGCCATATTACTACTCATATTTCAAGTAATATATGACTGGTCACAGTACCCAATGGATGCTATAGACACTGCATTTGCTAGTATGAGTGAGTGGGTGCAAACTAACCTTCCAGAAGGTAAACTCACAGACCTTCTAGCAGAGGGTATTATTGCCGGACTTGGGGGAATCGTGATTTTCATCCCTCAGATTGCCTTTTTATTCCTCTTTATCTCTGTACTAGAAGAAAGTGGCTATATGAGTCGCGTGGTTTTCTTAATGGATAGAGTGATGCGTCGTTTTGGACTGAGTGGTAAATCTGTAGTTCCTCTTATATCTGGAACTGCTTGTGCCATCCCTGCGGTTATGGCAACGCGTAACATTGAGAACTGGAAAGAGCGATTAATCACCATACTAGTTACTCCATTTACTACTTGTTCGGCGAGATTGCCTGTGTATTTGATCATCATTTCGCTAGTGATTCCTGATGAGAAGTTTCTGTTTTTTAATCTACAGGCGCTTACGTTAATGCTCATGTATCTCATAGGCTTTGGTGCTGCGATAGGTTCTGCGTGGATTCTCAATAAAATTCTTAAGATAAAAAGTAAGTCATTTTTTGTAGTAGAAATGCCTAACTATAAAATGCCGCTGCTTAAAAACGTAGGAATCAATGTTCTTGAAAAAACAAAATCCTTTGTAGTAGATGCAGGTAAGATCATCCTTGCTATCAGCATTGTATTATGGGTACTAGCTTCCTTTGGACCTAATGAAAAGTTCAATCAAGCAGAAAATATTGTAACCACACAACTAGAAGCAGAAGGAGGCATAAACACATTTCCTGATGCGGAAGCTTATCAAGCAGAAATAAACAAACTAGTTGCAAGCCAGAAGCTAGAACATAGCTACATAGGCTATATGGGTAAAGCGATAGAGCCTATTGTAGAACCACTAGGTTATGACTGGAAAATAGGAATTGCTCTTATTACTTCATTTGCAGCAAGAGAGGTTTTTGTGGGAACACTAGCCACCATATATAGTGTAGGTGACGCCGAAGAAGAGACTATCAAGAACCGTATGGCTGGAGAGGTAAATCCTGTCTTGGGCACTCCAAGGTTTAATTTTGCAAGCGGAATTTCATTATTACTCTTTTATGCATTTGCAATGCAATGCATGAGTACGCTGGCTATTGTAAAAAGAGAAACAAACACTTGGAAATGGCCTGCAATACAGCTTGTAGCGATGACTGCAATTGCATATGTAGCAGCACTTGCGGCTTACCAGATTTTAAAATAATTTGTAAGCTATACACTTATTTAACTACTAAGGACGCATGGAACTTATACAAAACATAATCGTGATTCTTATTTTTCTAGTAGCCTTAGGGTATCTAGTTACAAAGTTTGTATGGACACCAGCTTTCCTAAAAAAGAAAGACGACAGCGGCTGCGGCACTGGGAGTTGTGGGTGTTAATTACTTACCTCTACTCGTAAATAATAATCACTTGCTTTAATTTTTGATAAAGATGTAGGGTACGGAGCTAGCCCCTTAATTGATATTACAAGACCTTCTTCTGAGTATATAGGCGCTACTCGCCCATCATTGAGTATAATTTCTTTAGTTGTTTTTTTACCACTTTCGCTAGTTATTTCTACAAGCACTTTAGCATTTCCTGCCCAGATACAATCTACTCCTTTTGGACATCTACTATCTTCAAGAACTTCAACTAATCTTATCGTTGTTTCTTCTATCTGCGCTAGTTTTCCGTTATAGGCTTTAATATAAATCTTAGGAACCTCTACCGTTGTGGAATCTTGCGCTTTCGCGAAAGCGGAAAAAAGAAATATAATCGCAACGATGTAATAAGTTTTCATAATGTTAGATTTTACACAGCCTAAACAGATAGACACTTGTGCTTTATATTGCTAAATACTCCAAAAGCAATGCCATGTTGCAAATTACCCTCTAAATAAGAAAAAATCATCTTTCATATGTTCAATATGCTCATCCTTATTTGTGATAATATATTCTAACGCCAGATCTGTAAACTCTTTACCTTTTGGTGTGAGTGCAACAATCTCCTTATCAATTTTAATAAGATTATTTTTTTCGGCGAGTTCAAGTACCGTTTCAGATCTCACTTTTTGCCAATTTATATGCTCATTGAGATGCTTCACGTGTCTCTCACTTTCTTCCTCATGATTATTAAGATGTAGTAAAAAGGTAAGTAACGACACTTCTGTGCGCTGCTGTCGCTGTCTATACATCACTGCAATAAGACCTTTACTGGGCGCAAAAAGATAAACTGCAAGAAATACTAGTCCTAGCACTGTAGTCATAGATCCTGCGATAGATGCATCTAGAAAATGAGCCATCCAATAACCACCAATTGCCGAAAAGACTCCAAATATCACCGAAAGCACTAACATCTTTTTTAAGTCTGATGTAAGTAAATAGGCCGTTGCTGCGGGCGCAATCATAAGTGCAACAACAAGTACTGCTCCTACCGCTTCAAAAGCACCAACAACCGTTACTGAAGAAATAGTCATTAGTCCATAATGTAAAACCACTGGAGAAAAACCAAGCGCTGCGGACAGTCCCGCATCAAAAGTACTCACTTTAAGTTCTTTAAAGAACGCAAAGAGCATTCCCACAGTGATGCTTAAAATTGCTCCCATCACCCACAGTGACTTAGGCCCTACATCTGTTTCACCTATAATAAGCCTATCGAAAGGCGCAAATGCCAGTTCGCCCAGCAATACCGCATCTACATCAAGGTGCACATCGTTTGCATTTTTAGCAATAAGAATAACGCCTATACTAAAGAGCGCTGGAAAAACTAATCCTATTGCAGTGTCTTCTTTTACCAATCCAGTTTTCTGGATAGACTCTACCATCACAACAGTAATAACACCAGTCACAGCTGCTAGTAATATTAATAGTGGCGAATTAAGATCTTCAGTAATAAAAAAGCCAATTACAATCCCTGGTAATATAGAGTGACTAATGGCGTCACTTATAAGCGCCATTTTACGCAGTACTAAAAAGACTCCTGGGATGGCACAAGCAATGGCTACTACAGCGGCAATTAATTGTATTTCTAGTTGTGCATCCATTAGTTATTGTTATATAAGTTTGCGGCTGCATCGTATCCCTTTTCAGTAAGTGACCAGCTTTGCCCTTTAACTTTTACCCATTCTTTTTCTTCGAGCTCTTTGAGCGTAGACTTTGTATATCCCTGAAAGTTATTCAAAATTTTTATAGCATGGGGATGTGATATCCTCTCATGAGTTTTTGCAATATCAAACATAAACTGCAATGTCTTTTGTAATTCCAAATCTCTTCTGTTTTGATATTTACGTAGTTGTTTAAAAAGAACACCACGTCCAGGAGAAAAGATGAATGAAAAAAGCACAAATACACTAGCTACAAGTACAATCACTGGTCCTGTAGACAAGTTGTTTTGGCTAGCACTGATTGCTGTTCCAAAGACTCCTGAGAACGCACCAAATATAGCTGCGAGTACAATCATCACACTTAACTTATTTGTCCACTGCCTTGCCGCTGCTGCAGGTGCGAGTAGCATCGCACTCATTAATACAACTCCTACAGTTTGTAGTCCTAGCACAATGGCAAGCACGATAAAAAAGGTAATGAGTATATCAATAAAACGAGTGTTAAACCCTAAGGTTTTGGTGTAGTCTGCATCAAAAAGTAAGATTTTAAACTCCTTCCAGAATAGTAACATTATAATTAAACAGATTCCTGTAACTACTGCCATCAATGTTACATCCTTCTCGACTAGCGTTGCGGCTTGACCAAAGAGATATTTATCAAGCCCCGCTTGATTTGCATTTGGTTGTTTCTGTATAAACGTGAGCAATAACATTCCAAAACCAAAAAATAACGACAATACAAGCCCTAGTGCTGTATCACTTTTGAGATGAGTTTTGGTAACCATCCCACGTATCCAGAAAGTCCCTATAAGTCCGCTTACTAAAGCTCCTAGCAACAATACATTAGTATCTTTTGTACCTGTGATTAAAAAAGCTATAGCAATACCAGGCAGCGCAGCATGAGAAATCGCATCACCAAGTAAACTTTGCTTTCTAAGCACTGCAAAACTACCAAGCATACCACAAATAGCACCAAGTATAGCGGTACCCATCGTGATAGTTCTGAGGGTATAGTCAGAGAAGAGTTGAGAAAAATATTCTGAGAGTTCCATGAGTTATTAGTTTGTAGGACTTAGGATGCTCCTCTGGTGCTTGTAGGACGCTTCGCTTGTAGTGAAAAAATCTAATCCAATTTTAGACTTTTCTTTAAATCCATTATCATTTTTGCAATTTCTTATCATTGTTTTCTAGTATTATCATTCTGTTCTTGAGAAATATACTTTTTTCTAGTTGCAACGGTAGAGCACGTAACACATTCCTTAAGAGAATCCCAGGCCATATTTAAATATCTATTGAATTGTTTATTTGTATCACCGTGACCCTCACTAATATTTAATGCTATAGAAAGAGCCGCCCTACCATATTGACTCGATAGTCGATATCTCTCTTTTTGTGGAAATGTATCAATCAATGCATCAGCTGCATCAATAAAGTCTAGTGCTTTCTGATAAACAGTTAACTTTTCAAAATTGAATACTACTTTTTCCATCTTAGTAATTTTTATATTGAAATCAATTTCATGTTCCAACCTTAATTTTTTTTACAAAAGCAACGCAAACAACTTACACTACAAGCATCGCGTCCTAACAGTTCCGCAGGAACGTCCTACCGTCTACAAGCTATTGATTTACCGCCACCTTGTAATTAATACCATAAGTCTTGGTAAGATTGTCATCATTAAAGATATCTTTTACAGGACCGGTTGCGATTTTCTTTACGTTTAAAAAAGTTACCCAGTCAAAATATTCTGGTACCGTTTGTAAATCGTGATGCACTACCACTACCGTTTTTCCTGCTTTGCGTAATTCTTTAAGGATATTGATAATAGCAATTTCTGTAGTGGCATCTACTCCTTGAAAAGGCTCATCCATAAAATAGATGGCTGCATCTTGCACTAGTGCTCTCGCAAGGAAAACACGCTGCTGCTGCCCTCCTGATAGTTGGCTTATTTGTCTCCCCTTAAACGGAAGCATCCCTACTTTCTCTAGTGCTTCTAGTGCTGCTCTTTTTTCCTTACCTCCAGGACGTTTTATCCAGCCTAACTTTCCGTAGGTTCCCATAGTTACCACGTCAAGTGCCGTGGTGGGAAAATCCCAATCTACACTTCCCTTTTGAGGAACGTATGCTACAAGTTTTCGCTGCTTATCATAGGGTTTACCATAGATAGAAACGCTCCCAGCAATAGGGTCTATAATACCGAGTATAGATTTTATAAGCGTAGACTTACCTGCACCGTTAGGCCCCACAATAGCCATGAGCACTCCTTCTGGCACTTCCAGATCTATATCCCAAAGTACTGGCTTGTAGCTATATGCAACCGTAAGGTCATCAACACGAATGGCTATTTTTGAATGTGACATATTGTTATTTTAAAGCTTCTACAATAGTAGTCACGTTATATTTGAACATGCCTATGTATGTTCCCTCTACACTTCCTGCGTTACCTAGAGCATCACTATATAATGAACCACCTATCACTACTTCTTGCCCTCTAGATTGTACCGCTGCTTGCAATGCCTCTATGGTTCTTCTAGGTACAGAGCTCTCTACAAAAATAGCTTTCACTTTATTGTCAATTATAAATTGAGAAAGACGCTGTACATCCTTAACTCCTGCTTCGGTAGCGGTAGATAGTCCTTGCAATCCTACTACTTCAAAACCATAACTCTTTCCAAAATAGTTAAAGGCATCATGAGCCGTAACAAGAATTCTTTTTTCGGCTGGGAGTGTAGCTATTGTAGCTTTGATTTCAGCTTCGAGCTCATCTAATTGTGCAAGATAATTTTGGGCATTTGCTTCGTAGCTTTTTGCGTTCTGAGGATCTTTTCGCGAAAGCGTACTTACCACCTCTGTTGCAAATTGCTTAAAATACTGAATATTAAACCACACATGCGGATCTGTCTCTTATACACATCTGACGCTGCCGACGAAGAGGATAG
>CAJXSW010000148.1 GCA_913060645.1 uncultured Dokdonia sp. | reverse complement strand
GTCTATACCAGAATTTTCGGCAGCAGCAGCTACCGCTGGCGAGGCAAAAGACTGGATTGCAAATGAAGACCAGATTATAGCACACACAAAAATGATAGGTGGCGGCCAGACTACCTCAGTAACATTTACTGCTCCAGCAGCTGGAACTTATGACTTTATCTGTAGTTTCCCAGGGCATTCTGGATTAATGAAAGGAAAGTTTATTGTGGAGTAAATCACACCACATGTAAATTAAAAAAAGCCATCACGAGTTATAACTCATGATGGCTTTTTTTAATTACTATATTTCTTCTATAGTAAACCGAATGTCCATTAATACGACGGTTTGCGTCTGTTTACTTTCTTTTCAGATTGTACCTTTTTAGCATTAAGGCGTTTGAGTTTTGCCATCTTAGATGGACGTTTCTTTATTCTAATTTTAGGTCTTTGTACAGCTACCTCTAGTAATGCAAACAGGCGTTTTATCACATCCTCTTTGTTTTTGTGCTGACTACGTGAAGTTTGAGAAGCGAGCAACAATACCCCTTCTTTTGTAAGCCTATGACTAAGTTTTTCTTTGAGTAACTCAAGCTCTACCTCTGTTACTGCAGCAGATTCATACATAGCCCAAGATAACTCTACTCTTGAACTTGTTTTATTTGCATGCTGTCCTCCAGGGCCGCTACTTCTCGTTGCCTTAAAAGTAAGTTCGGTAAGTAGTAACTCCTTATTCATTGGTTTTTATTTCTTCTACATCGCTCGCTGCAATAGATGACTTCATCCCAGTTTTTCTCCCACTTCTTTCGCCATGCAAAGGGTCTTTCACAAACGAGACATACTTTTGTAGGAAGGTGCTGTTTTTTCAAAATATGAGCTTAGCTATATTGTAATTTAAGATTATCAAGCATAATCTTAGTTATGGCATCAAGGTCAAATTTATGTTCCCATCCCCAGTCTTTACGAGCTTCACTATCATCTATAGAACCAGGCCAAGAATCTGCTATGGCTTGTCTAAAATCTGGTTCATATTCGATTTCAAACTCAGGAATTACTTTTTGAATACTTTGAGCTACATCTTCTGGCGCAAAGCTTACTCCTGCAAGGTTATATGATGAGCGTATTTTTACATCCTTCTTAGGGGCGTCCATAATATTTATAGTTGCTCTAATTGCATCCTCCATATACATCATAGGTAACACTGTTCCCTCCTGCAAGAAACAACGGTAGTTACCATGTTTAAGTGCTCTGTGGTATATATCTACTGCATAATCTGTAGTTCCTCCACCAGGTTCTGTTGTATAACTTATAAGTCCTGGATAGCGTATGCTTCTTACATCTACACCATATTTCTTATGATAATACTCACACCAGCGTTCCCCAGTTTGTTTTGATATTCCATACACAGTTGATGGTTCCATAACCGTAAGTTGGGGAGTATTTTCTGAAGGAGTAGTTTCTCCAAAAACAGCAATACTTGATGGCCAAAATACCTTTTTAACCTTCTTGTCTTTTGCTAAGTTTAAAATATGAAATAGTGTTGTCATATTAAGATGCCAAGCTTTGGCAGGAAAACGCTCTGCAATTGCAGATAGCATAGCCGCCATTAAGTACACTGTATCAATTTTATATCTAAAAATTACATCTTCTACCGCAGCAAAGTCTGTTGCATCCAGAAGCTCAAAGTGCCCCTCACTCATCAGCTCTTCGTTTCCTTCTCTGATGTCACTGGCTACAACCTTATCTGCACCAAATCTGTTACGTAAAGCGATGGTAAGCTCCGTTCCTATCTGACCGCAAGCTCCTATGATGAGTATTCTAGATTTCATATTGTGTGTTTTTAGTGGTACGCTTTCGCGAAAGCGTATGCAAACTTAATCATAAATATTGCGCGTATATACCCAATTAACCTACTTTTGTTAAGCGCTCAGTATAAGATTTTATGAAACAGTTACTTCCTTTTTTAATTATTCTTTCATTTATTATCATCACTTCTTGTAACCAAAAAGAAGCTTCTCCAAAACCAAAAGAGAATGTAATATTAGTGGGCAATGACACCATACAGCTTCCCACTCCTAAAAATCTTAAAGCCACCATACGACTCACACCACAAGCACAAGAAGGAGTTAAAAACTGGTCATTTTACAATGACCTCTCTGCCGCTGTTGATAGCTTACCATCTAACACTCTAGGTGAATTACGCCTCAAAATAATAGATGTAGACGCATTGTATATCAATCTAGAGCAAGCAGAAGAAGACCTAGCTCCAGTTACCCCAGAAGCAGTAAAGACTAAAGCAATAAATGCGCGTCTCGTTGCTATAGAGACTAAGGCAAAAGTGCTCCAAAACAGCGCCCAACTCAACACTCCAGTGGCAGAGGATATTTCTAGAAAAATTGGCGAACTGTATAATGCCTACCAAGATCTGAATTTACAGCTTAACGAACTTTTTGATACTAGCTTTAAAGACTTGCTAGAGGAGATAAAACAAGAAAATGAACAGGCTGCTAGTAAAAAGGCAGACGAGCAAACACCTAACTAACATGAAAATCTTATTTGTATTCTTTGCGCTAACTTTTAGTACCGCATACGGCCAAGACACATCTCTTATAAAAAAGGATATAGAAGTCTCTCTTAACTCTTGGCACAAAGCAGCTGCAGATGCTGATTTTGAAGCCTATTTTGGACTAATGACCAATGATGCTGTATTTATAGGTACAGATGCAACAGAAAACTGGCAGCTAGAAGAATTTAAATCCTTCTCAAAACCTTATTTTGACAATGGCAAAGCATGGAGCTTTACAGCTATTGAGCGTAATGTGTATTTATCTACAAGTGATGATACCATCGCTTGGTTTGATGAACACCTTAGTACGCAAATGGGTATATGCAGAGGATCTGGAATTATGAAGAAAGTAGCTGGGCAATGGAAAGTACAACACTATGTCCTTTCTATCGCTGTACCTAATGAAAATGTCTCAGCACTCACTACTCTTAAAAAGGAATGGGATACTGGGTACATAAAAAACAGGTCTAATAAAATTTAAGCTGAACCCTGTCGTTCATTGTTAAAATCTCACCTTGAGATTATATTTATTAGATTTTTCATAGCTTTTTAAGCATTTTACATCGATATAATTATGCAATAATGACTATGCGTATTATATTTGATATTCAATAAAATAAACTATGAAAAAACTACTACTATTTACATTATGTTTGGTCACATTTATGACCAATGCTCAAATAGGATCGACTGCACCATGGATGGCGCCGTTTAATGATTCTAATCGAAGCACGGAACCTACTTTTCAAGAAATTGTTGATTCCTTTGATGCCTACTGGGAAGGAAAAGATGAAACAGTCAAAGGAAGCGGTTATAAGCCTTTTAAAAGATGGGAATCTCTGTATTCAAATTACTTAAATGAAGATGGCACTGTCATGTCACAAAAGCAACTTTGGGATGTCTGGCAAGAAATTAATAGTCAATCAAGGTCTACGCAAGCAGATGATAGCGACTGGAGAAATATAGGCCCGCTTACACATACTAATACCGGCTCTTGGTCTGCTGGTCAGGGACGTGTTAATGCATTTGCAGTAGATCCTACAAATCCAAATACACTCTTCGTAGGAACACCTGCAGGAGGGATTTGGAAATCTACAGATGCTGGAGACTCTTGGACCCCACTTACAGATCAACTTCCTCAAATAGGGGTTTCTGGTATTGCTATCGATCCTACCGATACTAATATCATATATATCGCCACTGGTGATGATGATGCTGGAGACTCAACAAGTATAGGTGTTATGAAATCTACAGATGGCGGAGCTACATGGAGCACTACGGGCCTTAATGAGAGTAATAGTCCAACGACTATGAATGAAATATACTTAGATCCTGCAGATAGTAAGACATTGTGGGTTGCTACAAGTACTGGTATTTTTAAAACAGTAGATAGTGGTGCAAACTGGAATAATGTACTCGGCGGAAATTTTGATGACTTAAAAGTTAAACCAGGTAGCTCAGATGTTTTATATGCAGCAGATGCATCAAGAATATTTAGAACACTAGATGGAGGAGATACTTGGTCAAATATATCTACCGGATATATTACCGGTGCCGCAAGATTAGTAATAGATGTTACGCCAGCAAATCCTGATGTACTCTATGTATTTAGATCGGATAATACTTTTGGAGCTGGTAATATTTACAAATCATCAAATAGTGGAGATTCATTCAACCAAACTTTTGCTGGTGGAGAAGATATCTTTGAAAGTACTCAGGCATGGTTTGACTTTGCTTTTGCTGTATCAGATACTGACGAAAATGAGATTTACACAGGGGTGCTCAATGTATGGAAATCTACTAATGGAGGTGTTAGCTTTACAAAATTGAATAACTGGAATGAACCAAATACACCTTCTTACACTCATGCTGATATTCATAATTTAAGATTCATAAATGGAACTTTGTATTGTGGGAGTGATGGCGGTTTTTACAGCTCTAATGATGGAGGAGTAAACTTTACTAGTCACACAGATGGTTTAGCCATCGGTCAATTCTACAGAATTGATGTAGCACCAGAAGATGCTTCTATTATATCTGGAGGTCTTCAAGATAATGGTGGTTACGCACGTAAAAATGGTATGTGGCAAAACTATTACGGAGCGGACGGTATGGAGAATATTTATGATCCGAACGACCCATCTAAAGTGTATGGTTTTATACAATCCGGAGGTGGACCTTTCTTCTCAAATGATGGAGGTGCTTCTCTTTCTGGATCCTTTGCTTCTCCAGAATCTGGTAACTGGATAACCCCACTTGCCTTTGCTAAAGATAAACGCCTGTATGCGGGTTATTCTAGAATTTATGAACTTGACTTTTGCTCTAACTCTTGGGTACCAAGATCTTCGTCATTTGGTTTTAACATAGATCTTTTAGAAACAGATCCTAATAATGCTTCAATTATGTATGTAGCAGTTAATGGAACTTTATATAAAAGTTCAAATAGAGGTGTAGACTTCACCGTTTTAAGATCATTTCCTGAAAATATCTCGTCATTAGAAGTGAAGTATGGAGATAGTAATACACTATATATAGTTACTGCAGGAACATCTGGTAAGGTATATGAAGCAACAATAACAGATAATACAATTACGGTAAATGATATTACAGGTTCTCTGCCAGATATGCCTAAATTGGTTTTAAAACATCAAAGTAATCATTCTGACAACCCACTGTTTTTAGGGACTGCACTTGGCGTTTGGAAATATGACGACATCACTAATAACTGGGAAACATTCGATAATGGACTGCCAAACACAGCCGTACGTGACTTAGATGTTAACGAATTTAACGGGGTTCTTACAGCAGGAACTTATGGACGTGGTATCTGGCAAACAGATATTGATACACAGCCGCTATCTTCAGACGTTGCAGCGACATCGCTAGCGCCTCTAAACAATCAAGTGATATCCTGTGGAGAAAATCCTACAGAAATAACATTTAGAAATAATGGAACCTCTTCTATAACGGAAGCAACTATAACTTATGAAGCTGGAGGCATTCAAAACACAATGCAATGGACAGGGAACCTTGCTACTCAAGAAGAGACTACCATAGAGTTACCAGTATTAGGACTACCTGTAGGAACCTATGAATTAATAGCTCAAATAACTACTAATGGCGATCAAGTAGAAGATAACAATGAGAAAAGAACTTCTATAGCTATCAATGAAGTAGGTGAAATCTATGTAGTGAATGATTTTGAAACATCAGAGAATAATTTACTTGTTCTTACAGACAATGCAAGTGCGTCTTGCGATACTTCGGCACAAACATGGCAGAGAGGAATTCCTAGTGGAACTTTATTAAATCAAGCTGCATCTGGTCAGAATGTTTATGCTACAAATCTTAGTGGTGACCATGGCAGTAACATTAAAGAATATCTTACCACAAAATGTTATGACATATCATCCTTAGAAATACCAGAACTATCTTTCAAAATGGCTTTCGAATTAGAATTGGATTGGGATATTATGTATGTAGAATATACTCTAGATGACGGATCTACTTGGAACATTCTAGGTACAGCAAATGATCCTAACTGGTATAATAGTGATACACTTCCAGACACTAACTGTTTTAATTGCCCTGGAGCACAATGGACTGGAACTAATGCATCATTTAATGATTATAGCTACGATCTTAGTGCATTTGCATCAGAAACTAGTATGATTTTTCGTTTTGTATTTCATTCTGATCAAAATACCGTGGAAGAAGGCGTTGTAATAGATGACTTACGAATTGGGGCTGAACAGCTTTCTATTGACGATACCGTACTAGAAGGACTAAGTATCTACCCGAATCCATCTACCGCTATATTTCTGTCTCTTATACACATCTGACGCTGCCGACGAAGAGGATAGTGTAGATC
>CAJXSW010000147.1 GCA_913060645.1 uncultured Dokdonia sp. | reverse complement strand
CGTTCATTGTGCGCAGCAAGCACTTCAAGTAATACGCCATCATAAAAAGTCCAACGGTTTTTAAGGCTATAATTTTTTAGAGGTTTACCACTTTTTAAAAAGTCAATAAGCGCCGCCGATTTTTTCAAGGTGTGCTTAAAAGTATATCCTGTACTCGCTTTAGTCCACCCGCCTGCGGTACCTATATGTAGCACATGCTTGCTATTATGTTGAGCAAAATCATAAGTGGTCATAGGGATACTCCCGTATTCTTGATCTGTGATTTCATAATCTGTTATTCCAAGATTATTTAAATAATCTTTTATAGCTTTTTCATATTCTTCCTTTGGGAGTAAATCTTTAGAAAATAATGTGTACTCTATAAGTGCTTCGTGAGGCGAAGTAGGAAGTACATACATAAATCTGCAATTACCTTTTTGAGGTATGCTAAAATCCATGTAAGTTGCTATTTTAGGATTAAAAACAGCCTTATCAGCTTTTACAAACCAGCCTACAAAGTGCTGTTGTAATACCACAACTTCTTGCTGATTTTCTAATTGCTTTGGTTTGTAAATGCTATTTAAAATTGTGGTAGCATAATATTCATTATCAACAGTTTTTGCTATTGCTCCGTTTTCTTTTTCTGTGACTTGTATTACTTTACCTTGTATAAACGTGATATTGCTATGTTGCGATAATTCCGCTTTCGCGAAAGCGTATAATTGTTCACTCTCCACCTTTTTGTAGGTATATGGAGATATGTCTATGGTCGTACTTTGTTTATTTCCTTTAATTAGCACCGAAGGCCAAGAGTAAGAAACGACACTTTCAAACAAATCCGGAGTGGTCTCCCAAAAACACCAAGTGCGATCGTTTTTTTTATCAAGATCTTGGTCGATGATAGTAATAGACACATTTTTAAAAAAAGGATCTCTTGCCATACGAAGCGCTGTTGTTAGTCCAGAAAGACCAGCACCTAGAATAATATAATCGTATTGATTTTGCACATGATAAAGATACGGGGAAGTTGTAAAAGAAGTAGCGTCATTTGTAACTTTACAAAGTGACTCAAACTACAATTTTTAAGAATACATTTTTACTACACCCTACTGGCGCAATGTACTGGAAGGAGCAAGATGTATTACTCATCGCCGATGTGCATTTTGGGAAAGTAGCTCATTTTAGAAAACATGGTAGTGCCGTTCCTCAAGAGGCGATACAAACTAATTTTGAGCAGTTAGATAAAGCAATTGCTTATTACAACCCTAAGGAGGTTTGCTTTTTAGGAGACTTATTTCACTCTGATCTTAATATAGAATGGGCTTATTTTGAAAAATGGATAAGCGATCAAACTGTTAGGTTCACGCTGGTGATTGGAAATCATGACATCATCTCTCCATTACGATTTGAAGGACTGGGCATTACAATTTATGACGAAAGAATCATTGATGGTTTTTTACTCACGCACCATCCTGAAGAACGAGATGGGCTATATAATTTTTGTGGTCATATTCACCCAGGAGTTCGACTGCAGGGTATGGGAAGACAAGCGCTAAAAATGCCTTGTTTTTTCAAAAAGAAAAGCCAACTTATATTACCTGCCTTTGGAACTTTTACAGGTAATTATTTACTAGAACCAGAAGAAGGAGATGAGGTATTTGTGCTAACTCCAGATGAAGTGATTTTAATAGCATAATAGATGTGTAGCATCATGAGGACATACTAGTTCCTGCAATCTTCTTTTTAATTACCACGGCACACATTTTTAATGGTCTGAGCAATAGTCTAACTTTGCAGCCTTAATATAACAGGTGATGGATAAAGACAAATTAGAGCTTTCAAAAGAAGAAATGACTGCCTACGGATACCGTATTGTAGATGCCGTAGTAGAACATTTTGACACACAAAACAGTAAGTTTCCTCTGGCTTCTGGAACACGTGAAGAAATGGACAAGATGTTTCTAGAAGAAGCACCAGAAAAAGCTTCAGATCCACAAGAAGTACTTGAATTTGTGATAGAAAAGGTGATGAAACAAAGTGCGATTTCTACGCACCCTAAGTCTTTTTCATTTGTTCCTGGACCTAGTAACTACGTAAGTGCTATGTCTGACACGCTAGCTACAGGATTTAATATATTTTCTGGAGGCTGGTCACAATCACCACCTGCAGCAGAGTTAGAGATTGTAACTATAAGTTGGTTACTTAAGATTTTTGGTTTTCCAGTAAAAAAAGGAGGAGGGATCTTTACAAGTGGTGGATCTATGGCAAACCTTACTGCCATTGTTACCGCTCGTCGTGTGATGTGCGGAGAAGACTTTGCAAATGCAGTTATCTATCTTTCAGATCAAGCACACTCTTCAAATATAAAAGCGTTACGCATCGTAGGTTTTACAAAAGACCAAATACGATTAATCCCAACAGACTCTGAGTTTAAATTTTCTACTATTAAACTTCGTAGTGCGATCGCTCGTGATAGACTGGAAGGATACAATCCGTTTTGTGTAATTGCTACCGCAGGAACCACAAATACGGGAACAGTAGATCCTCTTACTGAAATCTCAAAAATTTGTAAGGAAGAGAAACTGTGGTTCCACATAGATGGAGCATATGGAGGAGCGGCGATTCTTGCAAAGAACGGAAAGGAACTTTTAAAAGGTATTTCAAAAGCAGATTCTCTTACTGTAGATCCGCATAAGTGGTTTTTCCAACCTTATGAGATGGGTTGCTTGTTAATACGCAATCACAAATACCTGAAAAGTACTTTTGTTGAGAAGCCAGAGTACTTAAGAGATATAGAAGGTAATGAATCTGAGATTAATTTTTATGATCACGGTGTCCAACTAACAAGACGTTTTAGAGCACTTAAATTCTATATGTCTTTAAAAACTTTCGGACTAGAAGGATTTAGAAATGCCATTACATATAACATCAAAATAGCCGAAAAGACCGAGAAGCTACTCCGTAAAAGTAAAAAGTGGGAGATTGTATCACCTGCTACGCTTGCGATCATTAACTTTAGGTACAATCCCTTAGGAAATAAATTTACAGAGAAGCAACTAGATAAACTCAACCAGAAAATCTCTGGTATGGTAACAGCATCTCGTGAGGCTCAACTAGTAACTACGATACTTAATAAGCAAGTAGTGCTGCGTATGTGTTTAATTAATCCGCGCACTACTTTTGACGACGTACAAGATACGCTTACACTTTGCGAGAAATTTGCAGATGAGATTTTAGGATAATTAGAGCCTTGGTTTTGTGAATATTTTAGCAGTAGCTATGGGTGTTTGAAGATAGTAGCCTATGTAACTTTACTAAAAATCAGTGATTATGAAAAAGACCTATGCGATTGTAAATTTTCTTTCTGTGATATTAGTGCTGGCTGTAAACGGACTTTCACAAGCCCAGCGCTGGAATAATACTACGATAGGTGAAGCTTCAGATAAGTATGAGAATTTGTTTACGCCAGCAGGATATGCATTTTCTATCTGGGGTGTCATTTTCTTAATGCTATTGGGGTATTCACTTTTTCAAATACGACGCGCTTTCTTCAGTAAAAAAGAATCTCCGTTTATTCTACAGACTGGCTGGTGGTTTGCTATTGCAAATTTTCTTAATGCGGCATGGGTGGTTGCCTTTACGTATGACTACATAGGATTATCTGTTATTATCATGCTAGGAATTTTGTCTAGCTTAATATTAGTAATCTCGCGTACTAATATGGAACGATGGGATGCTCCTGTTGAAGTTATAGGACTTGTGTGGTGGCCTATTTGCATCTATTCTGGGTGGATTGCAGTAGCAACTATTGCAAATTTTTCTGCATTTTTTGCAAGTATAGGTTGGACCGGAGGACCTCTTAATGAAGTAGTATGGACTATGGTTATGATTACTATTGCAGTACTTATAAACGTACTTATGGTGTGGATGCGCAATATGCGAGAGTTTGCACTAGTAGCTGTGTGGGCACTTGTCGCGATATTTATAAGACATAAAGATCTGTATGAAAGCATTGCTTATTATGCATTATTAGGAGCAGCGGTATTAGTAGTAATTACAATGTTACACGCCTTTAAGAATAAGGAAACCGCTCCTCATTTAAAATTCAAGGAACGGTTTCTTGATAATTAAACCATACTCTGCATATCACTAGCAAACGTAGGATATGCAAAAATGGTTTCTCTAAACTGTGTACAAGTCATCTTTTGCTGTATTGCCATAGCAAATAGATTAATCATCTCACTCGCTTCTGGTGCAAGTATCTCTGCGCCTAAGATTTCATCGTTAGGGCCTTTTATGGTTTTGTAGCAATAGTCTGGTGAGTTAAGACGCTTTATACTAAACCAGTCTGGCACATGCTCTTCTAGTACTTTGTATTCAATTCCTTCGGTCTTTGCTTGCTCCTCTGTTAACCCTACAATAGCGAGTTGTGGCGTGGTATAAACTGCGGTAGGAATCGCAGGAAAGGTATATGCTTTGCGCTCACCAGTTGCAAGCTGCATACCTACATGTTTTCCTTCTAAACTAGAAAGCGGAGTTAATGGTAAAGCACCACTATCTACCTCATCACCAAAAAATTCAATACGATACGGCTCATCATGAGAAAACGAAAATACATCTACAATTCCTCCACGTACCGAAAATTCTCCCGGCTCTGTAACAAAATCAACACGTTTAAATTTATACTCAAACAGCATCTCATTTACAAAGTCTAGCGAGAGTTGATCACTCACGGCTATTTTGAGTGTCTGTCTATCTAGTTCTTTACGAGTAACTACTTTTTCAAAAAGTGCATCTGGATAGGTAACTAGCAATGCTGGCTTGCGACGAGAGTTAATTCTGTTTAAGACCTCTGCCCTCAGCAGGATATTTGCATTGTCTATTTCTTCTATCTGGTAAGGCCTTCTATAGCTTCCTGGATAAAAAAGTACATTTTCTTCTTTACGTAATTGCTCTAAGTCATTAAGAAAATAGGCAGCCTCCTCCTTATCATTTAGGATGATGAGAAAAGGCGTTTCTGCTTTTTCAAAAGCGCTGCTTATCATAAATGACAGTGCAGAGCCCACTAGACCTTTGGCCTGTATGTTTGCAATATTTTCTTTAGAATAGGCAATAGATTCCCCTAGTTTCTGCAGTTGCAGAGACTGTGCAAAGTGTTGCGAGAGTTGGATGTTACTCAAGTAATTAGATTTTTTACAAAGATACGGAGTGTGGTCGCTTTTGAGAAAGCGTTATTTACTTTTTACCATTTTCATAACACTACGCTACCTTAAGGTTCTATAATTTTAAATTATGAAAAACTGGACAGATCATCAGCTTGCATTTGTAATCGCGCGTATTACAATAGGTATTAACTTCTTATTGCACGGTGTAGTGCGACTTCCTAAAATGGAAGGTTTTGCCAGCGGACTATCAAAAGGTTTTGAAGGAACTATGCTACCTCCTGCACTTGTCGAGCCTATCGCTTTTGGACTTCCTATTGTAGAACTTGTACTAGGAGTGCTACTCATCATAGGTTTTAAAACACGTCTTGCTGCGGCACTAAGTTTTATATTAATCACATTATTAATGGCAGGAACCTCTTTTAAAGAAGACTGGGATTTAGTAGGCTCACAAATGATTTATGTGATTTTCTTCTTCATCTTTATTAAAAATTTACGTCACAACACCTTTGCAATAGACGGCACTCCAAAGACGGTTGTAGACGGGTTTACAAGCTCGCAGTAATAACAACTTCACTGGTTTGTAGTGGTTAATTATACGCTTTCGCGAAAGCGTGATTGACATTTTACCATTTTCATAACAGCAACAAAAGTGCGTGCTCCCTACCTTTATAAAAAAAGGAAAAGATGGGATTTGAACATTACGACATATTTGTTATAGGTACAGGAAGTGCAGGAAGACAGGTGGCAACGCGCTGCGCAAAGGCAGGAATGAAAGTAGCTATTGCAGATAATCGTGAGTATGGCGGTACGTGTGCAAATAGAGGCTGCGATCCCAAAAAAGTATTACTCAACGCTAGCGAAATTATTGCTCGCACCTCTCACATGGCAGAGGTAGGAGTAACTGAGGTAGCTACCATAAACTGGCAAGCGCTGCAAAAATTTAAGGAAAAATTTGTTTCTGCAATGCCTGTAAAAACAGAAGATTCTCTCGAACAAGCTGGGATTACCATGTATCACCAGTCTCCAGAATTTATAGAAGAAGGATTACTCATTGTAGAAGGCAAAAAGGTTACTGCAGATAAAGTGGTAATTGCAACCGCTTTCGTCGTAAATAATTTTTGTAACATATTAATTTCTCCAGTAAATTTTTTTAAATCAAATACCATTAAGCATTAGATTCTTGAGAGGGTAATTGCACTTCTTTAACTTGGCTTTTGCGTTCAAGTAACATAAGAAGCGGGGGTAAAAATAAGAAATCAACCACAAGCGCAATGAAAATAGTAATTGCAGTGAGCAGCCCCATATCGGCATTCAAACTAAAAGTTGATTGTGCCAGCACACTAAAGCCAACCACTAAAACTAAAGTAGTTGTCCACAACGCTGTTCCAACATGTTCAAATGCGTAGCTGTCTCTTATACACATCTCCGAGCCCACGAGACGGACTCCTA
>CAJXSW010000146.1 GCA_913060645.1 uncultured Dokdonia sp. | reverse complement strand
GAGATAGGAGTCCGTCTCGTGGGCTCGGAGATGTGTATAAGAGACAGGTATCAGAAAGAATCTCCCGTATCTCACTAGCATCCATTTGAAATTCTGTGCGTATACGTTTCAAATCGGCTGGTTCTGGATTAAAAAAACCACCTGCTATTGCAGATTTATTACCAGGCTCAATTCTTAAATAATATCCACCTCGACGGTGTGTTCCTACTCTACTAAAACTTGCAGAACGATGTACGTTATAAGGAGTTTTGTCATTGCTAAATCTTACATCCCTATTGATACGAAAAACCTTGAGTTTCTCAATTTCATCAGTTTCATTAAGTCCATCTACAATAGAGGCGTAAATTTGCTTTAAGGCTTTCTCACTAGCCTGATAATCTTTCTTGTGCTCTGTCATCCACTCTCGGGAATTATTCTCACGTAAGGATTCTAGAAAAGATAAAGTAGATTTAGGTATCGAAGTAGTCATATGTTGTTTTTGCTGAATTACTAAATTAGTTATCTAAAATTAGAGCTGCAATCCTCAATCTTAAGTAAGGTATGCATTATCTAACGTAAAGGCATTAAAAAACCATCACATGAATGTGATGGTTTTAATATTGTCAATTTAATAATAAATTATGCATGTTGTAAATCATGCTTTCCCTCTTTAATTTCCTCAATTAACTTAGCGTTAAAGGCTGGTAAATCATCTGGATTTCTACTTGTTACTAACGCTTCATCAACCACAACTTCTTTATCTACCCACAGAGCTCCTGCATTTTCTAAGTCAGTTTTTATACTATTAAATGAAGTCATTGTTCTTCCTTTTACCACATCTGCCTCAATAAGTAATTGTGGTGCGTGACAAATAGCTGCTACTGGCTTACTTTGCTTAAAAAAGTCTCTAATGAAGATGAGCGCATCATCATTACGTCTTAATTTATCAGGATTAATAACTCCTCCTGGTAACATTAATGCATTATAATCCTTTGCACTTACATTATCTAATGTATCTGTTACATCATAAGAACTAGACCAATTTCCATCTGCCCATCCTTTTATAGTTCCAGATTTCTCACTTATAATATCTACGGTGAATCCTTCGGCTTTCATTGCCTCCATAGGTGATTTTAACTCACTTTCTTCAAATCCGTCTGTTGCTAATATTGCTACTCTCTTATTCATAATCTTTCTATCTTTTAGTTATACAATTAATTATGATACAAAGATACTAGCACACTCTAGCTGTGGCCGTTAAAGAGATTATAACAAAAACAAGCTTTGGGTTAAACCTTTATTAATGCAATGGACAATTTGTTAAGATTGTTAAATCTGGACATTTTGAAGTAATAATCCGCTGGCTTGAGCAATTCTGGTCAATTTAATATCATTGCTAGCATCTAGCGTTTTCTTGAAGAAGTCTAAATCTACATTACCCTCGCCTATGTCAAAAAGTATCCCCATCATTAATCTTATTTGATGTCTCTTAAAACCTTTACCGCTTACGCGAAAGGCAAAACTTTCCTTAGGAAAAAAATTTGCTGTATATAGTTCGTTTGGCTCTATTAGAGAAGAAGATATATTACCTATAGTCTTTGTCTCTGGATTGGGCTTATATGCATAAGACCTAAAGTCATGTTCTCCTTCAAATAATCCCGCAGCCTCTTTCATCAACTCAATATCAAGTGATCCAGCAATATTAATCATGTAAGGTGCTGCAAAGGGATGATTTTTTTCACCATAAGAAAATAGATAAACATACTCCTTAGCTATAGGAGCATCCATCACATTAAATTTCTTATCTACTTGAGTTATCTCAAGGCATCTTATATCTTGAGGTAAATTATCATTAAGGAGCGAGAGAAATCCCTCCTCAGGGAGCGGACTATCATTTAAAAATAACTCAACATAAGCCACATTTGCCGAAACCTTTGCATCTGTTCTTCCAGAAGCAAGTAGCTTAAAGTTTTTACGATCTAATACATATGAAAAAGTACGTTCCATCATACGTTCTACAGTAAGAACGTCTGGCTGTTTCTGCCAGCCATGATAACGAAATCCTAAATATTGAATCTTAAGAAGGTAATAAAAGCGCTTGTCAAACATTCTTCAAAAGTAATAGCCTTACACCAATTAAAGTTTGATAGTTAAAAAATAATTGTAATTTAAAACACAACTATTTAAAAACCAATCTCTATGACGACTTCACAAAAACCCTCTACGCTATTTTGGGTAATAGCAATTGTATTACTTATTTGGAATTTTATGGGAGCCAGTGCTTTTATAGTAGACAACTTCTTTACAGATACACTCGCTGGCACTTATAATGAGGAACAAATAGCTGCTATAAATGCAACACCTATATGGTCAAAAATATTATACGGTATTTCAACAATAGGCGGTCTCCTTGCAGCCATATTACTGATTACTAGAAAAACAAAAGCTGTTCAAGTCTATGCCATATCTCTTATTGCTGTAATTATACATACAGTTTACAATATAGGTTTTGCAGGTGCTATGGAGCTTTTTGGTGTGGGGGAAGGACTCATATTTCCCCTTATCATAATTGTACTCGCGATTTTTGAATACTGGTGGAGTCGTTACAGCTCATCAAAAGGGTGGCTCAAGTAAGGTCAATACAAATCATTTAAAGAGCTATCACAATTATTGCGATAGCTCTTTTTGTTTGTTATGGATTCATAATCAGTATTTTTAACTTATGAAGCATATCAATGGATTTTTAGCTACGCCCCCACTTTGGACGCAAACAGCATTTGGCCTCTCCCAGTTTGAAATGCCTAGCATTGATCTTTCTACGTTTGTTACGCAGCCTATTCCCTCAAAACTTAGATTAGGTCATCAAATTGAGTATATATTCAAACAACTCTTAGAACACACAGAGCGCTATAAAGTACTGGCACACAATATTCAGATTTTACGGTATAAAAACACTATTGGAGAATTAGATTTTATAGTAGAAGACCGCTTTCGCGAAAGCAAAAAGATCCACATTGAGCTCACCTACAAATTCTACATTCTGGATGACACGATTAAAGAGCCTCTACATAGACTTGTAGGACCCAATAGAAAAGATAGTTTTTTTACTAAAATGGAAAAAACGAGAGATAAACAGCTACCTCTTGTATTCACTCCAGAAGGGCGTACTACCCTCTCCTCCCTTGATATTAATCCTGACGAATTAGAGCAACAAACCTATTTTCTAGCACAGCTTTTTAAACCTTACGGCCAGCTATCACCTACTATTGAGCCACTCAACGAGCAGTGCGTTATTGGGTATTGGATACGTATGGAGGGTTTCAACAACAGTGATTTTAAAGAATACTTTTTTTATATCACACTTAAAAACGAGTGGCTGCATGAGCCTCATCTAGAGAGAACATATGTAAAGCACGAGGATACACTTACATCTATAGCCGAAAAACATAACCATAAAAGAGCACCGCTATTATGGATAAAAAAACCAAGTGGTATTATAGAAAAATGCTTCGTGGTTTGGTGGTAAAATCAGTAATACTTAAGTTTAATGAGCTATTATAAAACGCTTTACGGCAATTACTTTGTAAAATGATTTACAAACGCATTAAAAACTAAGCATTATATATCGTTATTTCAAAATTAAATTAATTCATATTGAAAAAACATCCATTTGATCCTTCCATAAAACATCAACTTATTATAGCCTTTGGCATGGCTTTATGGATTTTTACATTTCTATATTTTACAGAGCCACTTGATGTTTCTCAGCTACATGATAGTGAACGCCTGTTTATCTTATCACTTTATGGTCTTCTTGGCGCACTTTGCTATGTAACCATACTTCCATTTCAATACTGGCTATTTAAAAAAACTAATAATCAATGGTTACTTATTAATGAGATAAGCTTTTTTCTTGTGTTTGTTATTTGGTCGTTTGTCGTGATGCGTAGTTTTTACATGTATGTCGTAGTACGTGGCGAAGCTAATCCGTACTCTCTTTACTATTATCTAACTTCTATTTTTCTTCCAGCAGTTCTTACCATTTTCCCTATAGTTCTCATAGGTCGTTTTGGTTTCGGAAAGTATAAACAAAAGCAAATTGAAGAACAAAAAATAGAAATAAAAGGTGATGGCAATTATGAAGGAATCAGATTATTCCTATCAGATTTAATAGCACTAGAAGCGTCAGATAATTATGTCGAAATTCATTTTCAAGATAATGGCTCGTATAGAAAACAATTAATTAGAGCTCGATTATCTCACCTAGAAAAATCACTACCTAATATGATGAGAACGCACCGCTCTTATTTAATAAATCCATCGCATTTTTTATCCTACAAAACAGAATCTGGTAAGTTAGGTCTCGTACTCTCCCATGAAATCTTTATACCCGTGTCAAAAACTTTTGCACTTAGCACAAAAGAAGCCTTAAATTTTACCACAAACTAAGGACATCTCACCCCAAAGCACTGTGGTTATTGAGCTTGTTGATTTTGTAATTCTAGATTTGTCTCATCAAGTATTTAGAATTAATCTTAAAATCATCTATTATGAAAACACTTATCACACTTTCAGTAGCCGTATTTTTTCTTTTTTCCGCTTTCGCGAAAGCGCAATCCACTCAAACCTGCAACTGCGTAGAGGAACTCTCTTTCATTAATAAACAAATAAAAGAAATGACTTCTTTTAAGAAACAAATGAAAGGAAATAAACTCTCAGAGTACACAACTACCTTAAATCAATTAGAGCGAGAAGTAACTACACAAATGAGTGTGACAGATTGCTTTTCTAAGCTCAATGCGCTACTATCTGTTATAAAGGATAAACATGCACACATACGTCATATGAAGCCTGTAATCACTTCCGAAATAGTAGACCAAGATGTTGAATTAGAACGTTTCCGCGAAAGCGAACTATTTAAGAATCATCCTAAGAGTAATATGAGCGTTAAAGAACTCATAGCAGAATTATCAGAGAAGTCTTTTGAAAGTCTAGAAGGCATTTATGAGAAAAAGGAATCTATGACGGTAGGCGTTATTAAGAAAGGTGAGGCTTATGAAGGAGTTGTCCTTACCTCTAATAATAAAGGCTGGATTCCTGGACAGATTGCTTATAGAATTACGCCAAATGGAGAAAATATGTATGATGTACTTACAAGCGATATTCCTGGCGGAAAGTTAAGATATGTGAGAGGACTTCTATATTCTAACGGACGCTTATGGCATCTTAAAAAAGAAGCTACTACTATGATTTCTGAGGTTAAGGAAGACCAAATAGATTGGGAATTTAAAGAACTTACACCAGACACGCAGTATGTATATATGGGGACATTTTCAAATAATAGTAAAAATGTAGCCGCTTTTAAAAAGTTTTATGAGGAAACAAAAGATAAGTTTACTGCAAAAAATATTATCGTAGATCTACGTGATAATTCTGGAGGTAATTCTAAATATTCAGATCCTTTTTATAAAATCTTTAAAAAGAATAAAATGAATGTTTATGTCGTTACAAACTTCTGGTGTGGAAGTAATGGCGAGCAATTTACTCTCAAGCTGAAAGGATTAAAAAATGCAAAACATCTAGGTCAACGCACCTATGGCGCCCTTGCTTATGGTTCTAATTATGGGAATCTAATAGACTCCCCATCCGGTCAATTTGCAATTTACCCTACAGATATGAATTTTCATAAATTTATCAATTATGAATATGTAGGCGTACAACCAGAAATCAAATTAAGTTTTGATAAGGACTGGATTACTCAAACCTTAGATATTATTGAAAATAACAACTAATTAAGTGTGATAGCTGGTCAACTGGAGAAGTAGTATTATTGCTACTTCTCCATTGATTTTTTATTTATGTCTAGAGATAAGTGTTTTCTCTACATCACGTAAGTGGAAACCTTTTGCTTGTAGCAATACCATAATGTGAAAAAGAAGATCTGCACTTTCATTTAAGAATAAGTGATCATTATCATCTTTTGCTTCTATTACAACCTCTACTGCCTCTTCTCCTACTTTTTGAGCTACCTTATTGATACCGCTATTAAATAGTGATGCAATGTATGAATCTGCGTTGTCCTTATTATTCCAACGATCTTCTATAATTTCTTCTAGCTGTGTTAAGAAGCTGAAGTTACTTTTATTGCTTTCTCCCCAGCAGGTATCTGTTCCTTTGTGACACGTAGGTCCTTGCGGTGTTACCTGGATAAGCAGTGCATCATTATCACAATCGTTCTTGATGTTATCTAGCAATAAGTAATTCTTAGTCTCCTCTCCCTTTGTCCATAGACGTTGCTTAGTGCGACTAAAGAATGTTACTTTATTTGTAGCAATTGTTTTCTCGTATGCCTCATTATTCATAAAACCTAGCATCAAGACATTCTTAGTTCTTGAATCTTGAATGATTGCTGGTACGAGACCATTCTCGTATTTTTTAAAATCTATTTCCATTACTTTTTTTTATGAACGAGTGTTATGATCTCATCGCTATTCCTTGCGAAGTTAACTCTTGTTTTAAATCTGTTATTTCTATTTCTTTAAAGTGAAACACACTTGCCGCTAGTGCTGCATCTGCTTTCCCTTCTATAAAAGTACTGTCTCTTATACACATCTGACGCTG
>CAJXSW010000145.1 GCA_913060645.1 uncultured Dokdonia sp. | reverse complement strand
GAGATAGGAGTCCGTCTCGTGGGCTCGGAGATGTGTATAAGAGACAGGTACATCACTGCGCTCTGCAGAACCCGTAAGCGGATTTATAGTATGTACATATTGCTTACCAGTAGCTTCATCAATTCGGTTTTTTCTATAATTACCAGACCCAGCCATGGCTTTATCTTTTAGACTGACCAATGCGCTATGCGTTCGTTTCTCTAAGGGCGAGTCAAGATTTTCTATTCCAACTACCCATGACTCCTGCTTCCTTTCGTTAAACCCAGAAGCTACTATTTCCCCACCTATATCCACAAGAAAATTACGATATCCCTCTTCATTCATGAAAATTGCAACTCGATCTACACCATAACCTTTTGCCACGGCATTAAAATCAAAATATATCTCTGGATAGGTTTTTTGGATTTTATCATCTTTAGTAAGAGTTACCTTATCCCAACCCACATACTGCATTAATGAATCAAGAGCTGCACTATCAATTACTTTAAGCGCCTCAGTATCTCCAAATCCATATGCATTGCGCAGTGTTCCCACAGTTGGGTCAAAATAGCCTGAGGTGGCTTTATTTAGCTTTCGCGAAAGCGTATATACATCCTTAAACATACTATCTACGACAATAGTACTATCGCCACTATTAATTTTAGATATGTCACTATTTGGCAAATAAGTACTCATTGATGTATTGACCACATTAATAACTGAATCAATACCTCTTTTCACTTTAATTGCCTCTTGCTCTGCGCCAAAATATTTTACAGCATACGTAGTTCCAAACGCATCACCTTGAATGATAATCTCATCAACGGTATTTTCTTGTTTGCAAGAAAATACGGTGATAGCTAAACATAGTAAAAGTAATCTCATTACAATATTTCTTGAAGTCCGTTATAAATCTCTCGGTATGGCTTATCCTTTTCAACAGGTAGCTGATAGTTATCACCGTGTCCTAACCCTACTCCAGCATAAAAAGTACGCGCTTCAAATTTGAGGGCATGATCTCGCATTCTAATCATCTGCGCTTCGTCATACACATTTGCATCTTCTGGAAACGTACGAGCTCTTACGATAACAAAATGTAGTTTTTTATCCTTGAGAGCCACAAATTGCGGGTCCTTTTTGAGCTTAGAATTTACTGCCATAAATTCGTAACCTTGACTAGTAAGATCATCACCCACGATATTCATCGCGAGGTTATGAAGCTCTTGTTCTGTAAGAAGTTCTGCCATACTACAAAGATAATATTCACATACAATTATACCTAACCACCCGATACTTTTGAAACCATCAAGGGGTAAGAAACACAAAACCCGATACATTGCTGTATCGGGTTTTCAAATTTTCGCGAAAGCGAAATTATATACTATCCTCCAAAGTCATCAAAACGGATGTTCTCATCTGGAATTCCATAATCTTCTCCCATTTTCTGAACAGCGTTGTTCATAAGTGGAGGACCACAGAAGTAAAGCTCGATATCTTCCGGAGCTTCATGTTTACTTAAATATTGATCAATTACTACTTGGTGAATGAAACCAACAAAACCGTCTCCTTCTCCATCTGTAGAATCTTTTACTTTCCAGTTATCTTCTTCCATAGGCTCAGAAAGCGCTAGGTAAAACTTGAAGTTAGGAAATTCTCTTTCTAACTCACGGAAGTGCTCTAGGTAAAATAACTCACGTTTAGAACGTCCTCCATACCAATAAGTAACCGTACGTCCTGTTTTAAGGGTTTTGAAAAGGTGATACAGGTGTGAACGCATAGGCGCCATTCCTGCTCCACCACCTACGTAAAGCATCTCAGACTCAGACTCGTTTATGAAGAACTCTCCATAAGGACCAGAGATCACTACTTTATCACCAGGCTTCTGTGCAAATATGTATGATGAAGCAACCCCAGGGTTAACATCCATCCATTGGTTTTTTGCTCTATCCCATGGCGGCGTAGCAATACGTACGTTCAACATAATCTCACGACCTTCGGCAGGGAAGGAAGCCATTGAGTATGCACGCTCTACAGTCTCGTTATTTTTCATGGTAAGTGGCCATAGACCAAACTTATCCCATTCTGCTTGAAACTTATCTGGAGTTTCATGCTCTTCTGGGTGAGCTGTGATATCAATATCTTTATAGTTGATTGTACATTCAGGAATTTCAATCTGAATATAACCACCAGCTTTATACCCCATATCTTCAGGAATCTCTACTACAAATTCCTTGATAAATGAAGCTACATTATAGTTACGCACTACTGTTGCATCCCACTTCTTAATCCCAAATACTTCTTCTGGGATAGTGATATTCATATCTTGCTTCACTTTTACCTGACAAGCAAGACGCGCTCCATGAGCAAGTTCCTTACGAGAAAAGTGTGGCGTTTCTGTAGGTAATGCTTCTCCACCTCCTTCAAGAACGTGACACTCACACTGTATACAAGTACCTCCACCTCCACAGGCAGATGGTAAGAATATTTTGTTGTTACCTAGTGTAGAAAGTAATGTACTTCCAGAGGCAACCTCTACTTGTTTCTCTCCGTTTATTGTAATTGTTACAGGTCCCGATGGCGATAGCTTTTGCTTTGTAAAAAGCAATAATCCCACGAGCAGTAACGTAAGTACTAAAAAGGCAGCGATTGTCGCGATGACAACGCCGGACATTGATGCGGCTAGTATCATAATTAGTTTTCTTTTTCGTTAGCAATTTTGTCAACAGCGATCATAGCTACCGGTTGACCTTCTTCTTTTACTTCTATCTGTGCAGCTTCTACTGCTGGAGCTTCTTCTTCATCACCTCCAGTAAGCATTCCTCCAAAACTCATAAATCCTATTGCCATCAATCCTGTGATGATAAAAGTAATTCCCAATCCTCTTAAAGGTGCAGGAACATTTGAGTAACGTATTTTCTCACGAATGGCTGCAATTGCAAGAATTGCCAAGAACCAACCTATACCAGAAGATATACCATAGTTGAAGGCAAGACCTAACGTTTGGATATCTCTAGATTGCATAAACAATGACCCTCCTAAGATGGCACAGTTTACCGCGATAAGTGGTAAGAAAATACCAAGTGAGTTATACAGTGATGGCGAGAATTTCTCTACTACAATTTCTACCAGTTGTACCATTGTTGCAATAGTTGCAATGAATAATATAAACGATAAGAAACTTAAGTCATAATCTGCATACTCAGGACCTAACCATGCTAAAGCACCGTCACGTAATATGTACTGATCAAGTAACCAGTTAATAGGCACTGTTACCGCGAGTACAAATATTACTGCAGCTCCAAGTCCTACAGCAGTAGTAACTTTTTTTGACACCGCTAGGTAAGAACACATCCCTAAGAATGTTGCAAATACCATGTTATCGATGAAAATGGATTTAAAAAATAATTCAATATGCTCTAACATATCTTTGATTTTATAGGTTTACGCTTTCGCGAAAGCGTGAAAATTAATTCTTAGTTCTCTTCTACTAAAGCAGGATTTCTTGATCTCTGTACCCAGATAATCAAACCTACTACAATAAGTGCCATAGGTGATAGCAACATGAATCCGTTGTTCTCATATCCTATACTGTATAGTCCTGTTTTTTCAATAGGATCTCCAAGTACTTTAAATCCAAGAAGTGTTCCTGAACCTAAAAGCTCTCTAAAGAAACCTACCATAATAAGTATCACACCATAACCAAGTGCATTACCTATTCCGTCTAAGAATGATCTGTAAGGTCCGTTTCCTAAAGCAAATGCTTCAAAACGCCCCATAATAATACAGTTTGTAATAATCAGTCCTACAAAGACAGATAGCTCTTTACTCAACTCATAAGCAAATGCCTTAAGAGTTTGATCTACCACAATTACCAAAGTTGCTACAACGATAAGTTGTACAATGATTCGGATTTTTGAAGGAATCACATTACGTAAAAGCGATATTACTACGTTACCAATCCCGAGTACAAAGAGTACAGAAATTGCCATTACAATAGATGCTTTTAGTTGCGCTGTAATTGCAAGTGCAGAACAGATACCTAATACTTGAATAGTAATTGGGTTATCATCTGCAAGCGGATCAAGTATAAGTCTTTGATCTTTTTTTGATAGTATCGCCATTATGCTTTGGTTTTAAAATCTTGAATAAATGGAACGTAATTCTTAAGTGTACTCTTAATCATTGCACTTACACCATCTCCTGTGATAGTAGCTCCTGCAAGAGCATCCACTTTATTATCTTCCTTACGCTCGTTTTTTGGATCGTTGTTACCTTTTGCGACAGTGATTCCAGAATATTGTGTCTTAGACATTATCTGCTCCCCTGTAAAGTCATCCATAAAATAACGTTCCTTGATATTTGCGCCAAGTCCAGGCGTTTCACCTTTGTGATCAAAATACACACCTTGTACAATCAAGTTATCGTCTAAAGCAACGTAACCCCAGATAGCATCCCAAAGTCCTTTACCGTACATAGGTACAACATAAAACTTCTGACCATCTTTCTCACCTACAAACAGAGGCATCTTACGCTCATTTTTAGGTAATTTACTTTGCTTCTTCATATCTACAGTAAATGCCTCATCACTTTGTGTGATTTTACCACTCTGTATAATGTAAGCTTCCTTGATGTATTTGTCATACTCTGCCTCTACCTTATCAGTAGGGATAAAGTTAACACCACCTTCACCTTCAATATTTTCATTCACACCCATTGCATACAGAATGTTCTGTTGCTTTTCAAAGCGCTCATTTTCCTTAATTGCTGGCTTAAGACCTGTTGCAAGTCCTGCAAGCACTCCTCCTACTACAACTACCATAATAGTTGCAAATAGAATCGTATATCCGTTTCCGTCTGTCTTTGCCATCGTTATGCTGTTTTAAGTTTAAGACGTTTCATTCTCTTCTTCACATTCCCTTGAACCACGTAGTGATCAATAGTAGGAGCAAATACATTCATTAATAGGATTGCAAGGAATACTCCTTCTGGGTATGCTGGGTTAAATACACGAATCATGATAGAGATAAATCCTATTAAGAATCCGTAGATGTATTTCCCTTTGTTAGTTTGTGATCCTGTAACTGGATCTGTTGCCATAAATACAGCACCAAATAAGATACTACCTATAATAAGGTGTTGCCAGAAAGGAACACTCATTAATCCGTAAAATTTACTTGAACTATCAATCCATCCTGCGTCAACCACACCATTAAAGATAAGCCCCATTACTAGCGCTCCTGCTACAGCAGAAAGTATGATTCTCCAACTTGCTATTTTTGAAAAGATCAAAAATGCCGCTCCAAAAATGATTAAGAGTTTTGATGTCTCTCCTACAGAACCTGGAATAAAACCAGCAAACATGTCCCAGTAGTCATATGCAACAGTACTATTCTGTGCATAACTACCTAAGATAGTTTCTCCAGAGATTGCATCTGGCTGTCCAGCCATATCAACTGCTTGGTGTACCCATACTTTATCTCCAGACATCCAAGTAGGATATGCAAAGAATAAGAAAGCACGGATAGTAAGTGCAGGGTTAAGGATGTTCATCCCTGTTCCTCCAAATACTTCTTTACCTATTACTACACCAAAGATAACTGCTACCGCAAGCATCCATAATGGAATATCAATAGGAACAATAAGTGGCACAAGCATTCCAGTTACTAGGTAACCTTCTTCTACCTCGTGTCCTTTTATAACTGCAAATATAAATTCTACTAAAAGACCTACACCGTAAGAAACCACAACAAGTGGTAATACTGTCCAAGCTCCCATTGCAAAGTTATCCCAGTTCCAGAAATTTACATCAAAGAAACCTACAGCCTTATAATCTGCTGCTGTTCCAGCTACTTCTGCAACTGCGTAGTAATGCTGGTATCCAGCATTAAATATCCCAAATAACAAACAAGGAATCAATGCGATGATTACCGTGTTCATTGTTCGCTTTAAATCATCTACCGCTCTAATGTGACCACCACTATGTGTTGTCTCGTTAGGAGCGTATAAAAAAGTGTGAAGCGCGTTGAAAGCCGGAGCCATCTTCTTTCCTTCATACTTCATTTTAAGCTTATGTAAACTTTCTTTCATTCCCATAACTTACCCTATTTCTTTATACATAACATCTAATCCCCTTCTGATAATTTCTTGATGTGGCTGTTTAGACACACACATGAATTCAGTAAGTGCAAAATCTTCTGGAGCTACTTCATACATCCCAAGTGCTTCCATCTCATCTAGATCTTCTACCATACAAGCCTTAAGGATTTGCATAGGGTAAATATCTAAAGGAAAAACCTCTTCATAGTTTCCTGTTACTACAAACGCACGGTGCTCACCATTTGTATTAGTATCAAGATCGTATTTCTTATTAGGTTGCATCCATGAGAACGTAAGTGCTCTAGATGGAGATATCTTATCAAAAACAGGCTTATTCCACCCAAAGAATTCATAATCATCACCTTCTGGGATAGCAACAAATTCCGTCGCATAAAAACCTAAAGCTCCATCTGGACTAATTTTATCGCCAGTAAGCACGTTACCTGAGATAAAACGGTTGTTATCACCCTCTACTCCCGCAGCATAAGCAAATGTAGAAACCTCTGCCCCTATCATTGCTGTCTCTTATACACATCTGACGCTGCCGACGAAGAGGATAGTGTAG
>CAJXSW010000144.1 GCA_913060645.1 uncultured Dokdonia sp. | reverse complement strand
CACTATCCTCTTCGTCGGCAGCGTCAGATGTGTATAAGAGACAGGGCCAAAGGTAAGTACACCTAGTCGACCTATAAACATAAGGATTATGATAATAATCTTACCTATACTGCTTAAATCTCCAGTAATCCCAGTGCTCACACCCACAGTACCAAGTGCAGAGGCTACTTCAAATAAAATATTTTCAAAATCAAAATCTTCTGAAAATGTGAGTATAAACGTCCCTACAAAAATAAGTGTTGTATAAAATATAAAAGATGATGTTGCTACGTATAGTCGCTCATAAGGAATGCGTTTTCCTAAAAAGGTGATGTTTTTAGATCCTTTGAGTCTGCTTTTCATTATGGCAAATACGGCGGTAAGTGTCGTAATTTTCAAACCTCCAGCTGTACCAGAAGGAGAGGCGCCTATGTACATCAAAAATATAGTTACAAGTAACATAGGTAATACAAAAGTACCAAAGTCAACAGTATTAAAACCTACTGTAGTCATCGCGGTCATAGATTGAAAAAATGCAGCACTCACTCGAGCTGACCCACTCAAACTTGAGATGGACGGCTCTAAGAAGTAAAAAAATAAGTATCCAAAAGCTAGAAGTATAAGCGAACCTATTGCGACAATCTTTGTTGTAAAGCTAAGCGAGTGTGTTCTGTTTTTTATCCATAAGCCCACGTCTGTAATCACGATAAAACCTAGGGAACCGCAAATAGCGAGCATTGATATGGTAAAGTTTATGAGTCCATTATCTACGTAAGGTGTAAATCCACTATTAAAAAGACTAAAACCAGCGGTACAAAAAGCACTTATACTATGAAAAACAGATGACCAGATTGCCTCTCCCGTTCCCATACCATCTGACTTAAAAGCAATAAAGAATAATATGGCACCTAGAACTTCCATTATTACCGTATACAGTACTACAGATTTTAAAAAGTCTTTGATACGTATAGTAACGGGTAATGTAAACTCTGTATTGAGAATACTTTTATGCCAGGGTGTTATTTTATGGGTAGTAGATAGCAGCATAAATGTAGTAAAGGTCAAGTAACCTATACCTCCCAGCTGGAAAAGTGCCATTATAACAAATTGTCCTCCTATGTTATATGAGTCAAAAATAGACATCGTAACCAGCCCCGTAGTACTCACTGCAGAGGTTGCAATAAAAAGATGATCTAGTATTGAAGCACTCGTCTTTTGTAACCAAGGTAAGCTCAGGAGTAAAGTTCCTACTAAAACATACGTGAGAAAACCATAAAATAAATTTTGCTGTGGCGTCCAGCTCCTTTTAAGTGCGGTGTATCGTAAACTCAGCTTATTGTAGAATGTTCTCATAGCTAGAAATTATACTCAAAAGTATTTGTTTTGCCCTCCATAGCCTGTTTACATATGGTTAAATTATCACTCTAAGTGAACCAGTATCGTATCACAAGGCTGGATTTCTTTTAGGCTAGTACACTTTCGCGAAAGCGGAACCATCTCCAGCAGTTGTGCTACAAGTTGTTCTTCGTCTTGCCCGCAAAGGCTTGTGATAAGATCACGTCCCACGCGATTATTATGCAAGTCCATCGCACGCTCCAGTGGTGCATTAGGAGAAAAATCTTCGTGCCAGTCTGTAAAACTTTTTGTCCACGCCAGCGAGCGCTGCAGTGGTATGCCTCGTTGCACACTGAGGTGCACGATAATCATATTCCACAGGGCGTGTCTAAAAGCATTTTCTGGGCCGTTGAGGTGCTGTCTTTTACCATACAAGTCATTGCAAATAGCAACCGTTTTGCGTGTCCCTCTTATGGTAGGAATCACAAAACGGGGATGGCGTACACTGAGCCAAAAAAGGCTCCATAGCTGTTTAAAAGCCATAGACTTGACAATAGCCCAGACGTTCATTATGCTTTGTATTCTTTTACAGCTTCTATAAATGCACCTGCATTTTCTATAGGAATGTTAGGTAAAATACCGTGACCAAGATTTACAATGTATTTGTCTTTACCAAATTCATTAATCATCTCGTGCACCATTCTCTTGATCTCGCTAGGCGGAGAGAATAAACGAGTAGGGTCAAAGTTACCTTGCAGCGTGATGTTACCACCAGTAAGGTAGCGAGCGTTACGTGCAGAGCACGTCCAGTCTACACCTAGTGCAGATGCTCCAGATTTTGCCATTTTATCAAGTGCAAACCAGCATCCTTTCCCAAAAGCAATTACTGGCGCCTCATCTTTAAGTGCGTCAATAATTTGCTGTATATATTGCCAAGAGAATTCTTGATAATCTACTGGCGAGAGCATTCCTCCCCAGCTATCAAAAACCTGTACAGCATTTACACCTGCTTCTACCTTTTTCTTAAGGTAAGCAATGGTAGTATCTGTAATTTTTTGAAGTAAAGCGTGAGCTGCTAGCGGTTGTGTAAAACAAAATTCCTTTGCTTTGTCAAAGTTTTTTGACCCTTGACCTTGTACACAATAGCATAGTATCGTCCACGGTGACCCTGCAAAACCTATTAATGGAATCTCGTCATTAAGCTTTTCCTTAGTCATCTTAATGGCATCCATCACATAACCTAAAGTCTCATCGATATCTGGAACAATTACTTGCTCCACATCTTTTGTAGATCGTATAGGGTTAGGTAACCACGGCCCTACATTAGGCTTCATTTCTACCTCAATATTCATTGCCTGCGGTATCACTAGGATATCAGAAAATAAAATGGCTGCATCCATCCCATAACGACGTATAGGTTGTACGGTAATCTCACTCGCAAGCTCAGGAGTCTGGCAGCGTGTAAAGAAGTCATACTTTGCTTTGATTTCCATAAATTCTGGAAGGTATCTTCCAGCCTGACGCATCATCCATACTGGTGGACGGTCTACAGTTTCTCCTTTAAGTGCTCTTAAAAATAGGTCGTTTTTTATGCTCATATCTCTAGGTCTGTTCGAGCGCAGTCGAGAACTTAATTGTACTCTTATAATGAACCTCTCGACTGCGCTCGAGGGGACAATTTTATGTTTTTCTAGACAGTTAAGTTCTAGATTATTCTTTCAATATTTTCACCGCCTTCGCAATCGTACTTTCTATTGTTGTTGCATTAGACGCGATTACTTTTTTAAAGTGTACTCTTGCTGTTGTTGCAGTGGTCTCACCTATGCAAAACGCTATGCTGTCTATTGCGGGTGTGTTTTTGTTCGCTTTCGCGAAAGCGTCCACACCACTCGGACTAAAAAATAATACACCATCAAATGTACGGTCAAAAGACTGTGTTATTTGATGTGTTTCATAAACCACCACTTCTTCACACGCTACATTATTTTCTTTGAGTAATGTAGGTAACTCATCTCTGCGCTGTCTCCCGCAGAAGTAAGTGAATGATTCGTTTTTATGGTTTTTGGCTATAAAATGAGCCAATTCTTCTCCATTTTGCGCTGTTTTTGTCACTTTTATGCCATTTTCGGCTAGAAGTGCTGTTGTTTTTATGCCAACAGCAAAACAACTTTCTATACTTTCTAATTGCTCACTAGAAAGGTTGTTACATAAAGCACGTACTCCATTTTGAGAGGTGATAATAATATTTTTCAGCTTTCGCGAAAGCGTAAAAGCAACCTCTTGTGTGCGTATCGCATCATATTCCACAAATTGTAAACCTGCATTGAGAAGTAATTCTCGCTGGTTTGGTTTTAATTTTTTTGTGGATAGCACGGTCATTTTTTTAAACTACTCTTAATCTCCTTCATTAACTCTCGTCCTCCATCATCAAGAATATCAAGGGCGCAATCTGTACCAAAACCAACAGCATTTGCTTTTGAAACAACTTGCTCTACTTCAATTTTTGTAGCGCCATCTAGAGAGAATAATACTCCCCTAAATCGTATGTCGTCTCCTATTTCTTCTGCAAGAGCTCCTATAGGTGCTGTACAGCCACCTTCTAATGTTTTTAAAAATTCACGTTCTATATAAGTGCACAAAGCCGTAGGCTTGTGGTTTAGTGTGGCGCATGCATCTAGACAAAATTGATCCTCTTCCATCGCGACAATGAGCATGGCTCCTTGTGCTGGTGCAGGAAGCATCCAGTCTAGTACTTCATAATTTTCTGGAAGTACCTCAATACGCTCTAATCCAGCTTTTGCAAATATGGCACCCGTCCAGTCACTATCTTCCAGTTTTTGAAGTCGTGTATTTACGTTACCGCGTAAATCTGTAGTCTGATGGTTAGGATATCTATTGAGCCATTGAGCCTGTCTTCTTAAACTTCCCGTAGCAATTGTGCATGGTTGTTTGTAGTCTGGTGCTCCTTTATGTACAAGAATATCCTCAGTTGCAGCTCTTTTAAGAACCGCGGCTTGCACAATCCCTATAGGTAAGGCGGTTGGAACATCTTTCATGCTGTGTACAGCAATGTCAACGGTGCCGTTAAGCATTGCAACATCTAGCGTTTTTGTAAAAATACCTGTGATTCCTAACTCGTAGAGTGGCTTATCTAAGATAAGATCTCCAGTAGATTTTACTGGTACAAGTTCAGTCTTGTATCCGTTTGCTTCTAGTTGTGATTGCACGGTTTTAGCTTGCCAGAGTGCTAGCTCGCTATCTCGAGTACCAATTCGTATGGTTTTACTCATTGTCGTTTTCGAGTTGAAATATAGATTGTATAAGTGCTATACTTTGATCTGTAGATCCGTTTGCGTTGCGTAAATGATGCGCAAACTGATTTGTAATTTTTTGAATAATCTTGTCACTCATAGCAGTTGCACTCGCCTCACTAAAATCTGGCGTTTTTTTACGTACATTTTCAATCTCTGTAGCTTGTACTTCTTGAAGTCTTACTTTGAGAGCCTTCATGGTAGGAGCAAACTTTCTAGTTTGTAACCACACATTAAACTCGTCTGTGATTTCTGCAATGATTGCTTCTGCTTGAGGAATATAACCCTGGCGACGTTTTAAGGTCGCGTCTGTCATTTTTGATAATTGATCTAAGTGAAGGAGCGTGACATTCTCAAGATCTTCTACATCATTAGACACATTTTTAGGAATAGAGAGATCTAGAATAAGTAGCGGTTTTTTACTGTGTAGTAATTCTTTACTTATTGTAGGTTTCTGAGCACCTGTAGCAACTACAAGGATGTCCGTTTGTGCAATCTCACTTTGTATATCTGCATATTCTTTTACGAGTAAATTAAATTTACCAGCAATTTTCTCTGCCTTTTCTTTAGTTCTATTAATAAGCGTGATATGCTCATTTTTAGTATGCTTTACTAAATTCTCACAAGTATTGCGACCTATTTTTCCAGTTCCAAAAAGAAGGATATTCTTGTCTGAAACATAAGGAACGCGAGCCATAATATATTGAACAGCTGCAAAGCTCACAGAGGTAGCACCACTGGAAATCTCTGTCTCGTTCTTAATACGTTTACTAGCTTGGATAACAGCATTTACTAATCGCTCCATAAATGGATTGATAAGTTGTAATTTCTTAGCACGCTTAAAACCAATTTTGAGTTGGCCAATGATCTCAAAGTCACCTAGAATCTGACTATCAAGACCAGTCCCTACTTTAAAGAGATGTGCAATTGCATCGTCGCCTTTATGTAAATATGCAACATCAAGAAATTCTTCTATGGTTCCATGGGTGTGCTCGCAGAGAATTTTAACAAGAGTCATTGCGTCTGGAGCAAAGCCGTATAACTCTGTTCTATTGCAAGTAGAAATAACAGTAAGAGCAGTTACTCCTTCATTTTTGGCACCTTTAAGAATTGCCTCTTGAGCAGTTTCAGATATTGCAAAATGACCGCGCGTAGTTGCGTCGGCTTTTTTGTAACTAATACCTATGGCGTAAAATCGTTGTCTTTTCAAAAGCAAATATTCATTTCCTCTGATACTATCAGGGACGCAAAAGTAATAGTCACTTTCTTAAAAAAATAACGCTAGCGGTATCATTTATATCGTACAAGGTGTAAAATGAACGATAGAAGACGTAATTTTACATGAAGCACAGTGTTTACGGTAAAGTAGATGCCCTTGCTATTTTGTTTATTTAGAGCGATTCTAAATAAAATAATTACTTTTGCTATGGATGTATCACAAAAAAACAACGCTGAAAGCCTAACTAATGAAACCCTCATAGAGGATGGCTTTTTTATATTAAGATTTGATAATGAATCTGCTCAAAAACAGCAAGTTGAGCGTACGGTAAATAGTAGTTACATCCAGTTTCACTTTTGCTTGAAAGGGGCAGCTATTTTTAATTTTAATGATGGCGCTTATCAGCTACCTATACAAGAAGAAAACTCATTATTACTGTACAATCCGCAGCGGGATTTACCTATGAATTTAGAGCTAGCCCCAGAAACTTGGGTCGTTACACTCTTGATGTCTATTAAAAAGTTTCACAATTTATTTTCAAACGAGGCGAGTTTCATTCACTTCTTGAGTGATGAAAATAAAGATCGTAAATACTATAAAGATGGAAGCATTTCTCCTAGTATGGCGATTGTGCTCAATCAGTTAATGAATTACAGCCTGCATCCTTCTATCCAGAAATTATATTTTAAAGGAAAGGCTTATGAGCTGCTTAGTCTATATTTTAATCGCCCTGCAGATGCAGATATTGAGCAATGTCCTTTCCTTGTAGATGAGGATAATGTGCAGAAAATAAAGCGTGCTAAGCAAATTATTATTGCGAGAATGGATGCACCACCCACATTAAGCGAACTGTCAGATGAGATAGGCTTATCACTGTCTCTTATACACATCTGACGCTGCCGACGAAGAGGATAGTG
>CAJXSW010000143.1 GCA_913060645.1 uncultured Dokdonia sp. | reverse complement strand
TATCCTCTTCGTCGGCAGCGTCAGATGTGTATAAGAGACAGTGCTAGTGCCTTTTCGAACTTTGCAGACATGCCAGCGCAGCAAAGCGAGATTCTTAATGTGCCTAATATTGTAAAGCTTTCTGTAGATATATTTAATGAGCGTTACATCTATTTCTCTAGTGAAAAGGAAGAGCTGTTTGCAAATTTTGACAGGACGCAACTGATTCGCGTGGTTACTAATCTCGTAAAGAATGCAGTACAAGCTACAAAAGACACAGATAACCCTAATATTATCGTAGCAGTACAAGAGCTAGATACTAAGGTTGAGATTAGTGTTATAGATAATGGAACTGGCATTACAAAAGAAAATGAAGCCAAAATCTTCGAACCTAAATTTACTACCAAATCAAGTGGGATGGGACTAGGACTAGCAATGGTAAAAAATATTATGGAGACCTATAATGGAAGTATTACCTTTACTTCAGAAGAAGGAAAAGGAACCATTTTTAAGGTTGTTTTTCCAAAATAAGAAGTCTCAAGGCATAGCGATTAAGGCTTTATACGAACCAACATTAAAAATCAACATAGTATTATGTACAATAATATTCTTTCAACTACAGAAAACGGTATCACTACCATCACAATCAATCGTCCTTCAAAGCTTAATGCTTTAAACAAAGCGACTATTGAGGAACTTCATAACGCTTTCGCGAAAGCGGAAGAAGATGCAACCGTACGCGTTACAATTATAACCGGTTCTGGCGAAAAAGCTTTTGTAGCAGGTGCAGATATCTCAGAGTTTGCAAATTTCTCAGAGTCTGAAGGGGCAGAACTTGCTCGCAGGGGACAAGAAATGCTTTTTGATTATGTAGCAGATATGGGAACTCCAGTTATCGCTGCAATTAATGGTTTTGCACTAGGTGGCGGACTAGAACTTGCGATGGCGGCACATTTTAGAATAGCTAGTGATAATGCACGTATGGGACTGCCAGAAGTAGGCTTAGGAGTTATCCCTGGATATGGAGGTACACAACGTTTACCACAACTAGTAGGTAAAGGACGTGCTATGGAGATGATTATGACTGCAGGAATGATAGACGCAAATACTGCACTTGATTACGGTCTTATCAATCACATTGTAGCACAAGAAGAGCTTCTGCCACTTGCAGAAAAGCTAGGAGGTAAAATCATGCGCAACTCACCTATGGCAATCGCAGCGGCAATTAATGCTGTAAATGCAGGTTATGAGGACGGTGTAGATGGGTATGATACAGAGATTGAAGAATTTGGAGGTTGTTTTGGAACTGATCAGTTTATAGAAGGAACAACGGCATTTCTTGAGAAGAGAAAGGCTGAGTTTTAGAAAGAAAGAGTAATATCTCGTTAAAAATTTAGAGGTTCGTCTATCTTTAGATAAAATAATCACAACGCTACGTTCTTGATAAATAGATTGGGATACTGAAATGGATGATTATTAAATAACAACTATTTAAAATTAGGTATTATGGCAAAGAGTAAAGATTCAAAGAAGAACGTGAAGAAAGAACCTACTAAAACTGCCAAAGAGAAAAAAGCAGAAAAGAGAGAGAAATAAGCAAAATAGGTCATTCTATTCATTTCTATAAAAAAATCCGCAATCGTATGATTGCGGATTTTTTTTGTTTTTAAATGAAATAATTATAACTCCCATCCCTCGCGGTAGTCACGCTTCACCCAAACATTTGCTTCCTCATAATTAGTTACACGCATATTATCTCCGTCCCACTTAATCGTACGACGACCAGGATAGTTATATGGATCCCAGTCTCCTGATTTTTTACCTTCTTTCAATTCTTTGTATTGGAAAGCTTTAATCGCAAGATTGCCCATAAGTACAGCCTCCGTAAGCGGCCCTCCATAAGAAAATGGTGATGATGTAGTACCGCCATTGATACAGGCCTCAATCCACTCTCCTGCGTGACCAGCGGTTACCCTTTTTATAGTTTGCGGTATTTCCGCCATATCGTTCATGCGCTCGCTAGGTAGTAGTCGCGGGTTTGCACTATAGGTATCTGTAACCATAATGCCATCGCTACCGTAAAAAATGCTACCACCACCGCCATCACCTGGCTTCTCTCCTTCTCCTAGTTCGCTAGGTAAATCCGGCATAATTCCACCATCATACCAGTTTAGTCCCACGTCACCTTGCGTAGGCGAGTTAAACTTGAGTCTTACAATAGAACTTGGTGGGCAAGCCTCGCGATAATCTGCCTCCACAAAATCACCAGACCAGATGCTCGTACAACTAGCCTCGGCTTCATAAGGAAAGCCTAGATTTAATGCTTTAAATGGAGTTTCCATAATGTGGCAACCCATATCTCCCATGGCTCCTGTACCAAAATCCCAAAAGCCACGCCACTTAAATGGTAAGTAATTCTCATTATACGGACGGTATGAAGCGGGTCCTAACCATAGATCCCAATCTAGATTTTTTGGTACTGGATGTCCTTCTGTAATATGTTTAAATCCTTGTGGCCAAACGGGGCGATTAGTCCAGCAGTCTACACGGGAGACAGTGCCAATTACTCCAGCGTCAATCCACTCCTGCGCTACTCTAATCCCATCACCAGAAGCTCCTTGGTTTCCCATCTGGGTTACAATGCCTTGTTGTTGTGCTACGGTTGCCATTAAGCGAGCTTCGTAAATGTTATGCGTAAGAGGCTTCTCTACATAGGCATGTTTATTCTCACGCATAAAAGGTAATGCGATGGTAGCATGGGTGTGATCTGGTGTTCCCACCATTATTGCATCTATTTCTTTAATATGATTGTCATATAACTCTCTAAAGTCTCTATACGTTTTGGCTTTAGGATGCATGGCATAGCTCGCAGCACCCATCTTATCATCTACGTCACACATAGCTACAAACTTCACTTTACCATAGTTTGTAAGATCATTTACCACGCCACCGCCACGACCACCCACTCCTATTGCTCCTATATACAAAGTATCAGAAGGAGGTATATGATTTCCACCTAACACAAAGCTAGGAACGATAGTAAAAGCAGCGCTGGCTGCAGCACTTTTTTGAAGAAAGGAACGACGTTTCATAAGGGTTGCTTGTTTGAATCTCTCCTAAAGATATTAAAAATCAATTGGATATAATGTTTAATAGGGGTTGTTGCGCTTTCGCGAAAGCGTAATAGAGGAGCTATGAAAAAGGCCTGTAAAAACACAGCAGTCAGCGCCACACTTGAAGAAAATAAGATTTCTATAACAAGTGTAAAACTAAAAATGAAGTATCTTGGGACTATTACAAATGATAACATCTCAGGAACCTACACTCAGCTAGGTACTGACTATCCATTACAATTAATGAAAACAGAAAAAACACTCCCAGGAAATACATCATTACCGTCATCAAGCGAGTCACTTGCAAAGCTAATTGCTCAAGAAGATGGAGATTTTAAATATAAAGTAGAAGATTATTTCCAGACGCCAGACGCTTATGCGTTTAAACTTTCACCAGATGGAAAGTACTTGTCGTACATGAAGCGTAGAGAAGATGGAAAAAGAGATTTATTTCTTAAAAATACTGCTACACAAATTGAAATCAAGCTTGTAAAACAGCAGGAAGATTTAATACGTAGCTACTTCTGGGCAAGTGAAGATCGCATAGTGTACTCTCAAGATAAAGGAGGTAATGAAAACTACCATCTGTTTGGAGTAAATCTAGACGGTAGCGGTAATGAAGAGTTAACACCTTTTGATGAGGTACGCGTAGCCGTACTAGCTGTTCTTAAAGAAGATAAAGATCACGTTATCGTGCAGATGAATAAGGACAACCCTGCACAAGAGGAGCCTTATAAATTAAACATCAACACGGGTGCTATTGAGAAGCTGTACACCGTACAGGTTGGAGATGCACCGGTAGCAGGATATGATTTTGACAAGCATGGAAACCTACGTGCAATCTCAAGAATTATCAATGGCGTAGACATGGAGTTGCTTTACAATATAGACGGTGAGTTTGTAAAAATAATGGAAGTCCCTTTTGGAGAAACTTTCGGTATCAGTCGTTTTGATTATGCTTCAGATAATCCGGATGCGGCTTATGTGGTTTCTAATCTTGAGACAGATAAAATAGAGATCCAGCGTTATGACTTGCGAGCAAATAAGGTGTTAGCAACGATGTACAAGGATGAGACGTATGATGTGAGCGGAATTACGCTTTCGCGAAAGCGTAACTACGAGATTGATTATTTTTCGCACAATGGTGAGAAGGCGGTTATCGTACCTGTAAGTGATACTTACAAAAAGGTACAAAAGCGTTTGCAGAAAGATTTTGGAGACAAAGATTTCTATGTAGTAGGACGCACAGATGATGAGAGTAAAATGATGGTGGTGGTAACGAGCGATCGCATTATAGGCGAGTATCACCTCTATGATGTGGAAGAGGATACGGTAACGTTACTGTATAAAATTCTTCCTCAGCTTGAGGAGCAAGATATGGCTGCAATGACTCCTATCACTTTTAAGAGTCGTGATGGGATTACATTACACGGGTATCTTACCATGCCTAATGGGGTAAAAGAAGGTCAAAAAGTGCCTATGATTGTAAATCCGCATGGAGGACCGCAAGGAATACGTGATAGCTGGGGTTTTAACCCAGAAGCACAATTATTTGCTAGCCGTGGATATGCTACGCTAGCCGTAAACTTTAGAATTTCTGGCGGATATGGTAAGGAATTTTACACCTCTGGTTTTGGACAAATAGGTCGTAAAGCGATGGATGATGTAGAAGATGGTGTTGATTATGCAGTTTCCCTTGGACAGATTGACAAAGATAAAGTTGCTATTTACGGTGCAAGTCACGGTGGATATGCCGTGCTACGCGGAATGACTAAAACACCAGAAAAATATGCCTGTGGTGTAGATTATGTAGGTGTGAGTAACTTGCATACTTTTATGGAAACTATCCCGGCGTACTGGGAGAAGTATCGTGATATGTTACATACCATCTGGTACAATCCTAACAAGCCAGAAGAGAAGAAAATCATGGATGAAATTTCTCCAGCCCTACATGTAGATAAGATTGTAAAACCTTTATTTGTGGTGCAAGGAGCAAATGATCCTCGAGTAAATATAGACGAGGCAGATCAAATTGTGGAGCAGTTAAGAGCTCGCGGAGTCGAGGTGCCATACATGGTAAAGTACGATGAAGGTCACGGTTTTGGTAAAGAAGAAAACACGCTAGAATTGTATAAAGCAATGATGGGCTTCTTTGCAGAGCACTTAAAACAAGAGGAAGTAATTGCACTTAAAAAGTAGATCACAAGTTTCGCTTTCGCGAAAATTTGAATAAAAAAACCCTGAATGTCATTTGACATTCAGGGTTTTTAATGAGGTGTAATCTGCTATTTTAATCCTTCCCACTCGGCATAAAATTGGGCTAGAAAGCCTTCCATATATTGGTGACGTTTCTCTGCCATTTTCTTACCGGTTTTGGTGTTCATTCGGTCTTTTAATAATAACAGCTTTTCGTAAAAGTGATTGATGGTAGGAGCGGTACTTTTTTTATACTCATCTACTGTCATATCTAGCTGAGGTGCTATTGCTGGATCATAGAGTTTTCTGTTTTTAAACCCACCGTAGTTAAAGGTACGTGCAATCCCTATGGCTCCTAGAGCGTCTAGTCTATCTGCATCTTGTACAACATCTAGCTCTGGAGATGTAAACGCTTGCGCTTTATTTCCTCCTTTAAAGGAGATGTTTTTTATAATCTGAACGACATGCTCAATCACGGTACTATCGCAGTTTTGACCTAATAAAAACTCTGTTGCCATCTTAGGAGCAATCGTTTCATCACCATTAAAAAATTTTGAATCTGCGATGTCATGCAATAATGCGCCAAGAGCTACTACGAGAGCATCTACTTTTTCTCCTTCGGCAATCTTTACGGCGCTTTTATACACCCGTTCTATATGAAACCAGTCGTGACCACCTTCGGCGTTTGCAAGGGTAGTTTTTACAAAGGTGATGGTGTTGTCTATTAGTTCTTGGTGTTCTTGTATCATCTTTTGAAGGAATGGGATAGATTATAATCTCAAATGTCGGCAGTTTGGTTCATACCTACAAGGTTACCTATGGCAAAACCTTGTAGTTTGAAATGTTACTTTTTCGCGAAAGCGCGTTGAAAACAAAATTCATGCGCATAAAAAAACCACCCTAAAAAGAGTGGCTTATTTTTTATTGCCGTCTAGCGACTAAAGTCTACAGACTACTTAACATGCTCGTTAAAAGCATCCATAAGGTTTTCTGCAATCATTTCTGCAGGTCTTCCCTCAATGTGGTGACGCTCTAACATATGTACTAACTCGCCATCTTTAAAAAGAGCCATAGAAGGGCTTGATGGAGGAAATGGTACCATAAAAGAACGTGCAAGATCTGTTGCCTCGCCGTCTACTCCTGCAAACACAGTAAATAAGTTGTCTGGCGTTTTCCCGTTTACTGTAGCATGTACAGCAGCTGGACGTGCATTACGAGCAGCACAACCACAAACAGAATTTACAACCATAAGAGTTGTTCCTTCTTTTTTCATTGCAGCGTGTACGTCGTCTGTTGTATGTAATTCTGTGAAGCCATTTCTGGTAAGGTCTTCACGCATAGGTTTTACTAAATCTGGTGGATACATAATCAATATATTTTGATAACAAAGGTACAAAAAGTGTTCCTCGTTTCTATGACGGAAAATATGTCAGATTCTTACAATTATTTCCTACCGCTTTTAGAACTGCAAATCTACGAGTTCTTAAGATTAGACGAGAGCAAATTCTGTT